>JAUMZB010000025.1 GCA_030528345.1 Eikenella sp.
AACGCTTTAGAATAAATCCATGCCAGATAATGGCGGGACTATACAGGTAGCCTGTTACCGATAAGGACTTTATCTATGTGCGGCCGGCTCAGATGGTCACCAACACATATTTCAGTTCCACATAATCGTCCATGCCGTATTTGGAACCTTCGCGGCCGAGGCCGGACTGTTTCACGCCGCCGAAGGGCGCGGCTTCGTTGGAGAGGATGCCGGTGTTCACGCCCACCATGCCGTATTCCAAACCTTCGGATACGCGGGTGATGGTGCCGATGTCGCGGGCATAGAAGTAGGAAGCCAGGCCGAATTCGGTATCGTTGGCATAGCCCAACACTTCTTCCTCGGTTTCAAATTTGAATACCGGCGCCAGCGGGCCGAAGGTTTCTTCGCGCGCCACTTTCATATCGGGCGTGGCGTTACGCACGATGGTGGGTTCGAAGAAGAGCTCGCCGGCCGCATGGCGTTTGCCTCCGGTCACGATTTCGGCGCCTTTGGCTACCGCGTCGGCAATGTGCTCTTCCACTTTGGCCACGGCGTTTTTGTCGATGACCGGGCCGAAATTCACGCCTTCGGCCAAGCCGTTGCCGATTTTCAAACCGTGCACCGCCGCCGTCAGCTTGGCCACGAATTCGTCGTAAATGCCGCTTTGGGCGTAGATGCGGTTGGCGCAAACACAGGTTTGGCCGGCGTTGCGGAATTTGCACGCCATCGCGCCCTGTACGGCGGCATCGATGTCGGCATCGTTGAACACGATGAACGGCGCATTGCCGCCCAATTCCATCGAGGTTTTCTTGATGGTGGAAGCACATTGTTCCTGCAGCAGACGACCCACTTCGGTGGAGCCGGTGAAGCTGAACTTCTTCACAATATCGTCTTTGGTGAACACTTCGCCGATTTCGGTGGAGCTGCCGGTGAGCACGCTGAACACGCCGGCCGGCACGCCGGCACGCTCGGCCAGCACGGCAATCGCCAAGGCCGAGAACGGGGTTTGCGAGGCGGGGCGAACCACGAAAGTACAACCGGCGGCCAAGGCGGGCGCGGCTTTGCGGGTGATCATGGCGTTGGGGAAGTTCCACGGCGTAATCGCCGCGCATACGCCGATGGGCTGTTTGAGCACCAGCACGCGTTTGTCGGGCGAGGGGCCGGGAATGGTGTCGCCGTAAATGCGCTTGGCTTCTTCGGCATACCATTCGAAATAAGAAGCGCCGTAGGCGATTTCGCCTTTGGCTTCGGCCAAGGGTTTGCCTTGCTCCAGAGTGAGCAGGATGCCCAAATCTTCCTGGGCCTCCATCATCAGGTTGAACCATTTGCGCAAGATGTTGCTGCGCTCTTTGGCCGGTTTGTTCTGCCAGGCTTTCAGCGCTTTTTGCGCGGCATCCACCGCACGTTTGGCTTCGGCGCGGCCCATTTTCGGCACGCTGCCCAGCACTTCTCCGGTGGCGGGGTTGGTCACTTCGATGGTGGCGCCGTTGTCGGCATCGCACCATCGGCCGTCGATATAGCATTGGGTTTTGAACAGAGAGGGGTCTTTGAGTTGGCTAATCATGTGGGTTTCCTCGGCATCGGAACAATTCAATGCGCTTCGGGCGGCGGCAACCGGCGAATCAACGCCGGCAAAAGCCGCATCCCTGGCGCCCTTATTCATCAAGAAAGGCTACCTGAAAGCAGCGCTACGGCAAGCCGTGTATCTTTCAGGTAGCCTTTTGCGCCTATGCTCAGGCCTTGGCGGCTTGGCGCAGGGCGTTTTCCAAAATGCCCATGGCTTCTTCGAATACCTGGTCTTCGATGGTCAGCGGGAACAGGAAGCGGATCACGTTGTAGTACATGCCGGTGGTGAGGACGATCAGGCCGTTTTCCAAAGCGATGGTTTGCGCTTTTTTTGGCAGATCGGCATCGGGCTGGCCGTTGTTCATGAACTCCACCGCCACCATGCCGCCCAAACCGCGGATGTCGGCAATTTGCGGAATGTCGGCCTTCAGTTTTTCGAACACGGCTTTTACTTTGTCGCCCAATACGTTGGCACGTTCGTTGAGCTTCTCTTCTTCGATCACGTCCATTACCGCATCGGCGGCGGCCAGCGCCAAAGGGTTGCCGGCATAAGTGCCGCCCAAACCGCCCGGCAGCGGCGCATCCATGAACTCGGCTTTGCCCACCACGGCAGACAACGGGAAACCGCCGGCCAGCGATTTGGCCAAGGTGATCAGATCGGGGGCCACGCCGGTGTGCTCGGTGGCGAACAGTTTGCCGGTACGGGCGAAACCGGACTGCACTTCGTCGAAAATCAGGGTGATGCCGTGCTCGTCGCACAGTTTGCGCAATTCTTTCAGGAAGCCGAACGGCGCCACGTTGAAACCGCCCTCGCCCTGTACCGGCTCGATGATGATGGCGGCCACATCGCTGGGCGCCACATCCACTTTCAACAGTTTGTTCAACGCGTTCAGGGATTCTTCTTCGCTGATGTTGTGCAGCTTGTTCGGGAACGGGATGTGGTAGATGTCGCCGGGGAAGGGGCCGAAGTTCAGTTTGTAGGGCGCCACTTTGCCGGTCAGGCCCAGGGTGAAGTTGGTGCGGCCGTGGAAGGCGCCTTGGAAGGCGATCACGGCGCGGCGGCCGGTTTTGGCGCGCGCGATTTTAATGGCGTTTTCCACCGCTTCGGCGCCGGTGGTGACGAAGAAGGTTTTGGCGGCACCGCCTACCGGTGCGGCTTGGGCAATGCGCTCGGCCACTTTGCCGTAGAGGGCATAGGGCACCACTTGGTAGCAGGTGTGGCTGAATTTTTCCAGCTGCTCGGCTACGGCTTTCTGCACTTTCGGGTGCAGGTGGCCGGTGTTCAATACACCGATGCCGCCGGCGAAATCGATATAACGTTTGCCTTCGATGGTCCACAGCTCGGCATTGCGCGCTTTGTCGATGAAGAAGTCGCACATCACGCCCAAGCCTTTGGGCAAAACGGCTTGGCGTTGTTGGTTCAGTTCGGCTGTTGCAGTCATCAGGGTCTCCTTTTCATTAAAATCGTCACAACAGTGGAATAATGCTTAAACCGCCGCCTTTCAGGCTACCTGAAAAGCAGCGGCGGGCAATAGGGTAAAACGGGTGTAAGGTACGCTTCCCGTGCGGCGGTGTCAATCAAAATTCCGCAAGCGCAAACAAAGGTTTCGCCAAGCAAAACAAAAGCGCCGCCCGGCCTGCAAAACAGGCTACCTGAAAGCCTTTCAGGTAGCCCTTAGCCTGCCTGCGCCGGCATTTATTCGTCAAACTGCAATACGGCCGAAGTATAAACGTTTTGCACATCGTCCAAGTCTTCCAAAGCATCGATCAGCTTTTTCATCTTGGCCGCCTCTTCGCCGCTGAGCACGGTTTCGTTTTGCGCCCGCATGGTGACATCTCCGTCTTGCGATTGAAAGCCGGCCGCCTCCAAAGCGGCTTTCACCTGCGCCCAATCGTGCGGCGCAGTCACCACCTCGATGATGCCGTCTTCATCGGCCAACACATCTTCCGCGCCCGCCTCCAACGCCGCCTCCATCAAAGCGTCTTCATCGGCATCGGCGTACACCAAATAACCCTGATGCGCAAAATTGAAAGCCACGCAGCCGTCGGTGCCCAAATTGCCGCCGTATTTGTTGAAGGCATGCCGCACATCGGCCACGGTGCGGGTTTTATTGTCGGTCATGCAGTCCACCATCAGCGCGGCACCGCCGATGCCGTAGCCTTCGTAGCGCAGCTCGATATAGTCCACGCCTTCCAGATTGCCCGTGCCTTTGTCGATGGCGCGCTGCACATTGTCTTTGGGCATATTGGCGTCCCAC
The DNA here is from genome assembly GCA_030528345.1 of Eikenella sp. Lineage (GTDB taxonomy): Bacteria > Pseudomonadota > Gammaproteobacteria > Burkholderiales > Neisseriaceae > Eikenella. The sequence continues at coordinate 3,804 of JAUMZB010000025.1, forward strand.
GCTTTGTCCATCGCCAAACGCAGGCGCGGGTTGGCAGCGGGGTCGCCGCCGCCCAAACGCGCGGCAACCGTGATTTCTTTAATCAATCGGGTAAAAATTTTGCCGCGTTTGGCGTCAACGCGGGCTTTTTTGTGCTGGATGTTCGCCCATTTACTGTGGCCGGCCATAATTTTTCCTGTTTAGATGTGAATTTTTCAGGGGGCGGATTTTATCACTTTCCCTTTGCCGGATAAAAGCCGCAGCATAGGCCACCACCGCTGCCGCAGCGCACGGTTTCGCTTACAATACGGTTTTCCCGCCGCCTGCTTGCCGCGCCATCATGGAACAACTCGAATTTTTCAGCATTCCCAGCCCCTGCATCGGCATCTGCCAGGCGAATAGCAAGGGCTACTGCAAAGGCTGTTTGCGCAGCCGCGAAGAGCGCCTGTATTGGCTGAAGCTGACGGATGCGCAAAAACAGAACGTACTGCGCCTGTGCCGCCTGCGCAAGCGCAAACTGTTGCAGCTGGCCGCAGAGAAAAACGCCCCGCAAATCGAATTGCCGGAACAGATGGATTTTGACTTCTAAACCGCTTTTAATAGTCGGATAACAAGGAGACAAGGCGGCAAGCCGCAGACGGTGCAGACAATACGGCAAGGCGCAGCCAACGCTGTATCGTGCTTTCTTAAATAGCCATGCCAAACAGGCTACCTGAAAAGCTTTCAGGTAGCCTGTTTGCCTTCCCACCGTTCACCGTCCGCCGCACACCCGGCACTCGGGATGCCGCCGCAAACGGAAATGCCGCCATTCTCCGCTTAAAGCTTGGTAGCAACGCAGCACCCCGCTCTCTACCGGCAGACCCATCAATACTTTCAAAGCCTCCGCCGCCTGCGTGGTGCCGATGATGCCCACCAAAGGCGCGAACACGCCGAAAGTGGCGCAGGCACCGTCATCCGCCTGCTCGCCGTCAAACAGGCAGGCATAGCAGGGCTGGCCGTCTTGGTCGGGACGGTACACCGCCACCTGCCCTTCAAAACGCACCGCCGCGCCGGAAACCAGCGGCGTGCGGGTGGCGCAAGCGGCGGCATTCAAGGCTTGGCGGGCGGCGAAATTGTCACTACAGTCCAAGGCCACACCGCATTGCGGCAGCAGACGGCGCAGGCTGTCTTCATCCAAACGGCCGTGTGTTTCCACACGGCAGCCGGCATTCAACCGTTTCAGGTAGCCTGCCATGCTTTCGGTTTTGGCGCGGCCGATGTCGGCTTCGGCGTAGGTGATTTGGCGCTGCAGATTGGTGTCGTCCACCGCATCGTGGTCGGCAATCAGCAAGCGGCCCACGCCGGCGGCGGCCAGATACGGCAGCGCGGCCGCACCCAAGCCGCCGCAGCCGAGCACGAGCACCGTGGCGTCCAAAAGCTTCTGCTGGCCCTCGATGCCGATTTCGTCCAACAAAATATGGCGGCTGTAACGCAGCAACTGGCGGTCGTCCATATCATTCCACACGCAAAAACAAAGGGCGGATTATAAGCCGATTCCCGCTTTAGCGCTGCCCCGCAAACAGCCATGGCGCACAGTACCGCCCTGCCCGAAAACTGGAGCAGATCATCGGCTTTTCGCCTTTGCAAGCACCGCACCCTTTGCTATGCTGCCCAGCTTCAAACCCCCAAGCCATAACACCCCCGCAAAGGAGAAAGCATGAACTACCGCGCCCCCGTTAACGAACTGCTGTTCGCCCTGCGCACCCACGGCCGCCTAACCGAGATACTGGCCCACAGCGACAGCGGACTGGATGAAGACACCGCCGCCGCCGTGCTGGAAGAAGCCGCCAAGTTTGCCGAAGAAGTGCTGGCACCCACCAACCGCACCGGCGACTTAAACGGCGCCGTTTTGAAAGACGGCCGAGTGGCCGTGCATCCCGATTTGGCCGCCGCCTTCCAAGCCTACCGCGAAGCCGGCTGGGCGGGGGTGCGCGCCCCGGCCGAATACGGCGGCCAAGGACTGCCCGCCGCCGTGGCCGCAGCCTGCGAAGAAATGTGGTGCTCGGCCAACCTGGCCTTCTCCCTGCTGCCCATGCTCACCTTGGGCGCAGTCGAAGCCATCGCCACCCACGCCTCGGAAGAACAAAAACAACGCTTCCTGCCGCCGATGTGCGAATGCCGCTGGAGCGGCACCATGAACCTGACCGAGCCCCAAGCCGGCACCGATCTGGCTCAAGTGGCCGCCAAAGCCGTGCCGAACGGCAACGGCGCCTACCGCATCAGCGGCCAGAAAATCTTCATCACCTGGGGCGACCACGAGCTGACCGAAAACATCGTCCATCTGGTGCTTGCCCGCCTGCCCGACGCCCCCGCCGGCGTGAAAGGCATTTCCCTCTTTATCGTGCCCAAATACTTGGTGAACGAAGACGGCAGCCTGGGTGCGCGCAACAACGCCCACGCCGTGATGCTCGAACACAAACTCGGCATCCACGCCAGCCCCACCTGCGTGATGCAGTTTGAAGACGCCGAAGGCTACCTCGTCGGCGAAGCCGGCCAGGGCTTGGCCTATATGTTCACCATGATGAACCACGCCCGCCTCGGCGTGGGCATCGAAGGCCATGCCGTGGCCGAACGCGCCTACCAGCACGCCTTGGCCTACGCCAAAGAGCGCGTGCAGAGCCGCAGCATCGCCGGCGGCAGCGGCGCGGTGGCCATCATCCGCCATCCCGACGTGCGCCGCATGCTGCTGGTGCAAAAAGCCACCCTCGCCGCCCAACGCGCCCTCTACCTGCAGGCCGCCGCCGCCATCGACTTCGCCCACCACCACCCCGATACCGCCGCCCGCCAAGCCGCCCAAGCGCGCCTGGGCTACCTGATTCCCATCGTCAAAGCCTGGAGCACCGACAACGGCACCGCACTCACCAATCAAGCCATGCAGGTATTCGGCGGCATGGGCTACATCGAAGAAACCGGCGCCGCCCAACTGGTGCGCGACGTGCGCATCACCGCCATCTACGAAGGCACCAACGGCATCCAGGCCCTCGACCTGATGGGCCGCAAAACCGCCGCCGACCAAGGCCGCACCGCCTACGCCCTGCTGGACGAAGCCCAAAGCACGGCCGAGCGGCTGGCCGATGCCGATGCCGGCCTGGCCGACACCCTGCGCCAAGCCCTTGCCGCCGCCCGCAGCAGCGTGGACACCCTCCTCGCCCAATACACCGCCAAGCCCGAGCTGGCCGCCGCCAACGCCCACGCCTATCTGCACCAAATGGGCTGTACCCTCGGCGCCGCCGCCCTGGCCGAAGAATATCTGGCCGCCGGCGACAGCGGCTTCGGCGAAGCCTTTGCCGACGCCCGCCGCCACACCGCCCGCGCCTACTTCGCCTACGTACTGCCGCAGATCCACACCTACGCCGCCCAAATCGCCCGCGGCGGCGAAGCCCTGCTGGCCGTGCCGACGGAACTGCTGTAAACCCAAAGAAGCCCGCCTCCCTCCATAAAACAAGGCTACCTGAAAACCTTCCGTTTTCAGGTAGCCTTGTTTACTACACGCCCGCTGCTGCTGCTCAACCCCTCTTCCACGCCACCATCTGCTTGACCAAATCCAGCAAGCCCATACGCTCCTGCTCCCCCAACTGCACCAGCCGCGCCTCCAACTGCCTGGCCTGATCCCTCGGCCGCGTGCTGCCGTCTGACAACAAATCCACTGTCTCGCAGCCGAAAATCTCCGCCAAGCTCCACCAAACGGGCCACCGACAAACCGATATTGCCCCGCTCCAGCCGCGACACCGCATCCAAACTCAGATCCAAACGCTCCGCCAGCTCCGCCTGCGTCATCCCCACCGCCTTGCGGTATTTCGCCACCGCCTGCCCCACACTCTGATTCAGCGCCTCTTTGCCCGTTTTGCCCATATCCGCCCCAAAACGGCCAAACTCGGCCACCTCTACCCCGAAGACATCGAGCGCTTCGCCCGCTTATCAAGGAGTAAACAGCATGCCGTTTGCCAGCAAAAACTGGGTGCGGTGGCAATGCAGCCGGTGCGCTTGGCATCAGCCGCCGTTCCGCATGGATTCCGATGTGATCTACATACCCCGCCCTTCCGAATGCCCGCAATGCGGGGCGGAAGTGGCGCTGAAAACCGTGAAAACTTCTCCTGAGATGAAGCGCCTGCGCGCCTGGCTCAAAACGGGCAAATAAGCCAATGGTCGGGCTTTGCAAAAATGAAGGGCGGCCTGAAATACTCTGCTCGCCGGTACGGCCGGCACCTGATCAGGGGGGAAGTAATTCATCATCCGGCCGCTCTTGTATCCAATCAAAATAATGCAGGCTACCTGAAAACTTTTCAGGTAGCCTGCATCACCAACAAATCCGCCTAAATATCCAGTTTCTGCAAAACAAAATCAATGTCTTTGTCGCCGCGGCCGGAGAGGTTCACCAAGAGGCGTTTGCCGCTGTCGAGCTGGGCGGCGCGGCGCAGGGCGTAGGCCAGGGCGTGTGCGCTCTCCAGCGCGGGAATGATGCCTTCTTCGCGCGACAGGGTGAGGAAGGCATCCAGGCATTCAGCATCGGTGGCGGTTTCGTAGCGGCCGCGGCCGATGTCTTTCAGGTAGCAGTGCTGCGGGCCCACGCCGGGATAGTCCAGACCGGAGGCGATGGAATGCACGGCGGCCGGCGTGCCGTCTGCTTCTTGCAGATAGTAGCAGTTGAAGCCCTGGATATTGCCAAACTGCCCCAGGGTCAGGGTGGCGGCATGGCGGCCGGGACGGTCCAGGCCTTCGCCGGCCGGCTCCACGCCCACCAGCGCCACGTCCTGATCGTCGATAAAGGCGTTGAACAGACCCAAGGCATTCGAGCCGCCGCCCACGCAGGCCACCACCTCGTCGGGCAGGCCGCCGTATTGGCTTTGAAACTGCCCGCGCGCCTCCAGGCCGATGATGCTTTGGAAATAGGCCACCATTTCGGGATACGGCGCCGGGCCCACCACCGAGCCGATGGCAAACATGCTGTTTTCCACGTCTTGGATGTAGGCGGCAAAGGCGCTGTCCACCGCTTCTTTCAGCGTGCCCGCGCCGGCGGACACCGGCACCAGCTTGGCACCGAGGATTTTCATGCGCGATACGTTGGGGTGCTCTTTGGCCATGTCCACCACACCCATGTGGATTTCGCACTCCAAACCCAACAGCGCGGCGGCGGTGGCCAAGGCCACGCCGTGCTGGCCGGCTCCGGTTTCGGCCACCACTTTTTTCTTGCCCATTTTCTTCGCCAACAGCACTTCGCCCAGGCAGTGGTTGATTTTGTGGGCGCCGGTGTGGTTGAGGTCTTCTCGCTTAAGGTAGATTTGCGCACCGCGGCGCGACAGGCTGCGGGCGTGGTAAATCGGGCTGGGACGGCCGACATAAGTGGCCTGCAGGCGTTTCATTTCGGCCGTAAATTCGGCGTCTTGAATGATGTTGCGGAACCCTTGCTCCAGCTCGGCCAGGGCTTTGGCCAGCTCGGGATGGTCGATTTTGCCGCCGTGGCGGCCGAAATTGCCGTCGGCGTCGGGGCGCACCAGGCGGTTTAATTGCTCTTGAATCATGGGATTTCCTCTGAATGGGGGTCGGTTTGTCGGGGCGCGGCCGGCTGCGGCGGCCGGCCGGTGTGTACGGTAATCGGTGCGGTAAACAGCTGGGCGTTGGGCATCACAATCCGGCTGCCGTCTTCGGCGCGCAGGGTGGTGGCCCGGATCTGCACGTCTTCCACCACGCCGGTGAAGCCGTTGGAGGTGATGTTGTCGCCGATGCGGAAGGGTTCGTTTACCAGCAGCAGAATGCCGGAAAGCAGGTTTTGCAGAATGTCTTTGAAGGCGAAGCCGACGGCCACCGAGCCGATGCCCAAGGTGCTGATCAGCTGTCCGGGCGTGAAACCGGGCACGGCCACCACCAGGGCGCACAAAAAGCCGATCAGCAAAATGCCGGTGCCGCCGATGCGTTTCAACAGCAAGAGCACATTGCGCCGCGCCGCCAGGCGCTTGCCGAGCAGGCGGCCGACAAACCATTTAAAAAGCTGGGCCAGCAGCCAGAAAACGGCAAACAGCAGCAAGGCCATCATCAGATAAGGCGTATGCGCCCAAAAACCGCGCATCAATTCGTCTGCGGCGGACATCATTTGGCCGTAGCGGCTGAAGGCGAAAGCGCTGCTCAACATCATAAAGGGCTACCTGAAAAAGCGGACGGCGTTCGGCCGCCGTCTTCATTGTGCAGCAGCAGCATGGCATCGCCATAGCTGAAAAAGCGGTATTGCCGCTCGATGGCGTGGCGGTAGGTGCGGCGGATGTGCGCCATGCCGGAAAAGGCGCTCACCAACATCAATAAAGTGGATTTGGGCAGGTGGAAATTGGTGATCAGACCGTCCGCCACGCGGAAGCGGTAACCCGGCGTGATGAAAATATCGGTGTCGCCTTCACCCGCCCGCAGGCTGCCTGAAGCGGCGGCCGATTCCAAACAGCGCAAAGACGTGGTGCCCACCGCCCACACGCGCCCGCCGCGCGCTTTGGCCGCCGCCACCGCCTGCACGGTGTCCTCAGAAATGCGGTACCACTCGCTGTGCATGATGTGCTCGGCAATGTTTTCCACCCGCACCGGCTGGAAGGTGCCGGCGCCCACATGCAGGGTGATTTCGGCCGTTTCGATGCCGCGCGATGCCAAGCGGCTCAGCAAATCTTCGGTAAAGTGCAGGCCGGCGGTCGGCGCGGCCACCGCGCCTTGGTGCTTGGCATACACGGTTTGGTAGCGCTCGTCGTCATCCGCGCCCGCCGCCCGCTCGATATAGGGCGGCAGCGGCAAATGGCCGTGCCGCTCGAGCATGTCGTACACCGTTTGGCTACCTGAAAGCACAAAGCGCAGGCAGAACAATTCTCCTACACGCTCCTGCATCACCGCCCGCACCCCGCCTTCAAAACACAACGCCGTGCCCGGCTTGGGCGGCTTGGACGAACGCACGTGCGCCAGCACGGTTTCCGCGTCCACCACCCGCTCCACCAAGGCCTCGATGCGCCCGCCGCTGGCCTTTTGGCCGAACAGACGCGCCTTCATCACCTTGGTATTGTTGAACACCAGCACATCGCCCGGCGAGAGCCAGTCCGGCAAGTCCGCAAAACGGCTGTCTTGCGGCGGCTGACCGGGCAGAGCCGCCAGCAAACGGCTGCCGCCGCGTTCGGCGGGCGGATGCTGGGCAATCAGGTGTTCGGGCAGATCAAAATCGAAATCGGCAAGCTGCATGAAGGAAACCGGCAGAAAAAAGGACGTCATTATAGGCTTCCGCCGCCCTTCAGGCTACCTGAAACACCGTTTTTGCGCCGATAAAATCCGCCCGCCCAAGCCGGCCATCCCCTGCCGCGCCGCCATCCCGCCCAAGGCGGCCACACCCGCCGGCCCTCGGTTTGATTCCGCCCCAAAACGCGCTAAAATGCCGCATTTTTTGGGCGAACCGGAGCTGCCTTATCTATGTTTCTCATCCTGATTTTGATTCTGCTGCTGGCCGGCATCGCCTTTTTGCTGTGGTGGCGCGGCAAAGAAGAACGCGAATGGCTGATGGAGCTGGCCTACCTGAGCCGCCACGAAGGCCGCGCAACGCCGGCCGCCAACGGCTCCGATACGCCCAAGCAGCAGCCCGCCCGCCCGAATGTGCAAGACCAGCGCAGCCAACAGCAAGTCAAACGGCACTACCAAAAAATCCAAGACGACCTGCGCCGCAAAATCGAGCAGCTCGGCCCCGCGCCCAACAAAAAAAAGCCCCGCCGCCGCAAGGCCGATAATCAGGAAGAGCTGCCCATCTTCCAAAACGAAGCCGCCGACACCCCTGCCGCCGTTGTCCCCCCCGCCGGCCAATCCGCCCCTGCCCGCCCCCTGCCTGCCGACTGGCAGGCACCCGCCGCAGACACGGCAGACGACAAGCCAAGCGGGGCGAACACACCCGCCGCTGCGGCAGAGCCCGATTTGTCGCATCCCGCGCCCGAGCTGTCGGTGATTTCCCTCGAAGAAGCCACCCGCCGCCTGTGGCAGGCGGAACCGGCCGTTGAAGAAACCGATGCCGCCCCTGCCGAACCGGAAGAAATTTCGCTGGACGAAGCCACCCGCCTGCTCGCCAAAACCGCGCCCGAACCCGAACCGGTGCGGGAAACCGTGGTGCTCAACCTGCCGCCCAAACACGAACCTGCCCCCGCGCACGATTTAGAAGAAATCACGCCCGACGACCCCGCCCTGCGCTATGTGCGCGAAAAAATGCAGCGCGGCTGGGCGCAGAGCAACCGCACCACCGTGGTCAGCCCCCGGCTGCCGCCGCGGCAGCCGGGCGGCTTTCAGCCAGCTCCTGCCGAGCCTGAAGCGCCGCCGGCACCGCCGGCGGAACCGCCCCGCACCATCAGCCACGACGACATCCGCAGCAATCTGCTGCGCCAGCGCCTGGCCAGCCGCCGCGCCCAACAGCAGGCCGCCCAAGCGGCCGCCGAAGCCGCCCAACCGATGCCCGATTTGGCCGTCATCGGCGAAGACGAGGTTTTGGCCAACCTGGCCAAAACCGACTCTCCGGCCAACCGCGAACGCAGCCGCTTCAAGCGCCTCACCGTGCGCGAAAGCGTGATTCCCGCCGCCGCCCGTCTCGGCCAAAGCTACAGCCTCAAAGTACCGGCCGAGCAGCCGGTGTCCGCGCCGATTTCCACCCGCTTCACCCCCTTTGAGCAGCGCCCGGACACCTACGGCCACCTGCCGCCGGAAAGCCCGGCCGCCGCAGAAACCGAAACGCCCGCCTTTACCGATGCGCCACAGCCGGCCGATGCCCAAGTGCACATCAGCGACAATCCGCCGTGGACGATTACCGACCGCCTGCTCAGCGAATCGCCCGCCGCACCCGAAGAACAGGTGCACGCCCCTTCGGGCGGCCTGCCTTTCCGCCCCGACCTCTCCCTCGGCGAACTGGCACCGGCCGCCGAACCCCTTATCGAATTGGGCGACGGCAAGGAATGGCAGCAGGCGCTGGCCGAAGGCGTGCCGCAACCCGATTGGGCGGCAGCCGACGAAACCGCCCCTGCCGCCGCGTGGCCGGTATCGGCGCCGGCCGCCGCATACACGCCCAAAACCTCGTTTACCGACTTTGCCGAATACGCCCTGCCGGTAAACGATTTGCTGCTGCCGCCCCAATACAGTAGCGAAGCGGCGATGACGGAAGAACAGCTGATCGAAAACGGCATCACCATCGAAGAAAAACTGGCCGAATTTCGGGTGAAAGTGAAGGTGGTGGACGCCTACGCCGGCCCGGTGATCACGCGCTACGAAATCGAGCCCGATGTGGGCGTGCGCGGCAATTCGGTGATCAACCTGGAAAAAGACCTCGCCCGCTCGCTGGGCGTGGCCGCCATCCGCGTAGTGGAAACCATACCCGGCAAAACCTGCATGGGCTTGGAATTGCCCAATCCGAAGCGGCAGATGATCCGCCTGAGCGAAGTGTTCGACTCGCCCGCCTTCCAAAACAGCTCCTCCAAGCTTACCCTGGCCTTGGGGCAGGACATCACCGGTCAGCCGGTGGTCACCGACCTAGCCAAAGCACCGCATCTTTTGGTGGCCGGCACCACCGGCTCGGGCAAATCGGTGGGCGTCAACAGCATGATTCTCTCCATGCTGTTTAAGGCCACGCCCGACGAAGTGCGCCTGATCATGATCGACCCCAAAATGCTGGAGCTCTCCATTTACGAAGGCATTCCGCACCTGCTCGCGCCGGTGGTGACCGACATGAAACTGGCCGCCAACGCGCTCACTTGGTGCGTGAACGAAATGGAAAAACGCTACCGCCTGATGAGCCATGTAGGCGTGCGCAATCTGGCCGGCTACAACCAGAAAATCAAAGAAGCCGCCGAACAGGGCGACACCATCGCCAACCCCTTCAGCCTCACGCCCGATCAGCCCGAACCTTTGGAAAAACTGCCCTTTATCGTGGTGGTGGTGGACGAATTCGCCGATTTGATGATGACCGCCGGCAAGAAAATCGAAGAATTGATTGCCCGCCTCGCACAAAAAGCCCGCGCCGCCGGCATCCACCTGATTTTGGCCACCCAGCGCCCCAGCGTGGACGTGATCACCGGCCTGATTAAGGCCAATATTCCCACCCGCATTGCCTTTCAAGTATCCAGCAAAGTGGACAGCCGCACCATTCTCGACCAAATGGGCGCGGAAAACCTGCTCGGCCAGGGCGATATGCTGTTTCTGCCGCCGGGCACCGGCTATCCGCAGCGTGTGCACGGCGCTTTTGTGGCCGACGAAGAAGTGCACGGCGTGGTGGAATACCTCAAAGGCTTCGGCGAGCCGGACTATGTGGAAGACATCCTCACCGCCGGCGTGGGCGGCGACGATTTGTTCAGCAATGCCCACGGCGGCTACGGCGGCGGCGACAAAGACCCGCTGTTCGACGAAGCGGTGGCCATTGTGCTGCGCACCCAGAAAGCCACCATTTCCTCTATCCAGCGCCATCTGCGCATCGGCTACAACAAAGCCGCCACCCTGGTGGACCAAATGGAAGCCGAAGGCATTGTGTCCGCCGCCGACACCAACGGCAAACGCACCATTTTGGCGCGGCAAGACCAACTGGATGGCGACGTTTGAATCTCTTGCCGACAGGCCGAAACCTTTGCCCCCAATCCGGGTGCCGATCAAGACCCGGCAGCACAAAGTGCGTGAACGCCCGGAACCCCTGCAAAACAGGCTGATCACAAACCAGACCAAGCCAGCGAACAACCCCAAAAGGCATAGACCAACGCACATCGCAAAAACGGCCGCAGAGGGGATGCCGGGGTTTCGGGCTACCTGAAAGCCGCTGCCACGCCCGCTGCACGCTTTTCAGGTAGCCTCAATTCTGCTGTAATGCCATCTATGCCTGCTCCACCGATACCACAACAGAAAGGCTTTACCCATGCGTCCCTTACTGCTCTCCGCCCTGCTCTTCGCCGCCCTGCCTGCCGCCGCAAAAACCATCGTCCTGAGCACAGCCGATTCCCAATGCAGCAGCCCCGCCAACTGCACACACGGCCTGCGCTTCGCCCGCGGCGACTGGCTGCTGGTATGCAGCAACGTAGGCGACTGCGCCGCCGTCGGCTACCACCCCGGCATCAGCGGCCAAACCGAACACCTGCCCGTTTCCGTATTGATCCGCCGCAAAGCGGGCGCCACCAGCCCGGCCGACACCTTGCTGGCGCTTGATCCGCCAGTGCGCGAAAACCTGCGGCTCAACGGCCGGCCGCTGCAAGCCGGCACCCTGCTCGCTCTGCTGCGCGAAAACCCCGCCCAAAGCATTGTCTACCGCCACGGCAGCCAACAATGGACGCTTTCCACCCGCGGCGCCGCCGAAGTGCTGGACAAGATGGATGCCTACCAAGGCCGCAGCGGCACGCCCGGCGCCCTGTTGAATCCCGGCAATGCCGCCTATCAAGGCACCGCCGTGTCCAAACCGGTCATCACCGCCCGGCTGCCCGCCGACGAGCCGCCCCGCACTTCCGAAAGCGAGAGCCTGCGCGCCCTGCTGCGCGCCCCTGCCGCGGCCTCCGGCCTGGCGCCCCACGGTTGCCAGCGTTTGGATCACGGCAACCACCCCGGCCAAGAAGTGCCGCTGTTTACCCTGCATCGGCTGGACGACAACACCGTATTGGCCGAAACCGCCTGCGATTACGGCAATGCCAACCGCCTGTTTGCCGTGGTCAGCAGCGACCTGAGCCGCCTGATCGGCTTTGTGCCCGTGCCCAACACCGCCCTCGCCCGCTACCACGGCGCCATCGAAGCACGCCAAGCCGACGGCGCCTTCGGCGAGTGCTACCAGCAATCGCTATATGTCTGGGACGGCAGCCGCTTCGTCTTAAGCCGTCTGGGCACCAGCGGCCTGTGCGGCAAAGGCCGCATGAGCGATGTGTGGGGCGCGCTGCCGCTGCTTGAAACCGATGTACAGCCCGACCTGCCTTACCAGCCCGACCGCTAAACCCGCACCGCAAGGCTGCCTGAAACCATACTGCCCATGCCTGCCGACCTGCTCCGCCAACTGCCCGCCTACCGCGCCCCCTTCTGGCTGCGCGGCGGGCATGCGCAAAGCATCTGGCCCAAACTGATCCAGCCGCCGCTGCCGGCCTACCGCCGCGAACTGCTGCCCGACAGCAGCGGCGAAACCGAAGTGGCTTACGATTTTATCGACGGCCGCGAGGCCGATGCGCCTTTGGTGATGCTGTTTCACGGCTTGGAAGGCGACAGCGGCAGCCACTACGCCCGCGCCCTGATGCACGCCGTGCGGCAGCGCGGCTGGCACGGCGTGGTGGCGCATTTTCGCGGCTGCGGCGGCGTGCCCAACCGCGCCCGCGTCTATTACCATTCCGGCGACAGCCGCGAAATCGGCCATATGCTCGGCCTGATGGCCGAGCGCTATCCGCGCCTCTACGCCGCCGGCGTCTCCCTCGGCGGCAATGCCCTGGCCAAATATCTGGGCGAACAGCAAGACCGCGCCCTGCCGCAGGCCGCCGCCGTCATCAGCGCCCCGCTGGATTTGAGCGCCGCCAGCGTGCGGCTCGAACACGGCTTGAGCAAAGCCCTGTATGCGCCCTACTTTCTGCGCTCCCTGCTGCCCAAAACCGCCGCCACCCGCCACCGCTTTCCGCAGGCCGACCACCAAGCGGTGCAGGCCGCCCGCAGCCTCACCGCGTTTGACAACGCCTTCACCGCGCCGGTGCACGGTTTTGCCGATGCCGCCGCCTACTACCGCCTGGCCAGCGCCAAACCGCTGCTCCGGCACATCCGCGTGCCCACCCTGATTCTCAACGCCCGCAACGACCCCTTTATGCCGCCCGACTCCCTGCCGCAGGCACACGAAGTGTCCGACTCGGTTACCCTGCTGCAGCCCGAACACGGCGGCCATGCCGGTTTTCCGCACGCCCGCAATCTCAACTGGCTGCCGCATACCCTGCTGCGTTATTTCGAACTCAGCCCGCCGCGTTAAAGCGCATCCGCAACAAAAACCGGCGCGCCTATCCTGAAAGGATGGCGCGCCGGTTTGCCGATTATGGCGCATATGCGGAAAATCTTTTCAGGTAGCCTGAGCGCTTACACCCGTCTTTAGGCCCTCAAGCCGGCAAACACCGAAAAATATTCGGGAAAGGTTTTGTTCACGCATTGCGGATCGTTGATCACCACCGGCACGCCGAGCAGGGACACCAAAGAAAAACACATCGCCATGCGGTGGTCGTCGTAGGTGTCTATGCGGGCTTCGGGGGTCAGCTGCGCCGGCGGCACAATGTGCAGCGCCTCCGCTTCTTCCGTCACCTCCGCGCCCAGTTTGCGCAATTCGGCGGCCATCGCGCTGATGCGGTCGGTTTCTTTCACCCGCCAAGAGCCGATATTGCGCAGGGTACAGGGCGCGCCGCTGGCCAAGGCCACCACCGCCAGCGTCATCGCCGCATCGGGAATGTGGTTGGCGTCCAGATCAAAGGGCCGCACGGCCTGGCCGGCGCGGCGGCTGACTTCGATAAAATGCTCGCCCCACACCACCTCGGCGCCGATTTTTTCCAATTCGCGGGCAAACGCCACATCGCCTTGAATGCTGTCCGCATCAATGCCCGTTACCCGCACCGGCGTGCCCGCCAGCAAACCGGCGGCCAGAAAATAAGAAGCGCTGGAGGCATCGCCCTCCACCTGCACCACCGCCGGCGCATGATAGCGCGCGTTTTCAGGTAGCCTGAACAGGCGGTAATCTTCATGGGCTACCTGAACGCCGAAACGCGCCATCAAATTCAGCGTGATGTCGATATAAGGCTTGGAAATCAACTCGCCCACCACTTCGATTTCGGCCGCGCCGCCGCCCAAAGGCAAAGCCATCAGCAGCGCGGTGAGAAACTGGCTGGACACATTGCCCTTAATCGGGATGCGGCGGCTGCCCCCGGCGCGGCGCGGGCCGATGTGCAGCGGCGGATAGCCGGCCGTGCCGAGGTAGTCGATCTGCGCGCCGGCCGCCCGCAAAGCATCCGCCAAATCGCCAATCGGCCGCTCGTGCATGCGCGGCACGCCGTGCAGGCGGTAATCCCCGCCCTGCAGAGCCAAGACTGCTGTCAGCGGGCGGAAGGCCGTGCCGGCATTGCCGAGAAACAAATCCGCCTGATCGGCCGGAAAACGGCCGCCGCAGCCGTGTACGGTGATGCAGGTGTCACTGTGCCGCTCCAGGCGCACGCCGAGCGCATCCAGCGCATTCAGCATATGGCGGGTGTCGTCGGATTGCAGCAGGGATTCGATGCGACAGGCATTGTCCGACAAAGCGGCCAGCAGCAGGGTGCGGTTGCTGATGCTTTTCGAGCCGGGCAGCGGCACGGCGGAAGGTTTCAATCTGGCGGCGGGCAGGCGGATGGAATCGGTCATGGCACAAAAAAGCGGAATGGGAAAAGGCCGCATTATAAAGGCGGAACAGGCTACCTGAAACGCTTTCCCGCCGTTTGCCGGAGCCGTTTGACAAAAGACGGCTTTTTGCGCCGCCGCCCCTTGCCCGCACAGCGGCACAGGCTTATGATGCAGGGCGGGAGCCGCCCTTGACAGGCGGCTCACCGAACAAAAACAACAACAGGAGAACGCGCCATGTTCGAATGGTTGAGCCACTTTTCCAGCAGCATGGGCATGACCGCCTACATCACCCACCCGGCCTGCTTCGGCCACAATATGGGCGAAGGCCACCCCGAAGCGCCCGCCCGCCTCGCCGCCATCCGCGACCGCCTGATGAGCGCCCAGCTGTTCGATTTTCTGCAGGAAGTGGAAGCGCCCTTGGTGAGCGACATCCAGTTGGCGCGGGTGCACCCCTCGCGCTACCTGAACTATCTGGAATCGGTGCAGCCCGACACCGGCACCTACCGCGTGGACACCGACACCGCCATGAACAGCGGCACCCTCAAAGCCGCCCGTTATGCCGCCGGCGCGGTGGTGAAGGCGGTGGACATGGTGATGAACGAAGAAGTGCCCAACGCCTTTTGCGCCGTGCGCCCGCCCGGCCACCACGCCGAAAGCGAAAAAGCCATGGGCTTCTGCTTTTTCAACAATGTGGCCGTGGGCGCCATGCACGCGATTGCCGAATACCGTTTGGAACGCATCGCCATCATCGATTTCGACGTCCACCACGGCAACGGCACCGAAGAAATCTTCAAAGACGAAGACCGCGTGATGCTGCTCTCCTGCTTCCAGCACCCCTTCTTCCCCTATTGCGGCGACAAACCCATAGGCAGCAACCCCAACATCATCAACACGCCGATGAAATCGGGCACCCGCAGCGGCGAATTCCGCGATATGGTGAGCGAAGTCTGGCTGCCCAAGCTGCACGCCTTCCAGCCGCAACTGGTGTTTATCTGCGCCGGTTTCGACGCCCATTTGGAAGACGAAATGGGCAACTTCGGCCTGGTGGAAGCCGACTACAAATGGGTCACCCAGCAAATCATGCTCATCGCCCAGCTCTACTGCAACGGCAAAATCGTCTCCTCTTTGGAAGGCGGCTACACCCTCTCGCCGCTGGCCCGCAGCGTGGCCGAACATGTGAAAGTGCTGGCCGGCGTGTAGCCACAACAGCTCTGGCCCATGCTTTCAGGTAGCCTGTTCCCTGGCAAACAGGCTACCTGAAACTGTCCGAACCCACCAAACAAGGTATGTCCCATGAACCGCTTATCCGCTTCCCTGCTGGCCGGCTTTTTATTGTGCGCCCCGCTCTTACCTGCTGCCCAAGCCGAAACCGTCCCTTCCGCGTCTGCCTCCGCCACAACGGTTGCCGACGAACAACTGCACGACGAATTGCGCACCCTGCGCGACACCATGCAAAACGCGCTCAACCAGCGCCAACTCGATACCCTGCTCGATAACGTCACCGACGATGTGGTGTTCTCCACCATGAACGGCGACCGCATCATCGGCAAAGACGGCATCCGCCAATACTTCCAACAGATGATGGAAGGAGACGCTGCGGTGGTGAAAAACATCGGCGCCGAGTTTGAAGCAGACGCCCTCTCCCGCCTCTACGGCGGCGACACCGCCGTCGCCTTCGGCCGCAGCCGCGACCGCTACGAACTGAACAACGGCGAAACGTGGACGGTCACCCCGCAATGGAGCGCCACCATGGTGCGCCAAGACGGCCGCTGGCTGATTGCCAACTTCCATTATTCGGTGAATATGTTCGACAACCCGGTGCTCACCGCCCAACGCACTTGGCTCTTGGGCGGCGGCCTCGCCGCAGCCCTGCTGCTGGGCGCACTGGGCTTTTGGCTGGGCCGCCGCACGCGCCGCTGATGCCTCCCCATCTGCCCCAGGCTACCTGAAACCGACTTCATGACCCCTTCCCCCTCTTCTCTCCCGCCCGACCCCGCCGAGCAATGGAAACATTGGCCACGGTGTTGGTATGTGGTGGCCCGCGCCGACCGCATCCGCCGCGGCGGCGTCATCAGCGGCCACTTAGGCGGCCGGCCTTGGGTGCTCTACCGCAGCGAAGACGGCGTATTGCGCGCCACCGATGCCTTTTGCCCGCATATGGGTGCCCACCTGCACAACAGCCGGGTGGCCGGCAAGGATTTGCTCTGCGGCCTGCACGCCTGCCGCGTGACACCGCAAACCGCGCCCGATCCGGCCGACACGCCCCCTCGCACGGGCTGCCGCGTGTCCGCCCGCGCCTGGCCCTGCCGCGAATATTGCGGCCTGGTGTGGCTGCACCCGCCCGCCGAGCAGCCCCTGCCGCCCCCGTTTGCCGACACCGAATCTGACTACCACTGGCAAACCGCCGGTCCCGAGCGCATTGCCGCCGACTGGCGCGCCATGATTTGCAACGGCTACGACCTTGACCACATGATGGCGGTGCACCAACGCCAAGTCGTCGGCGAGCCGCAATTCGACACCCTGCCCGACCACACCCTGAAAATGACTTACCGCACCCGCGTGCTGCCGCGCGGCGGGCTGTCCAGCTGGCTGATGCAGAAACTCTCCGGCGGCGAAATCCACCTCGTCCACACCTGCGCGGGCACCGCCATCAGGGTGGAAAGCCGCGTCGGGCCGTTCCGCACCACCGGCATTTTCGCCCTCTATCCGCAAAACCCGCCGCACACTCCGCCCGAAATCCGACAAACGCTGGCTTTTGCCGCGGTCGGCATCCCGCGCGGCGCGCGCTTCGCCCGCGCGCAACTGTGGCTGGCGCGCCGCCTGTATCTGGCGTTTCTGAAAAAAGATTTTGCGGTGGTGGAACACATGCGCCTGAAACTGGCCGGCATAAACGACCCCGGCGTACGCGCCGTCACCGCTTACCAAGCCACGCTGGCCGCGATGGAAACCGAAACCGAGCCAACGCTGCGCTGATCCGGCCGCCTGTCCGGCCGCCCAAGCATCACACAAACAACACCGTTCCGCCCCTTATGTTTGCTTTCAGGTAGCCTGTTCTCCGCCTCAGGCTACCTGAAACCCCTCCGCTTATGCGCACAACCCATCCCATCCCCGCCAAACGCAACCTACTGATTCTGTGCACCGCCAGCCTGCTCAACTGTGCCCTGCTGGCGCTGGCCGCCTACGCCCCGTGGCCGGTGGCCGTGCCCGCCGTGCTGCTGTTCGGCCTCAGCAACAACACCGTTTTCGCCCTGCTGCACGAGTGCGTACACGGCGTTTTTTCGCCCCATCCCGCCGTCAACCGCTGGGCAGGCCGCTGGGCGGCGCTGTGGTTTCCCACCGGCTTTGCCGTGCAGCGTGCCTTCCACCTGCTCCACCACCGCCACAACCGTTCGCCGGCCGAGCAATTCGACACCCTGCATCCCGAAGACATCCGCTGGCTCAAATACGCACAATGGTATGCCATTTTTAGCGGCCTCTATTGGCCGGTCAGCGTGCTCGGCGTGCTCCTCTACGCCTGCACGCCGCCCTTTCTACGCCGCCTGCTGAACCGGGCTTTCGGGCGGCAAGGCAGCGCACAAACCGGTGCCGAACACTACATCGGCATCCTCGATTCGCTGCCCTTCTCCGCCCGCTTCGAAGTGTGGGCCGCCCTGTTGTTTCAGCTTCTGCTGCTGTGGGGCTCGGGCGGAGCATGGGGCGCCTGGCTGGCCTGCTATGCCGTCTTCGGCTTTTTGTGGAGCTCGCTGCAATACACCGACCACGCTTTTTCCCCCTTCGACAACCGCAACGGCGCGTGGAATCTGCGCGTGCCTGCTTGGCTGCGTGCCGTTTTTCTCAATTACCACCTGCACTTGGCCCACCACCAACACCCCGATGTGCCGTGGCTTTACCTGCCCCGCTACGCCACGCCCGGCCCGCGCTTTATCGATGTCTGGCTCGCCTGCTGGCGCGGCCCGCAAGCGCCGGAACACTTTCCGACATTCAAACAGCATCCGCCGCTGTAAAGGCTTTCAGGTAGCCTGAGAACAGGAAACGGCAAACCAAATCTGATTCGCTGCTCTTCAACGGCCATCCGGCCAAGCCGGAAACGGCAGGCAGAAAAAACCCCGCGTTGAACGCGGGGTTTGTTGGCTTCAAACGGCTAAGCCGGGATTACATCATGCCCATGCCGCCCATACCGCCCATGCCGCCCATATCGGGTGCCGCAGGTTTGTCTTCCGGGATTTCGGCAATCATGCAGTCGGTGGTCAGCATCAGGCCGGCGATGGAGGCGGCGTGTTGCAGGGCGGAGCGGGTCACTTTGGCCGGATCCAATACGCCCATTTCAATCATGTCGCCGTAGCTGTCGGTGCCGGCGTTGTAGCCGAAGTTGCCTTGGCCTTCCAACACTTTGTTCACCACCACGCTGGGTTCGCCGCCGGCATTGGCCACAATCTGGCGCAACGGAGATTCCACCGCACGCAGCACGATTTGTACGCCGGCTTCTTGGTCGGCATTGGCGGTTTCCACTTTGCTCAAAGCGGCACGGGCGCGCAGCAGAGCCACGCCGCCGCCGGCCACCACGCCTTCTTCCACCGCCGCACGGGTGGCGTGCAGCGCGTCGTCCACGCGGTCTTTCTTCTCTTTCATTTCCACTTCGGTGGCGGCACCCACTTTGATCACCGCCACGCCGCCGGCCAGCTTGGCCACGCGCTCTTGCAGCTTCTCTTTGTCGTAATCGCTGGTGGCGGTTTCGATTTGGGTGCGGATTTCTTTCACACGGGCTTCAACGGCGGCTTTGTCGCCCAAGCCGTCGATGATGGTGGTATTCTCTTTGCCCACTTCAATGCGCTTGGCTTGACCCAAATCTTCCAAAGTGGCTTTTTCCAAAGACAGGCCCACTTCTTCGGCAATCACGGTGCCGCCGGTGAGGATGGCGATGTCTTGCAGCATGGCTTTGCGGCGGTCGCCGAAGCCCGGCGCTTTCACGGCCACGGTTTTCAGAATGCCGCGGATGTTGTTCACCACCAAAGTGGCCAGGGCTTCGCCTTCTACGTCTTCGGCGATGATCAGCAGCGGACGGCTGGTTTTGGCCACCTGCTCCAATACCGGCAACAAATCGCGGATATTGCTGATTTTTTTGTCAAACAGCAACACAAAGGGGCTGTCGAGTGCGGCGATTTGTTTTTCGATGTCGGTCACGAAATAGGGAGACAGATAACCGCGGTCAAACTGCATGCCTTTTACCACTTCCACTTCGTTTTCCAGTGATTTGCCGTCTTCCACGGTGATCACGCCTTCTTTGCCCACTTCGTTCATGGCTTGGGCGATGATGTCGCCGATGGATTCGTCGGAGTTGGCGGAAATCGAAGCCACTTGGGCGATTTCTTTCGATTTCTCCGGCACCGGCTTGGCGATGTTTTTCAGTTCGTCCACCAAGGCGGTAACGGCTTTGTCGATGCCGCGTTTCAGGTCGGTGGGGTTCATGCCGGCGGCCACATATTTCATGCCTTCGGCCACGATGGCTTGCGCCAATACGGTGGCGGTGGTGGTGCCGTCGCCGGCCACGTCGGAAGTTTTGGACGCCACTTCTTTCACCATTTGCGCGCCCATGTTTTCAAATTTGTCTTTCAGCTCGATTTCTTTGGCCACAGACACGCCGTCTTTGGTGATGTGCGGGCCGCCGAAAGCGCGGTCGAGCACCACATTGCGGCCTTTCGGGCCCAAGGTGACTTTTACTGCATTGGCCAACACGTTTACGCCGTTAACCATTTTTTGACGGACTTCATTGCCGAATTGTACGTCTTTAGCTGCCATATTTACTTACTCCTAAATCAATGATTGCAATATTTCAGGTAGCCTGTGTGCGCATGGCGGGCTACCTGAAGAATTATTCCACGATGCCGAAAATGTCTTCTTCGCGCATCACCAGCAATTCGTCGCCGTCCACTTTCACAGACTGGCCGCTGTATTTGCCGAAAATCACTTTGTCGCCCACTTTCACATCCAGCGGACGGCGCTCGCCGTTTTTGTTCAGCTTGCCCTCGCCAACGGCAATCACTTCGCCCATATCGGGCTTTTCTGCCGCAGCGCCCGGCAACACAATGCCGGAAGCGGTTTTTTCTTCCGCTTCCAAGCGCTTCACTACTACACGGTCGTGCAAAGGACGGATGGCCATAATTTTCTCTCCGATATTCAATTGTTTGAAAAATTTGCGACCCGATGGGCCCGTTAAGAAAGCGCCCGCCGAAAACGGCGGCGCGCCGAGTGTGCAGGCAAAATAAGGCTGGGCGGCACGAATTCAAGTGCCCCTCGGCAAAATTTCTGCCGCCTACGCACCCGGAAAACCTATCTGCTTTGCCCGCTTGAAAAAATTTCTTCCCTTTTATTCAATTTACCCGCCGAGAGGCCGCCTGAAAAGCGCCCCGCAGCCTTTTTGACGCCATGCCACGGTTTGCCAATGGCTTCTCAATTCTTCACAATACGGCAGCCAATCAGCCAACATATACATATAAAGGAGAATCGCATGAGCGCCCTGCAACGCATCCAAGTACCGATGCCCGACACCGTGGCGTTTGAAACCGAACTCACCGTCTGCATCGGCGACATCAATTACGGCAAGCACCTGGCCAACGACGCGGTGCTGCGGCTGGCCCACGAAGCGCGCATCCGCTTTCTGGCGGCCCACGGCTGCACCGAACTGGATGTTTTCGGCGCCGGCCTGATCATGGCCGATGCGGCGGTGCAATATTGTGCCCAAGCGTTTCACGGCGACGTGTTGCAGGTTCAGGTAGCCGTCGGCCGCGTCGGCAGCGCCGGCTTTGCGCTCTATACCCGCTTTTGCCGCCGCAGCGACGGCGTGGAAATCGCCCGCGTCAAAAACGGCTTGGTGTTTTTCGATTATGCCGCCCAGCGCGTGGCCAAAACTCCGCCGGCATTCCGCGAACGGTTTGAGCCGGCCGCCGCAGAATAAACACAGGCAGCCCAAGGGCTGCCTTAAGTTTGATGTTGGTGAAGTCTGATTTGCCGCAGTCTGCCTGGAAACGGATTAACCGCCTGCCGCTTCAGGCTACCTGAAAGCCCAAACCTTATTGCGGTTTATTCGTGCAGATTGAGGTAAAAACGGCTGCCCTGCATATTCTCCACCGCCTGCAACAAGAGGGCGAAATGCTCGTCGTTGCCGCACAAATCCAGCTCGTCGGCATTGGCAATCAACAAGGGCGCGCGGTCGTAGAGGTAGAAATAGCGGTGGTATTCCTCATGTATCTGGCGCAGATAACCGGGCGGGAACAGATTGACGGCGGCCTCGCCGCGTTTGCGCAGGCGGCGCTCGTCGGTTTCCGCCGAAGTTTGCAGGTAAATCACCAAATCGGGCACCGGAAACTCGGGCATGATTTTTTGTTTGATTTCCCAATACAGCGTCTGCTCGGCCTCGTCCAAAATCGCCGGCACGTAAATCTGGTCTTTTTCCAGCAGAAAATCGCTCACCACCCGCTGCTGCATGCCGGCATGCGCATCGTGGATTTCGTCCGCCGCCGCAATAATGCCGAGCATTTCGGCACGGCGCAGCAGAAAGTGCAGCTCGGCGGCCAAGCCGTGGTTGGCGGCATTGAGGTAAAACTGCTCCAGAAACGGGTTCTGCGCCGCCGCCTCGCTGAGCAAAGGGCAGCCGTAATGCTCGGCCAAACGGCGGCTGAGGGCGGACTTGCCGCTGCCGATGGCGCCTTCGACAACAATATAGCGGTTTTTGTTTTGCATAAAGCCGTCTCCTCGGCGGTCTCCCGGCAATGGGTTGGTGAAGCGGTTTTTTACGGCAAAAGCCGCGGATGCCGGGCGCAAATGTGCGCAAGATGGAACACCTCGCAAGTATTGACAACGCAGCAGGCGCAACTGCTTGGCCGAAAGCACCGCCGCCACACCCATGTCAACAGACCCCGGTGCTGCCTGGACAGCGTGCATCCAGTTTGACCACCCCTTGCCCGGCCAAGGCCGCGGCCAATTCGGCGGCGGTTTGCTGCTGGCCGGGCAGACGGTGCTGCGGCGCGATTTCGGCCAGCGGCACCATGACAAAACCGCGCCCGGCCGCGCGGGGATGCGGCAGCTGCAAATCGGGCGTGTCCCACACTTGGCCGCAGTAATCGATAATGTCCAAATCCAGCGTGCGCGGGGCGTTGCGGAAACTGCGCACCCGGCCGGCCGCCGTTTCGGCGGCCTGCAATACGCACAACAGTTCGGGCGGCGGCAATTCGGTTTGCAGCAGGGCCGCGGCATTGATGAAATCGGGCTGCTGGCCGTAGCCCACCGGCACGGTGCGGTAAAAAGAAGAACAGGCGGCCACCTGAACCGAAGGATGGGCGGCCAAAGCGGCCAAGGCGGATTGCAGCTGGCGTACCGGCTGATCCAGATTGCTGCCCAAAGCAATGTAAACCGGATTCATGCCGACGTTTCCCCGCCCCCGGCCGCCGGCTTTTTGCGCCGGCGCCGGCGTTTTTTCGGCGCGGCCGGCCCGTCGCCCAGACGGCAGGGCTGCTGGGCCTGCACCATGGCCACCCGCTCTTCTTCGCCGGCCGCTTGAAAAGCAGTCCACCAATCGGCGGTTTCCTGTTCGGTTTCGCCGGTTTGCGCACGCAAGAGCAGAAAGTCGTAAGCGGCGCGGAAACGCTGCTGCGCCAACAGGCGGAACGGACGGGCGCCGCGGCGGTGGTCGAAACGCGGCTGCAACATCCAAATTTCACGCATGGTGGCCGCATAACGCTGCGGCACGCCCCAGCCCTTTTCCATTTCTTCGCGCATCTGCGCAATCGCGGCCGACAAAGCCGCATCCTCTTTTTTGCCCAGTCGGCGCTGCTGCTGCCAGTAATACTGCACCTGCGGCCACAGCACCGCCGCCAACACAAAGCCCAACGACACCGACTGCTCTGCCCTCAGGCGGCGGTCGGTATTGGCCAGCGCCAGAGAGACCATATTGTCCTGTCCTGCCGGCGGCAGGCCGTGCAAGGCGGCATCCAGCAGGGGATGCAGCGGGCGCACATCCATGTGCAGCTGTTTGAGCCGGCGCAGGCAGTCTTCGGCCGAACCGGAAAACAGGATTTTCATCACTTCGTCAAACAGGCGCGCCAGCGGCTCTTTCGGCAACAAATGCAGCTGTTCCGCAATCGGCCGGGCGGTGTCTTCGGCTACCTGAAAACCGAGCTTGCCCGACAAGCGCGCCGCCCGCAGCATGCGCACCGGATCTTCCTGATAGCGTTCGCGGGCATCGCCGATCATCACCAGCCGGCGGGCGCGGATGTCTTCCACGCCGTGGTGGAAGTCGGTGATTTCCTGGCGCAGTGGGTTGTAATACAGCGCATTGCAGGTGAAATCGCGCCGTTCCGCATCTTGAGCCAGGGTGCCGTAACTGTTGTCCTGCATAATGCGGCCATGTTCGTTTTGGCGGGCCGGCCGGCCGCCGCCGCGGAAAGTGGTCACCTCGATGGTTTCCGGCCCCACCATCACATGCACAATCTGAAACCGCCGCCCGATGATGCGGCTGCGGCGGAAAATTTTGCGCACCTCCTCCGGCCGCGCATCGGTGGCCACATCGAAATCCTTGGGCTCGATGCCCAGCAAGAGATCGCGCACCGCACCGCCTACCACATAGGCTTCAAACCCGGCCTGATGCAAACGGGACACCACTTTCTCGGCTGCAAAACTGATGCGGCCCGCCTCAATACCGTGCTCGGCAAAAGGCAGCACGTTTTTTTGGCGGCGCACGGCCGCAGGTTTGACGGGCAATACTTTATGTAGCCATTTCTTCAACATATTGCGTTCGAAATCATCCAGCTTACCGGCGGCGCAAGCGCGCCGCCGAAAAGTGTGCAGTATAACCGAATTTGCCCCGCCTGCCCGAATCCGGCTGCCCGCCAAAGGGAAAAATAAGCATTTTGCGGCACCGACAAACCCCAAACCAGCCGTTTTCCCGGCGGCGCCGCCTCCGGCCAAGCAAATGTCGGCCGGCAACTCCGGCAAAAAACAAGGCCGCCTGTGCAGGGCAGCCTTGCTGTTTTAAGCGGTGTTTTGCAGCGCCGCTTTCACTGCGGCCACCACGTTGTCCACCGTAAAGCCGAATGCTGCAAACAGCTGCTCGGCCGGGGCGGATTCGCCGAAGCGGTCGAGACCCACCACTTTGCCGTCCAGGCCCACGTATTTGTACCAGCCGTCGCTGACACCGGCTTCCACCGCCACTTTGGGCAGGTGCGGCGGCAGTACGCCGTGGCGGTAGGCGGCATCCTGGCGGTCGAACACATTGGTGGACGGCATCGACACCACGTTCACCGCCACGCCCTGATCGGCCAAGGCCTGTTGGGCCTTTAGCGCCAGCTCCACCTCGGAGCCGGTGGCGATGATCACCGCTCGGGCGCCGTCGGCCTCGCTCAACACATAAGCGCCGCGGCGGATGTCGGCCAGCTGCGCCGCGCTGCGCTGCACGAAAGGCAGGTTTTGGCGGCTGAACACCAGGCAGCTGGGGTGGTCGGCGGCTTTGACGGCTTCGGCCCAGGCCACCAGACTTTCGGCGCTGTCGCAGGGGCGCCAAACCGTCATGTTCGGAATCAGGCGCAAGGTGGCGGTTTGTTCCACCGGCTGGTGGGTGGGGCCGTCTTCGCCCAAGCCGATGGAATCGTGGGTGAACACAAACACCGGGTTGATTTTCATCAGCGCCGCCATGCGCAGGGCGTTGCGGGCGTATTCGCTAAACATCAAAAAAGTGGCGCCGAAGGGCTTTACGCCGCCGTGCAGCGCCATGCCGTTCATGATGGCGGCCATGCCGAATTCGCGCACGCCGTAGTGCACATAATTGCCGCCGGCGTCGGCGCTCACCGCGCGGCTGTTTGACCAGTCGGTGAGGTTGGACGGAGTGAGGTCGGCCGAGCCGCCCACCAATTCGGGCAACACCTGCGCCAATACTTCGATGCTGTTTTGGCTGGCTTTGCGGGTAGCGATTTTTTCGCCTTTGTCGCACACCGCCGCCAGCGCGGCCTGAATATGGGCGTCGAAGTTTTCAGGTAGCCTGCCTTCGCTGCGGCGCAAAAATTCGGCGGCCTTGGCCGGGAAACGGCTTTGGTATTCGGCAAACAAACTTTGCCATTCGGCTTCCAGCGCTGCGCCTTTTTCTCGGGCGTTCCAAGCGTCGTACACCGCCTGCGGTACTTCGAACGGGCCGTACTCCCAGCCCAAATGGGCGCGGGTGGCGGCGATTTCGTCGGCGCCCAGGGGCGCGCCGTGGGTTTTGTGGCTGCCTTCCTTATTGGCCGCGCCTTTGCCGATCAGGGTTTTGCAGCAGATGATGGAGGGCTTGGCGGTTTCGGCCTTGGCCGCAGCAATCGCCGCGCGCAGCGCCGCAGGGTCGTGACCGTCCACATTCGGCACCACATGCCAGCCGTAGCTCTCGAAACGTTGCGGAATGTTTTCGGTAAACCAGCCGTCCACCTTGCCGTCGATGGAAATATTGTTGTCGTCGTAGAGCACCACCAGCTTGCCCAGCCCCAGGGTGCCGGCCAGCGAACAGGCCTCGTGCGACACGCCTTCCATCAAACAGCCGTCGCCCAAAAACACATAAGTGTGGTGGTCGACAATATTCAGGCCGTCTTGGTTGAACTCTTCGGCGAGGATTTTTTCCGCCAGCGCCATGCCCACCGCATTGGCAATGCCCTGACCCAAGGGGCCGGTGGTGGTTTCCACGCCGTCGGTGTAGCCATATTCGGGGTGGCCGGGGGTTTTGCTGTGCAGCTGGCGGAAGTTTTTCAAATCATCGATGGAGACATCGTAGCCGTTCAGGTGCAGCAGGCTGTAAAGCAGCATGGAGGCATGGCCGTTGGAGAGCACAAAGCGGTCACGGTTGGCAAAGCGCGGGTTGGCCGGATTGTGCCTGAGAAACTCGCGCCACAGCACATCGGCCATCTCGGCCATGCCCATCGGCGCGCCGGGATGGCCGGAATTGGCTTGCTGGACGGCGTCCATGGAGAGGAAACGGATGGCATTGGCGGTGGGTGTGGGCATGGTGGTGAAGCCTTTTTGAGTGTCTGGAAAACGGCGCGGATTATCGCATTGTTTGCCCGGTTCGGACAATCCGCCACCCCTGCCAAACAGCAGAAAACGGCGGATTGAGGCTACCTGAAAACATTTCAGCCAAAGAAACAAAAAGTGAACAACTAAGGAAAATCAACCGCCCCGCTCCCGGCTATACAATCGCATCCGACTCCAACCGTTTCAGTTTGCCATCAGCCGTAGCGGTTGAAAGCACCATGCCTCCAGATCGGCTGAATGTGGTGTCAAGAACCATAACAAGCTAAATGGTATCATCACCATACCTTTACCTATCTATCCGATATGTTTATCCCACAATGATTTCCGCCATCACCGTCGCTGCGCCCCGGCACAGGCTACCTGAAACCCTCAGCGCATCAAAAACGGCGGATATTCCGCCAAATCCCCGCGCAAATGCCGCGCCAGCAACATCGCCTGAATATACGGCAACAGGCCGATTTCCACCTCCTCCTGCAAAAACGGATGTGTATAGTCCCAGACTTTAAAGGTTCAATTTTCTCCCCCGAATGGAAGGAAGCACTATGGGACAAATTCTTCATGCAAGCGCCACGACGACAGAGGCAACCCGTCGAGCAATACAAAATAGTCAAGAGAGCCTGAGAACGCTGGCCAAGCGTTATGGCATCAACATCAAAACGGTAGCCAAGTGGAAAAAACGCACTTCGGTGGCCGACCTGCCCACCGGACCCAAGCAACCGCGCTCTACCGTGTTGTCCATTGAGGAAGAGGCCGCCATCGTTGCTTTTCGCAAACACACCCTGCTGCCGCTGGACGACTGTCTGTATGCCTTACAGCCTACTATCCCGCATCTGACCCGTTCATCCTTGCATCGCTGTCTGAAGCGTCACGGCATTTCCCGGCTACCTGAACCCGAAGGCGAAAAGCCCGTCAAAAAAACCTTCAAGCGTTATCCCATCGGCTACTTCCACATCGACATCGCCGAGGTGCATACCGCCGAGGGC
>JAUMZB010000026.1 GCA_030528345.1 Eikenella sp.
GGGCGTGCAGTTCTGGCAGAAAATCGGCGTGGAGCGGATTATTCTGTCGCGCGAGTTGTCGCTGGAAGAAATCGCCGAAATCCGCCAACAATGCCCCGACATCGAATTGGAAGTATTCGTACACGGCGCATTGTGCATCGCCTATTCCGGCCGCTGCCTGCTTTCCGGCTACTTCAACCACCGCGACCCCAACCAAGGCACTTGCACCAATGCCTGCCGCTGGGACTACACAGTACACAATGCCGAAACCGACGAAATGGGCGATGCCCGTTTGTTGCAAGGCTTCAATTTCAACCAAGCGCAGGAAGAAGCCAATGCCGCCTTTGAAGGCATTAACGGTCAAGTGCGCCATCCCGAAGCCAACAAAGTGTTCTTAATTGAAGAAGCCAACCGCCCGGGCGAGCTGATGCCGGTTATGGAAGACGAACACGGCACCTACATCATGAATTCCAAAGACCTGCGCGCCATCGAGCAAGTGGCCAAGCTGGCCGAAATCGGCGTCGACAGCCTCAAGGTGGAAGGCCGCACCAAATCGGTGTACTACGTTGCCCGCGTGGCGCAGGCCTACCGCAAAGCGATAGACGATGCGGTGGCCGGCAAGCCGTTTGACTACAGCCTGCTGGCCGAACTCGAAGGTTTGGCCAACCGCGGTTATACCTCGGGCTTTTTGGAGCGCCACCAAACCCAGGAGTACCAAAACTATCTGGCCGGCCATTCGCTGGCCAAACAAAGCCGGTTTGTCGGCCAGATTACCGACATCGACGCCGAAGGCTGGGCCACGGTGGCGGTGAAAAACCGCTTTGCCGTGGGCGACACCCTGGAAATCATCCACCCGCAAGGCAACCAAACCCTGGTGTTGGCGGCCATGAAGCGCAATGGCGAGGCGGTGGCGGTGGCGCCGGGCAACGGCATACGGGTGCAGATTCCCAATATGCAGGGCAAAGAGCAAGCCTTGATTGCGCGGATTATCAAGCCGTGAAGGCTTTGCCGTCGCTTGGGGCGGCCAGTTGTGGTATAAAGCGCTCTAATTTTCCCCAAACTTAAGGAGCGAATATGTCTGAGCAAGAGCAGTATACCCCGCCTCAAGAAGAGCAAAACGTGGTGCGCGCCGAAGCGGCCGCGCTGTCTGACGACGACCTGAATATGGCCATGCTGGCGCATTTGTTGGGCATCATCACCGGCTTTTTGGGCGCGCTGATTATTTGGCTGATGAATAAAGACAAGGCCGGCAAGGAGTTTGTGAACGATCAGGCCAAAGAAGCGCTAAATTTTCAGATTACCCTCATCATCGGCTATGTAGCGGGTTCGATTTTATCGGTGGTGCTGATCGGCTTTTTGCTGATCTTCGCGCTGCTGATTGCCAATGTGGTGTTGTGCGTGCTGGCGGCGTTGGCGGCCAGAAAAGGCGAGGCCTACCGCTATCCCTTTACCCTGCGCCTACTGAAATAAGCGCAGAACATACGCCCGCTTGTTTTCAGGTAGCCCTAGAGGCTACCTGAACGTTTTTACGGTATTGATTTAAAGATGTTTTCCGATTCCGCCTTCCCGCAAGATTTCGCTTCCCGCCTGATTGCCTGGCAAAAGCAGCACGGCCGCCACGGCCTGCCCTGGCAGGTGCGCGATCCTTATGCCGTGTGGCTGTCGGAGATCATGCTGCAGCAAACCCAAGTGGCCACGGTGCGGGATTACTACCCCCGTTTTTTGGCCGCCTTTCCTACGGTGCGGGATTTGGCGGCGGCGGAAGAAGATGCGGTGCTGGCCTTGTGGGCAGGCTTGGGCTATTACAGCCGCGCCCGCCATCTGCATGCGGCGGCCAAACAGGTGTCGGCAGAATTCGGCGGCGTGTTCCCCGATACCCGCGAGGCTTTGCAAAGCCTGAAGGGCGTGGGGCGCAGCACGGCGGCGGCGATTGCGGCCTTCGCTTTCGGCCGGCGCGAAACCATACTCGACGGCAATGTGAAGCGGGTGTTGTGCCGCGTATTCGCCCTCGACGGCGATCCTGCCGACAAGCGGTTCGAGCGGCAATTGTGGGATTTGGCCGAGCGCCTGCTGCCGCTGACGGCGGCCGAGATGCCGGCCTATACCCAAGGTTTGATGGATTTGGGCGCCACGGTGTGCAAGCGCAGTAAGCCCTTGTGCGGCCAATGTCCGATGAGCGGCCGTTGCCAAGCCGAGGCGCAGGGCAGGGTGGCCGAATTGCCGCGCAAAAAAACGGCGGCGGCGGTGAAAAGCGTGGCGCTGTATTGGCTGGTGTTGCGTGACCAAGCCGGGCGGGTGTGGCTGGAAAAACGCCCCGCCGGCGGCATTTGGGGCGGCCTGTATTGCGTGCCTTGCTTTGAGCGTTTGGACGATTTATACCGCTATGCCGCCGCCTTCGGCGTGGCGGAAACGGAGATGGAGGAAGATGCGCTTGTGTGCCACCGCCTCACCCACCGTCTGCTGCTGATTACGCCCATGCGCTCGGCGGCTCAAGCGCCTGCGGGTAGCGGCATGGCGGGCGTGTGGGCGGCCGCAGCGGATTTCGGCCTGCCCAAGCCTTTGGCGGCGTATTTGGCTTCGCTTTGACACACACAAACAGGCTACCTGAAACCTGGATATGCCGCAGGCCAAGGTTTCAGGTAGCCTGTTTGTGTGTTTGCCGTTTATTCGGCGGCGCTGTTTTCGGCCTCGGCCGGCGCGGCGGCTTCCAGTTGGGCGATGCGCGCTTCCAGCGCCATCAGTTTTTCGCGGGTTTTGATCAGAATCTGCTGTTGGATGTCGAATTCTTCGCGGGTCACCAGATCCATTTTGTTGAACGCGCTGCCCAGCATGGCTTTGACGTTTTTTTCCACGTCTTTTACCGGACTGGATTCGATGGTATCGCCCAGTTTGGCGGAAATTTCTTCAAAAATTCTTTTGGCAATCACGATTATTCCTTTTTGGGGTTGCGGGGCAATGGCGGCATTGTAGCGGCGGCTGCGGAGGCGGGCAAACGGAATCTGCCGCCGTTGCGGGCTGACGTTCCGCCGCCCGGTACGGCCTGTGAAAATTTTGCGGCGCAGCATTCAGTTTCCACGGCATCTGTGGCAAAATCGGCTCCGTTTTTTGCCCCAAAGCCGACGCAGGCGGGCGTTTTTTCCCGATCCAGGAGCACCACATGTCCATTTCCGAAGTTATCCGCTTGATTGAAGACCACGAAGTCCGCTTCGTGGATTTGCGTTTTACCGATACCAAAGGCAAGCAGCACCACCTCACCGTGCCCGCCCGTGCGGTGTTGGACGACCCCGAAGAATGGTTTGAAAACGGCCAGGCTTTCGACGGCTCGTCTATCGGCGGTTGGAAGGGCATTCAGGCTTCCGATATGCAGCTGCGCCCCGACCCGGCCACGGCTTATATCGACCCTTTCTATGACGATCCCACCGTGGTGCTTACCTGCGATGTGATCGATCCGGCCCACGGCCAAGGCTACGACCGCGACCCGCGCTCCATCGCCCGCCGCGCCGAAGCCTATCTGAAATCCTCCGGCATCGGCGATACCGCGTATTTCGGCCCCGAGCCGGAATTTTTCGTGTTTGACGGCATCGAATTCGAAACCCAGATGCACCAAGCGCGCTTCGCCATCACCTCCGAAAGCGCCGCCTGGAGCAGCGGCAAGCACCTGGACGGCCAAAACACCGGCCACCGCCCGATGGTAAAAGGCGGCTATGCGCCGGTGGCGCCGGTGGACGCCGGCCAAGATTTGCGCTCGGCCATGGTCAACGTGTTGGAAGAAGCGGGGATACCGGTGGAAGTGCACCACGGCGAAGTGGGCACCGGCAGCCAGATGGAAATCGGCACCAAATTCAGCACCCTGCTCAAACGTGCCGACTGGACGCAGGACATGAAATACATCATTTGGAATGTGGCGCACAACTTCGGCAAAACCGCCACCTTTATGCCCAAGCCCTTGATGGGCGACAACGGCAGCGGCATGCACGTGCACCAATCGATTTGGAAAGACGGCCAAAACCTGTTTGCCGGCGACGGCTATGCCGGCCTCTCCGAGATGGCGCTCTACTACATCGGCGGCATCATCAAACACGCCAAGGCGCTGAATGCCATCACCAACCCCACCACCAACTCGTACAAGCGTTTGGTGCCGCACTTCGAAGCGCCGACCAAGCTGGCTTATTCCGCCAAAAACCGCTCGGCTTCCATCCGCATTCCGTCGGTGAACGGCAGCAAGGCACGCCGTATTGAAGCCCGCTTCCCCGACCCCATGGCCAACCCCTATCTGTGTTTTGCCGCCCTGCTGATGGCCGGCTTGGACGGCATTCAAAACAAAATCCACCCCGGCGACCCGGCCGACAAAAACCTCTACGACCTGCCGCCGGAAGAAGACGCGCTGGTGCCCACCGTGTGCGCTTCTTTGGAAGAAGCCTTGGCCGCGCTGAAAGCCGACCACGAATTTCTGCTGCGCGGCGGCGTGTTCAGCAAAGACTGGATCGACAGCTACACCGCCTTGCTGTCGGAAGACGTCAAACGCCTGCGTATGGCGCCCCATCCTTTGGAATTCGAGCTGTATTACTCGCTGTAAGCCGCGCCGGGTTGGCAACAGGCTGGCTGAAAGCTTTTCAGGTAGCCTGAGACCTTTGCAAAACCCCCATCTGCGGCGCATTTCTGCGTTGTGCGTTTATGCCCTATGGGTACTGCTCGCTCGCTTGCCTACCTTCATGGTATGTCTGTCCCACGGGGATTCCCGGCGTTCACGTTCGCTGCGCTGCTACGCCTTGAACTGCATCCACATCTGAGGGTTTTGCAAAGGTCTCAGCCTGTTTGTGTTCCGGGGGCAGGGCGACGATTCCTGTGTTTCCGGCAGGCCTGATTTTCCGCTGCCGGACGGAAGCGTATTCGAACATCGGTGCCGCCGGGGTTTTCGGGTACAATGCGCCCCTTTGCAATCGGGCGGGTCCACCGCCCACACGAAAGGCTGGCTGAAATCAGATGATGGCTTCTTTGGAAACTTGGATCGGCCTGCGTTATCTGCGGGCGAAAAAGCGCAGCGGTTTTGTGTCGCTGATCAGCATGATTTCGATACTCGGCATTGCCGTGGGCGTGATGGCGCTGATTGTGGTGCTGTCGGTGATGAACGGCTTCCAAAAGGAAGTGCGCGGCCAGCTCTTGCAGGTAACGCCGCATATGCAGATGATGTATCTGCTGCCGGAGGAAGGCGACAACTGGCACGGCTTGGCCGAAGTGGCGCAGCAAAGCCGCCATACGGCGGGCGTGGCGCCTTATGTGAGCGGGCAGGCGCTGTTGGCCAATGCCGGCGAAGTGCAGGGCGTGCAGGTAAAGGGCATCGACCCGAGCGAGGAACATAAGGTGTCGGAATACGGCAGCAAGTTTCCCGCCGAATACTATGCCCGTTTGCGCGCGGGCGGGTTCGACATGATTCTGGGCCGCGGTCTGGCCGAGCATTTGGGCGTGAACGAAGGCGAGAAAGTGACCCTGATTTCGCCCGACGGCAATGTGACGCCGGTGGGCATGGTGCCGCGCATGAAGCAGTTTACCGTAGCGGCGGTGGTGGACACCGGCATTTTCGCGGTGGACAACAGCCTTTCGGTGATCCATATTGACGACGCCAAAGTGCTCTACCGCGCGGGCGATGCCGATGTCGGCCTGCAGGTGCGGCTGAAACAGCCGGAAAACGCACCCGAAATCAGCAGCAGCATGGTGCCGGCGGCGCAACAGGACAAAATCATGGTGCGCGACTGGACCTTCCAAAACCGCGATTATTTCCAAGCGGTGGCGGTGGAGAAACGCATGATGTTCATCATCATGTTTTTCATCAGCCTGGTGGCTTCCATCAATCTGATTTCCACCCTGATCATGACGGTGACCGAGAAGCAGTCGGCCATCGCCATTCTGCGTACCTTGGGCGTGCCGCCGCGCGGCATCATGAAAATCTTTTTCGTGCAAGGCTCGCTCTTGGGCGTGATCGGCACGTTTTGGGGCGTGGTGTTCGGCCTGCTGATTGCCTTCAATGTGAGCCGCATCGTGGCCGGCATCGAAACGCTGGCCGGCCGCAAGCTGGTGACTTCCGCCATTTACTTTATCGACTACATGCCTTCGCAGGTGAAATGGTCGGATGTGGCGGTGATTGTGGCCATCTCGCTCGGCCTCTCTTTCCTGGTGACGCTCTATCCGAGCTGGCGCGCGTCGAAAACCCAACCTGCCGAGGCTTTGCGTTATGAATAAAGAAACCGTGATCGAATGCCGCGGCGTGAGCAAAACCTATGCCGACGGTTTGTTGAAAGTGGACGTGCTCTCTTCGGTGGATTTTCAGGTAGCCGCCGGCGAGGGCGTGGGCATCATCGGCGCGTCCGGCAGCGGCAAATCCACCTTGCTGCATATTCTGGGCGGGCTGGACACGCCCAGCGGCGGCGAAGTGTTGATCGGCGGCCAGGCGCTGAGTCGCCTGAATCAGGCCGAGTTGGGCGCCCTGCGCAACCGCAGCTTGGGTTTTGTGTATCAGTTCCACCACCTGCTGCCCGAGTTTTCCGCCTTGGAAAACGTGATGATGCCGCTGCTGGTGGCACGCCGGCCCAAAGCCGAAGCGGAGGCACAGGCGGCCGAGATGCTGGAAAAAGTCGGCCTCAAAGCGCGCATGCTGCACCGGCCGGGCGAGCTTTCCGGCGGCGAACGCCAACGCGCCGCCATCGCCCGCGCCTTGGTGAGCCGCCCGGCCTGTTTGCTGGCCGACGAGCCCACCGGCAACCTCGACCGCCACAATGCGGCGCATGTGTTCGAGCTGATGTTGGCGCTCAAACGCGAACTGGGCACCGCCCTGATTGTGGTTACCCACGACGATACCTTGGCGCGCCGTTTCGACCGGGTATTGGTCATGCGTGACGGCAGGCTGGCGGCCGAGCCGGTCAGGCAGCCTTGACAGGCTTTGCCGGTTTCGGCACGGCCTCAAACAAAAACCAAGCGAAACCGCACTTTATTCGGCATAAAGTGCGGTTTCGGTGTTTGAATCGGGTTTTCAGGTAGCCCGAAAGGCCGACTGAATCCTCATCGGCCGATAAGGGGCGGGACGGTTTTGCACGCAACAGCAGAGGTTACGCTTCTTCCGGTTTCGGCCGCCACAACACCAGCTGCTTGCCGATGTGCTGCACCAAGAGGGCGCCGACGGCCTGGCACAGGGCTTCGGCCACGGCAATGCGCTCCCGGCGGTCGCCGCCGGCTACCTGAACCTTAATCAGCTCGTGGGCGGCGAGGTTGGCATCGGTTTCGCGGATCACGGCATCGGTGAGGCCGTTCTGGCCGATCATCACCACGGCGTGCAGGTGGTGGGCGCGTTGTTTTAAGGCGGCGGTTTCTTTGGTGTTCAGTTTGGGTAAAGACATCTTATTCAAGGGGTTTGTGCAAAGGGAAAGCGGCGCATTATAGCCGATATCCGTGTTGTTTTCCTGCGCTTGTGATAAAATCCGCCGCTTTGTTTACCAGTTTGTTTTGAAAGAAATATTGTGATCAGCACCAACAACATTACCATGCAGTTCGGCGCCAAGCCGCTGTTTGAAAACGTGTCTGTGAAATTCGGCGACGGCAACCGCTACGGCCTGATCGGTGCCAACGGCTCGGGCAAATCGACGTTTATGAAAATTCTCGGCGGCGATTTGGAACAAACCGGCGGCGAAGTGGCCATTGAGCACGGCGTGCGTTTGGGCAAGCTCAGGCAAGACCAGTTTGCCTACGAAGACATGCGCGTGCTCGACGTGGTGATGATGGGGCACACCGAAATGTGGGCGGCCATGACCGAGCGCGACGCCATCTACGCCAACCCCGAGGCCAGCGAAGACGATTACATGCAGGCGGCCGAGTTGGAAGCCAAATTTGCCGAATACGACGGCTACACCGCCGAAGCGCGCGCTGCCGAGCTCTTAAGCGGAGTGGGCATAGAGGAGTCGCTGCACAACGCCGCCATGAGCGAGGTGGCCCCCGGCTTCAAACTGCGCGTGCTGCTGGCGCAGGCGCTGTTTTCCAAGCCCGACGTACTGCTGTTGGACGAGCCCACCAATAACTTGGACATCAACACCATCCGCTGGCTGGAAGGCGTGCTCAACCAATACGATTCCACCATGATCATCATCTCGCACGACCGCCACTTTCTCAACGAAGTCTGCACCCATATGGCGGATTTGGACTACAACACCATCACCCTCTATCCCGGCAATTACGACGACTATATGCTGGCCTCGGCCCAGGCGCGCGAACGCACCATGAAAGACAACGCCAAAGCCAAAGAAAAACTGCAGGAATTGCAGGAGTTCGTGGCCCGCTTCTCGGCCAACAAATCCAAGGCCCGCCAGGCCACCAGCCGCCTGAAACAGGCCGACAAGATCAAGGCCGAGATGGTGGAAGTGAAGCCCTCCACCCGCCAAAACCCCTATATCCGTTTTGAAATGGACGATAAATCCAAGCTGCACCGCCAGGCGGTGGAAGTGGAGGGCTTGGCCAAATCGTTTGACAAACAACTGTTTGAAAAGCTCGGCTTTATTTTGGAGGCCGGCGAGCGCCTGGCCATTATCGGCCCCAACGGCGCGGGCAAATCCACCTTGCTCAAGCTGCTGGCCGGTGCCTACAAGGCAGAATACGCCGAAGGCGTGACGCCCGATGCAGGCAGCATCAAATGGGCGGAAAAAGCCACCGTGGGCTATTACCCGCAAGACCACGAAAACGATTTCGATGTGGCGATGGACCTCACCGAATGGATGCGCCAATGGGGTCAGGAAGGCGACGACGAACAAGTGATTCGCGGCACGCTGGGCCGCCTGCTGTTCGGCGGCAACGATGTGGTGAAGCAGGTGAAAGTGCTCTCCGGCGGCGAGAAAGGGCGCATGCTCTACGGCAAACTGCTGCTGCTCAAGCCCAATGTGCTGATTATGGACGAGCCCACCAACCACATGGACATGGAAAGCATCGAATCGCTGAATATGGCCTTGGAAAAATACAAAGGCACGCTGATTTTCGTTTCCCACGACCGCCAGTTTGTGTCTTCCCTCGCCACCCAAGTGATCGAGCTGGACGGCAACGGCGGCTACGAACACTATCTGGGCGATTACGAAAGCTATTTGGAAAAGAAAGGCTTGGTATAATTCTCCCGCATGCCAACAGGCTACCTGAAAACATTTTTCGGCTTTCAGGTAGCCTGTTGCCCACTCTACATTTATCTACACACATCATGAGCCAAGACAAACCGAAAACCACCCCCGTCGAGCGCCCCGTGCTCACCCCGCCCGGCGGCGAAAAGAAAGTGCTGCTGCATTCCTGCTGCGCCCCGTGCAGCGGCGAAGTGATGGAAGCCATGCTCGCTTCCGGCATCGACTTCACCATTTATTTCTACAACCCCAATATCCACCCCAAAAAAGAATACGAAATCCGCAAAAACGAAAACATCGCCTTTGCCGAGAAGCACGGCATTCCCTTTATCGATGCCGATTACGATGTGGACAACTGGTTTGAGCGGGCGCGCGGCATGGAGATGGACCCCGAACGCGGCCGCCGCTGCACCATGTGTTTCGACATGCGCTTCGAGCGCACCGCCCTGTATGCCCACGAACACGGCTTTCCGGTGATCACCAGCTCGTTGGGCATTTCGCGCTGGAAAAACATGAACCAAATCAACGAATGCGGCGTGCGTGCGGCAGAAAAATACCCCGGCCTTACCTATTGGGAATACAACTGGCGCAAAGGCGGCGGCAGCGCACGCATGATCGAAATCAGCAAGCGCGAACATTTCTACCAGCAGGAATACTGCGGCTGCGCCTATTCCCTGCGCGACACCAACCACCACCGCAAATCACAGGGCAGGGCGCCGATTAAAATCGGCGTGAAATACTACGGCGATGAAGAAGCCTAACTCTCGGCCAGCCTTTTCAGGTAGCCTGCCGCCATGTTCCCGCACGCTGTCACGGTTTCCGCTGCCGGGTCGTGGCGGCCGCTTTGTTATGGTGCCTGGCTGCCGTGCCTTTTCCCCTCACGCAGCAGTGCCGGCATCCCCCCCGTTTGACTGCCGCCCTTTCTGAAAGACCTGCCATGAATTTTAACGACTACCTCTCCACCTTCCCCGATGCCGCCCATTTGTCCGGCTTGGACATCGAAGACGCCGCCGGCCGTGTGGTACACCATATTCCCTCAATAGAAGGCAAACTCGGTTCGCTCAAGCTCTATCACGCCCTGTATCAGCGTTTTAACGGCTGTTTGGACGCCCAGGCCGCCGCGCAGGGGCTGCTCTGGTTTGCCGAGCACACCGCCGATGCCCAAGCCCATCCGGGCAAGCATCCCAACGTAGATTTTCTACAAACCGTTGCTGCACAGCACCAAGTCTTTCGCCTCAAGCCTTTAAGCAAATAAATGCTCGGAAAGCGGCTCAAAAATCTTTCAGGTAGCCCGTATGCCCCGATAGACGGGCACTTGCCAATTTTTCTGCCGCATGGGATAGTAGCGCCCGCCTGATAAAAATCATGCCAAAATCGACAAAGGAGCCTGTTTCATGAGCCGTCCCGTTATCGGCATTCCCGCCGACATCAAATACCAGGGGCAATGGCCGTTCCATTCGGTCGGCGACAAATATGTGCACGCCGTGCAAACCGCAGTGGGCGACGTGATGATTCTGCCCGCCCTGGGCGACCAAAGCGTATTGGCGCGTTTTCTGCCGCTGTTGGACGGCCTGTTTCTCACCGGCTCGCTCTCCAATGTCGAGCCGCACCATTACGGCGAGCCGCCCGCACGCGAAGGCACCCTGCACGACCCCGCCCGCGACGCCACCACGCTGCCGCTTATCCAAACCGTAATCGACATGGGCATGCCGCTGTTTGGCGTGTGCCGCGGTTTTCAGGAAATCAACGTCGCCTTCGGCGGCACCCTGCACCAGCATATTCAAGAACTGCCGGGCAAGATGGACCACCGCGAGCCGCCCGAAGGCGACATTCCCACTCTTTACGCCGATGCTCACGAAGCGCATTTGCAGGCCGACAGCCTGCTCAAACAATGGCTGGGCGGCGCCGACACCATCACCATCAATTCCCTGCATCAGCAGGGCATTAAGGATTTGGGCCGCGGCCTCACGGTGGAAGCGCTGGCACCCGACGGCATCGTGGAAGCCTTCCGCATCGATGCCGCCCGCCATTTCGGCTATGCCGTGCAATGGCACCCCGAATGGCTGTTCGACGAAAAACCCGCCTCCGTTGCCCTGTTCCGCGAATTCAAGGCCGCCAGCGAAGCCTATCGGCAGGCCAAGTCCTAAACACACAGGCTACCTGAACACCCTCGGCAATACGGTTTCAGGTAGCCTGATTTGCAAGAGGCGTGCCACTTGGGAGCAACTTTGCCTGTCTATGTTTAGCGTCTTTTTCGACCATTTGAAGGAAAACATGATGTCTTATCTTCCATCCACGGTTTTGCTGAGTGCCTGCTTGGCCTTGTCCGCCCCCGCTTTCGCCGCCGCCGACGGGCAGGGCAACCCTTACGACTGCCGGCCGCGGCAGCTGCAAAAAGACGAGCGCTTCCCGTTCAGCATCGATGCCCCCGACGGCTTGCAGGCTGTGATGATCAAAGGCGACATTCGTGTGCGCCTCTACAAAGGCAATGAAGACATCAGCCACCGCCTGGAATCACGTTTGGACGGTGAAACCGGCCAAACCGAGCTGTTTTTGGAACTGGACGGTGCGCAAAAGCACGACCGCACACGCTATTTGATTGAAATCGAACAGGGCGGCCGGGGCAGTATCTGTGTCAGCAGCCCCGGCCGATAGGCCGGCAGCATTCCGCTTTCAGGTAGCCTAATGGGTTCCCATCAATAGGAGAAACCGCTGTATGAACCGCTCTTACCGTACCCTTTTACTCAGCCTCTCCCTGCTGCTCGCCGTGCCTGCCTGCGCACAAAACATCCCGCAGCGGGCCGCGCTGCTGCAAGAAGCCACGCCTATGGAGGCCGCGGTCTTGAAAAATCAGCCGCGCGAGTTGTCGCGCCTGCTGGCCGCCGGTGCCAACCCGGCCGAATTGGGCATAGACGGCCAAACCGTGCTGTATGCCGCTGCGGGTGCCGAGCGCGACGAATACCTGCGCATTCTGCTCAGAGCCGGTGTCAGCCCCAACCTCAAAGCACGTGACGGACAAAGTGCGCTGGTCAATGCCTTGCATGCGGAGAAGCACGACCATATGCGCCTATTGCTGGACGCCGGCGCCAACCCCAATCAGGCGGATATAGTGGGCAATACGCCGTTGCATGTGGCCGCCAAGATCATGGATTATCGAGCCGTGTTGCTGCTGCTGGAGCGCGGCGCGAACCCCGCGCTGAAAAACCGCAACGGCCACACTTTCCAGGCCTATCTTTACCCGGACGAAAACGTGCCGCTCAACCAACGCGGCCGCGAACGTTTGCAAAAAGTGACCGACTGGCTGCAGGCACGCGGCATTCCGCCGGAACGCCCCGGCAGATAAACCGTTTAACAGGCTGCCTGAAAGCCGGTTTCTCCTTCAGGCAGCCTGTTGATGCAGACGAAACCCATTCGGCTGCACCCATTCCAACGACAAACGAAACCACCAGAAACGAGGATGACCCCATTATGCTAAACCCAGATATCGAACAGTGGCTGAAAGACAATCACATCACGGAAGTGGAATGTATTCTGCCCGACATCACCGGCGTGGCTCGCGGTAAGATTATTCCCAAAGACAAATTTTTATCGGAGCCGGAAATGCGCCTGCCCGAAGTGGTGCTGATCCAAACCGTTACCGGCGATTTCCCCAGCGACGACATGCTGGACCTCACCGACCCCGATATGGAATTGCGCCCCGACCCGGCCACCATCCGCCATGTGCCTTGGGCGCAAGACCCCACCGCCAGCCTGATTTTCGACTGCTTCACGCCCGACGGCCTGCCGGTGGAAACCTCGCCGCGCAATGTGTTGCGCCGCGTGCTCAAGCTGTATGAAAACATGGGCTTGGCGCCGGTGATTGCGCCCGAAATGGAATTTTACCTGGTGGCGCAAAACCCAGACCCCGATATTCCCCTGGTGCCGCCCATCGGCCGCACCGGCCGCAAAGAGTTCGGCCGCCGCTCCTATGCCATTGATGCGGTAAACGAATTCGACCCGCTGTTTGAAGAAATCTATGATTATTGCGACAAGCAGAATCTGGAAGTGGACACCCTGATTCACGAGCTGGGCCCGGCGCAGATGGAAATCAACTTCCTGCACGGCAATGCCATGGATTTGTGCGACCAGGTGTTTTTGTTTAAGCGCACCGTGCGCGAAGCGGCCTTCCACCACAATATGTATGCCACCTTTATGGCCAAGCCCTTGGAAGGCGAGCCGGGCAGCGCCATGCACGTGCACCAAAGCCTTACTCATATTGAAAGCGGCAAAAACGCCTTCAGCAATGCGGAAGACGGTTCGCCCTCCGAGCTTTTCTTCCACTTTATCGGCGGCCTGCAAAAATACCTGCCGGAAACCATGCCGATTTTCGCGCCCTATGTGAATTCTTTCCGCCGCCTCACCCGCTACACCGCAGCGCCCACCAATGTGGAATGGGGCTACGACAACCGCACCGTAGGCTTGCGCGTGCCGCGTTCTTCGCCGCAAGGCCGCCGCGTGGAAAACCGCCTGCCCGGCGTGGACGTGAACCCCTATCTGGCGGTGGCCTGCTCGCTGGCCTGCGGCTATTTGGGCATCAAGGAAAAGCTGCAACCGAGCGCGCCGAATTTCTCCAATGCCTACGAATTGCCCTACCAATTCCCCACCACGGTGGAAGAATCCATTGAGCGGTTGCGCAGCTGCGAGCCGATACACGAAGTATTGGGCAAACGCTTTGTGGACATGTATATCGGCCTGAAAGAAAAAGAAGTGGCCGAATACTTCCGCGTGATCAGCCCGTGGGAGCGCAAATACCTGCTCCTGCACGTTTAAGCATAAAACAACGGCTTTCAGGTAGCCCTTGAGGCTCCTGTTGGCTGCTGCGCCGGTTTGCTTGAGGCGCGTTTTCCCAATATCGGGGCATTGGCTATAATATTTGCCATTCGGGTAATGCGACCCCGAATCTTTTGTTGATAACCTTGATTTTCCAAAGGAGTAAAGCATGAGTAAACAAGACTACAGCCGCCAAGACGGCAAACACCATCTGCACCCCTTCTCCGACAACGCCGCCTTGGCGCGCGAAGGCGTGCGCGTGATGGTGAAGGCCAAAGGCATTTATGTGTATGACGACGAAGGCAATGAAATCCTCGACGGCATGGCCGGCCTGTGGTGTGTGAACATCGGCTACGGCCGCAAAGAGCTGGCCAAAGCGGCCAAAAAGCAGATGAAAGCGCTGCCCTTCTACAACACCTTCTTCAAAACCACCCACCCCGCAGTAGTGGAATTGTCGTCCACCATCACCGACATCGCCCCCTCCGGTTTCAACCATGTGTTCTACACCGGCTCCGGCTCCGAATCGGTGGACACCATGATGCGCATGGTGCGCCACTACTGGGCTTCCGTGGGCAAACCGCAGAAAAAAGTGATCATCGGCCGCTGGAACGGCTACCACGGCTCCACCATCGGCGGCGCCAGCTTGGGCGGCATGAAAGGCATGCACGCGCAGGGCGATTTGCCGATTCCGAACGTGGTACACATTGAGCAACCCTGGTATTACGGCTTGGCCAAAGACGGCGAAACGCCGGAAGAATTTGGCTTGCGTGCCGCCAACTGGCTGGAAGAGAAAATCGAAGAAATCGGCGCCGATAAAATTGCCGCCTTCGTGGGCGAGCCGATTCAGGGCGCAGGCGGCGTGATCATTCCGCCGGCCAGCTATTGGCCGCGCATCGAAGAAATCTGCCGCAAGCACGATATTCTTTTGGTGGCAGACGAAGTGATTTGCGGTTTCGGCCGCACCGGAAACTGGTTCGGCCACGAAACCATGGGCTTCAAACCCGACATCTTCACCACCGCCAAAGGCCTCTCTTCCGGCTATCTGCCCATTGGCGCGGTATTGGTTAACGACAAAGTGGCCGAAGGTCTGAAAGCCGGCGGCGAGTTCAACCACGGCTTCACCTACTCCGGCCACCCCGTGGCTGCCGCCGTGGCCAAGAAAAACCTGGAAATCCTGCAAGACGAAGGCATTGTGGAACAGGTGAAAAACGACACCGGCCCGTATATGAAAAAACGCTGGGAAGAAACCTTCAGTAAATTCAAATATGTGGACGATATCCGCAGCGAAGGCCTGATTTGCGGCTTCACCTTGGTGAAAGACAAGGAAACGCGCGAGCTGTTTCCGAACACCGGCGAAACCGGCCTGATGTGCCGCGACATTTTCTTTAAAAACAACCTCATCATGCGCGCCTGCGGCGACCACATGGTGGCCGCGCCGCCCTTGGTGATGAGCAAAAAAGAAATCGACAAAATGCTGGCCGTTGCCGAGCAGTGCATGCGCGAGTTTGAACGGATGATGGACAAAAAACTGGCCAAAGAAGAAAAAGCCGGGAAAAAAGAAGAGCAATCTGAGCCATAAGCCGATAGTGCGGTGAATCGGGCTACCTGAAAACGGGCAGGCAGGTTTCTGCCGGGAGCAAGCCGTTTCAGGTAGCCTTTCTTAGCATCGAATGTCG
This sequence comes from Eikenella sp., assembly GCA_030528345.1. Lineage (GTDB taxonomy): Bacteria > Pseudomonadota > Gammaproteobacteria > Burkholderiales > Neisseriaceae > Eikenella. Next base: position 15,605 of record JAUMZB010000026.1, read on the forward strand.
ACAAGGCCTGAACATATCCGTCCTTAAAACAAAAGCAGAAGCCGTCAGGGGCGCCGGTTTCTGCCCGTCCCATGCCCCGAACGCAACCCACCCACCAACAGGAGAAATCATGAAAATGAAATGGATGGCCCTGATGCTGGCCGCCTACACACCCTTGGCCTTGGCTCAGGAAGTCGTCATCTTCGGCGACAGCTTAAGCGATGTCGGCCAAAAAGGCTGGGCCGACCGAGCCGATAAGCATGTCCATTTAAAAGCCAGCTACCTGAAAGCCGACGGCAGCGCAAACCTGCTCTACGGCGAGCATGTGGCGCAAGCGCTGGGCGGCAATCCGAATGCGGCTTTCCCGCTGGTCGCCCAAGCCGAGGCCGGCACCAACTACGCCCACAGCGGGGGCGTGGTGGTGGCCGGCAACAGCCCGGCCAATATGGCGGTGAACGAGCGCGTGGCGCTGGACAAGCAAATCGATGCCTATCTGGCTTCCGGCAAAGTGAATCCCGATCATCTGCATATTCTCTGGGGCGGCGGCAACGATATGGCCGCCATTCTGATCGATGCGGCCGCCATCACTGATCCGACCCAAGCCCAGGCTCTGGTGCTGCAACGCACCGCCGAAGCTGCGGCCACTTCCGGCGCCCAATGGCAGCGATTGCGTGCGGCCGGCGTCGATTTGGTGGTGGCGCCGGATGTGCCCAACGTGCTCTATACCCCGGAATTGATGGACCAGTTTGCCGGTGCTTTCGCCCAAAGGCTGAATGAGCGCATCCAGGCCACCGGTGCCACCGGTTCCGGCATCGTCGGCAACGGCGCGAAACGCGAAATCACCCGCAGTTACGCCAAATATGTCCGCGAGGCTGCTGCGGCCGGCCAGGCAAATTTAGCCGACTTCCAAAACCAGCGGGCCGAGATTTTGGATAAAGTGGTAGAGGATTTGTGGCAGGCCGCGCCGCCATTCCCCGTTTCATGGATTTACAGCAATTACGGTACTATTTTTGCCGCCAACGGTGTGACGAAAGAGAGCATTAAAGAAGAGGTGGCTCAGAATTACGGAACCTTCGCCGCCGCCGCCACCCAAGCCACCGACCTGCTCAACGCGCAAACCACCCAAGCCCTTAACCAACAAGGCGGCAATGTGGTGCGGTTGGGCGTCAACCAGCTGTTCAGCGATATGCTGGGCGATCCGGCCAAATACGGTTTCAGCAACACTTCGGGCCGCGCCTGCAACCAAGCCACGGCCTCGGTATTGTGCGGCGAAGGCTTGAGCGGCGCCAACACACAGGCCAGCAATGCCAATCCCGATAATCTGCTGTTTGCCGACAGCTTCCACCCCGGCCCCAAAGCCCACCGCATCATGGCCGATTATCTGCTCAGCACCTTGCGTGCGCCTGCCGAGATGGGCGGCCTGAGCACCACCGCCCGCCAAAACGGCGAAGCCGCTTGGGATTTCGTGCGCGAAGACAGCAACCGCCTGCGGGGCGTGCAGACCGGGCGGACGCTGGATGCCGTGGCGGCCTACCAGCACAACGGCGGCGATAACACAGGCTACACCGTGTATGCCGGCGGCAAAGCCCGCTTGGCGCCGAATTGGCAGCTGGGCGTGGTCTTCAGCCGCCAAGAACAGGATCGTCAGTTCGGCCATACCCGCATCGAAGCCCAAACCAACAGCCTCACTTCCACCCTGCGCTATGACGCGCCGCAATGGTGGCTGGGCGGCATGCTGCAAATCAGCGACAGCGACTACCAAACCCGCCGCAGCATCCGTTTGGGGCAGGCCGAATTGAGCCAAAGCGGAGAAACCGGCGGCAGCAGCATGGGTGCGGGCGTTTTCGGCGGCTACGAATGGCAATGGGGCGACACCAAAGTGTCGGCCTTGGGCGATTTGATGCTGCTCAGCGGCAAAGTCAAAGGCTTTGCCGAGCGCGACGGCGGCGCCACCCAAATGCAGTTCGGCAAACAGCGCTACACCTCGCTGCGCAGCGGCTTGGGCGCGGAAGCGGCACACCGCTTCGGCGATTGGCAGCCTTATGCCAATCTGCGCTGGGTACGCGATTGGAAAGGCGGCAAAGACAGCGTGGAGGCCGGCATGAACGGCAGCCGCTTCAGTTTGGCTGCGCCGCAGGCAGACCGCAGCTGGCTCAGCGCCCGTTTGGGCGTGCAGTGGCAGCCGCAAACCTCGCTTTGGCGCGCCTTCGGCCAAGTGGGGCATGACTTCGGCCGCGACGGCGGCGGCACCTCCGTCCAACTGGGCGTGGCGGCACGTTTTTAGTATCCGTCAGGCTGAATCAGCGCCAACGGCTGCCCGAATACGGGCAGCCGTTTTTCTTGGGAAGGCTGTTGGGGGGGTGTGGGTTAGGCGTGCGTTGCCGGCAGGCAAACCGCCCTGTGTGGGTGGGGCTAGCCGAAAGCCTTGAACCGGGCAACGGGGTGTTGTTGCGGTTGGCGGCGCAGTTGCCACAGGTCGTATTTGGCTTGCAGGTTCAGCCACATTTCGGCGGTGCTGATGCCGGCCTGTTCCAGCCGCCAGGCCAGTTGCGGGGTAATGGGGGTTTTGCCGTGCAGGGTGCGGCTGAGGGCTTCGCGGGTGTAGCCCAGGTGCTGGGCAAAGGCGGTAACGGTCATGCCCAGTTCGGGCAACACGTCTTCGCGCAGAATATCGCAGGGTGGGGGCGGGTTGTGCATCATGGGGCGGCTCTAGTGGTAGTCTTCGTAATTGACAATATAAACATGGCCCTCGCGCAGCTCAAAGGTGATGCGCCAATTGCCGGATACGGTTAGCGGCCATTGCGGGCGGCGTTCGCCTTTAAGCTGGTGGCAGCGCCACAGGCCGTTGAGTTGTTCGTTGGCGGTCAATTCGTCCGGCGCGGCCGGTATGCGGGCAAGTTTGGCGGCATGGGCGGCCGGTATGCCGGATTTGTTGCCGCTGCGGAAAAACTTTTCCAAGCCTTTGCGGGCAAAGCTTTGAATCATACAGTGGCTTCCTGATGGATTGTGATATTCCGAATCACGCTGTGTTGTCCGTCAAGTTGTCAGCCAATGATGCCACAGATGCTATTCAGGCTACCTGAAGCCCTGTGGCCACTCGAAACACAGCTTCCGCTTGGCAGATGGCTGCGCCCAATAGGGCATGCGGTTTGCGATGCCCGCTTTTCTGCCGGTGCCGCTTTGGCGCTATAATCCGCTCTTTGTGGCAACAACAAGGAAAACCGTTATGTATTTTGTTGACCGCAGCGCGGTGGTGGTGAAGCCGACCGAGGCTTTTTTAAGCTGGCTCAAAAGCACTTCCGACGAGCTGCCCGATTTGACGCTGTCGCAACTGCGCAGCAATTGCAGCGTGTATCTGGTGCCGCAAACCGAGACGCCGGAAGAGACCGCCGGTTATTTCGGCGAGCGCTGGCAAGAAATTTTCAGCGGCGAGCTGGCCTCTTGGGAAGTGCCGCAGGGGCAGTGGCCGGCGTTGTCTCCGGAAAACTTCGCCCGTTTTTTTGATTTGGAATTTCACGATATGGTGATGGACACCGATGACGAGGAATTGCAGGTCAGCCCCTTGGTGGATACCATGATGTGAGCGCGGCATGCAGGCGTTTCAGGTAGCCCTGCGCCCGTCGCGCCGCCTGCTTTGGATTAAGGCGGCGGCTTATTTGTGGCTGGCCGCTTTGCCGGCACTTTATTTTTCCGGCCTGTGGCGTTGGGGCGGCATGGCGGCTGCGACGGCCTTGGCTTGGCACGGCTTGCGGCGGCCGCGTGTGTGGGTGGAGCGGATTGCGGTGGACCGGCAGGGACGCTCGGCGCTGTATTTGCAGCCGCAAGGGGTGTGGGCCGAAGCGCAGTTGCACGAAGGCTGGGTGACGCCGTGGCTGGTGTTGCTGCAATGGCGTTGCGACGGCCGGCGCATCGATATGGCCGTGTTGCCGGACATGACCGATGCCGACAGCTGGCGCCGCTTGCGGGTGTGGGCGCGTTGGGGACGGCCGCGGGAATCGCAGGAAAAAGAAGTGTGAATCGCGGCCTTACCGGCTGCTGGAGGTGTATCGGCATGCTTGGAAAGCCACAGGCTACCTGAAAACGTTTCAGGTAGCCTGTGGTCTGTATGGCCGCTGATTTTAAACCGGCCGGCGCACGCTTTCGGCGGCCTCATACACCCGCTGTGGGTCCAATTTTTCGAGGCAGTGGGTGTGGCCGAGCGGGCATTCGCGCTTGAAGCAGGGGCCGCAGTCTAAGTTTAGGCTCACCACGGCGGCGCGGGGGCTGAGGGGCGGGGTGTGTTCGGGGCTGGAGGAGCCGTATACTGCGGCCAGCGGCCGGCCGAGTGCGGCGGCCAGATGCATCAGGCCGCTGTCGTTGCACACCACCAGATCGGCCAAGGAGAGCAGGTCGATGGCTTCGGCCAGGCTGGTGCGGCCGCATAAATTGGTGCACAGGCTACCTGAAAGGCGGTTGATTTCGTCGGCAACGGCTTGGTCTTTGGCCGAGCCGAACAGCCAGATTTGATGACCTGCCGCCGCATAACGGCGCGCCAGCTCGGCAAAATGCGGCGCCGGCCAGCGTTTGGCGGGGCCGTATTCGGCGCCGGGGCAGAAAGCGGCAACCGGCTGGCCGGTGTTCAGCCCGTGTGCCTCTAGGGCGGCTTGTTGGCCTGCAGGGGAGATGCTCAGCTGCGGGGTGTCGGAATGGCCGTCGAAATCGGCCTGGCCGGGGTGGGCGAGGGCGGTGTAGCGGTCCACCATCAGGGGCAGGGCGGTTTTGTCGAGTTTGCGGATGTCGTTGAGCAGCGGATAGCGGCTTTCGCCCACATAGCCCGTGCGCAGGGGGATGCCGCTGGCGCGGGCAATCAGGGCGGACTTGAACGAACCGGGCAATACGATGACTTGGCCGTAACCCTGCCGGCCCAAGGCTTTGCCCAAACGCCAGCGTTCGCGCAGCCGCAGGGCACCGTGGCCGAAGGGGTTTTCCAGCACACGGCGGATTTCCGGCATGCGCTCGAAAACGGCCATCGACCATTTGGGCGCCAGCACATCGATGGTGCAGCCGGGGTGGAGCTGGTGCAGGCGGCGGTAAAGCGGCTGCGTCATCACGCAGTCGCCGATCCAGGAGGGGGTGATGATGAGGATGTGGCGGGACATGGCGGCGGCCGGTAAACAGAGGGGCAAAGGCATCAGGCTACCTGAAAGGGTTTCAGGTAGCCTGACGGTTTAAGCGCGCTTACTTGCTTTTGATTTTGGTATAGGCAAACAGCAACACCACGGCCATGATGACGGAAGCGAAGAAGCCGGCGCCTTCGTCGGGCGCGTACCAGCCTAGCTGCTGGCCGACAAAGGCCGCGCCTACCGAGCCGAGAATGCCCAAAACGGTGGTGGCGATGAAACCGAAGTTTTCTTTGCCCGGATGCAGAACCTTGGCCAACACGCCGATCAGGAAGCCGATGATGATCGACCAAATAATGCTCATAAGCTTTTCCTTTTCTTAAATGAATGTGCGGAGCAGCCTAATTAAGGGCGGCTGCACAAAATTCAAGGGCGTTTTGTTTACAGCGCGGCCAAAACGGCGTCGCCCATTTCGGAGCACGACACCCGGCGGCAACCTTCCTCGAAAATATCGCCGGTGCGGCAGCCCTGTTCCAGCACTTTCTGCACGGCCTGCTCCACTCGGGCGGCGCGGGCTTCGTCGTTGAGGCTGTAACGCAAGAGCATGGCCAGGGAAAGGATGGTGGCCAGCGGATTGGCCTTGTTTTGGCCGGCGATGTCGGGCGCGGAGCCGTGCGAAGGTTCGTAGAGGCCTTTGCCGCTTTCGTTGAGCGAGGCCGAGGGCAGCATGCCGATGGAGCCGGTGAGCATGGCGGCTTGGTCGCTGAGGATGTCGCCGAAGATATTGCCGGTGGCGATCACGTCAAACTGTTTGGGCGCGCGCACCAGCTGCATGGCGGCATTGTCCACATACATATGGGAAAGGGTCACTTCGGGGTAGTCTCGGCCGACTTCGGTGAAAATCTCTTTCCACAACTCGGTGGTTTCCAACACATTGGCTTTGTCGACCGAACACAGTTTTTTATTGCGCTTTTGGGCGGCTTCAAAAGAAACTTTGGCAATGCGGCGGATTTCGGCTTCGCTGTAGCGCATGGTGTTGAAGCCTTCGCGCTCGCCGTTTTCCAGCGTGCGGATGCCGCGCGGTTCGCCGAAATAGATGTCGCCGGTGAGCTCGCGCACAATCAGAATGTCGAGGCCGGCCACCACTTCGGGTTTGAGGGTGGAAGCATTGGCCAGCTCTTTGTAGAGCACGGCGGGGCGCAGGTTGGCAAACAGGTTCAAATCTTTGCGGATGGCCAAGAGGCCGCGCTCGGGGCGCAGCGGGCGCTCCAGATTATCGTATTGCGGGCCGCCCACGGCGCCGAGCAGCACGGCATCGGCGGCGCGGCATAGTTTTTGGGTGAATTCGGGATAAGGGTGGCCGTATTTGTCATAGGCGGCACCGCCCAAGGGGGCGTAGTCGTAACGCGCGTCCAAACCGTCGGCAATCAGCTTGTCGAGCACGCGCACGGCTTGGGCGATGATTTCGGGGCCGATGCCGTCGCCGGGCAGGATGGCGATGTGTCGGGTCATGGGCAAACTCCTTGTTGGTTGGCTTGGGGTCGGCGAAAGGCAGCTTAATGGTGGCTTTTGATTTCGCCGTTCAATTGATAGACCGTGCCGCAGTAGGGGCATTCGATGCTGCGGTTGGATTCGATCGGCAGGAATACGCGCGGATGGCCGTTCCAAGGCTGGCCGGTGGGGCCGCTGCAGTGCAGGGGCAGGTCGTGCGGGGTGAGGATGACGGGTTCGCGTTGCGGATTCATGGCGTGTCCTTATGGTACGGATTGTGTTGTTTTACAAAGGGGCGGACTGAAAATAATCGGGCGGATTATACCGTCTGCCCCGAACCGCGGGTAGTCTTTCGGGGCGCCGCCGCAGGCGGACGCAGGCTACCTGAAAGCCGCCAAATCGTTTACACTTCGGCGTTTGCAAGCTCGGCTGCTGGCCGCACGGAAAGAAACGGACTCATGAAACCGATTACTCTGATTGTTAAAATACTGATTCTGCTGTTTTTCATTATCTTGGCCGTATTCAATACCCACAGTGTGCCGTTTAGCTGGCTGCCCGGCAGCCAGATTACGCTGCCGCTGATTGTGTTGCTGTTGGTGTTTTTCGTCATCGGCGCGCTGTTCGGCGTGCTGGCCATGTTCGGCCGCCTGCTGGGCTTGCGGCACGAAAACAACCGCCTGCGTGCGGAAGTGAAGAAAAACGCCCGCGTGGCCCGCGAAGAAATCGCACCGCCGGTGCGGCACGAAAGCCCGGCGGCAAAGGAATAAACCGTGATGGACGGCAATATCTGGTGGTGGCTGACGCCGATCATCCTGCTGCCCGTTTTCTTCGCCATGGGCTGGTTTGCGGCACGGGTGGACATGAAAGCGGTGCTGAAACAGGCCAAATCGGTGCCGACGGGTTTTTATGCCGGTTTGGATGCCTTGGTGGACCGCAACACCGGCAAAGCCGCACGTAATCTGGCTGAGGCCATCGAGGCGAGGCCGGGAGCGGATTCTTATGAAATGAGCCTTACCTTGGGCAAGCTTTACCGCCAGCGCGGTGAAAACGACAAAGCCATCCAGCTGCACCAGTCGCTGCTTGAGATGCCCGATACCGTAGGCGAAAAGCGCGAGCAGGTCTTGTTCGAACTCGGCCAAAACTACCAAAGCGCCGGCTTGGTGGATCGGGCCGAGCAGATTTTCATCGGCTTGCGGGAAGGCAATACGGCCAAGCAGGCGCGGCAGGTGCTGCTCCATATCTACCAGCAGGACCGCGATTGGGAAGAAGCCATCCGCACCGCCCGGCTGCTCAGCCACGACGAACAAACATACCAATTTGAAATCGCCCAGTTTTACTGCGAACTGGCTCAGGCAGCGCTGTTCAAATCCGATTTCGAAGCAGCGCGCGCTCATGTGGCCAAGGCCTTGGATGCCAATAAAAAATGCACCCGCGCCAACATGATTTTGGGCGACGTCGAACAGAAGCAGGGCAACTACGCTGCCGCCGTGGCCGCCTACAGCGCCATTGAAAAACAGAACCATGCCTATCTGAGCATGGTGGGCGAGCGCCTGTATGACGCTTACGAAGCGCAAGGCAAGGCCGAGGAAGGGCTGGCGGTGCTCACAGGCTACCTGAAAACCTTTCCCCAGCTCGACTTGATCAATGTGGTGTACGAAAAAGCCCTGCTGCTGCACGGCGAAGACCAAGCCGCCGCGCTGGCGGTGGAGCTGGTGCGCCAGAAGCCCGATTTGGGCGGCGTGTACCGCCTGCTCGGCCTCAAACTCTCCGGCCTTCCTCCCGGCTGGCGTGCGGATGCCGACATGATGCGCGGCGTGGTCGGCCGCCAACTGCAAAAGGCGGTGATGTACCGCTGCCGCCACTGCCATTTCAAGTCGCAGGTGTTTTTCTGGCATTGCCCCGCCTGCAACAAATGGGAAACCTTCACCCCCAACAAAATCGAAGTCTGAGCGCCGCTCAGACTGCCTGAAACCGACTCGGCCCCTTTAATGAACACCCCCCTGAACGCCAAACAACTCTACCATCTGCTCGACTACTGCCTGCTCTGCCTGGCCGAACTTGACGAGCAGGGTGCCGCCGCCTACAACGATGCCGAAAACACCCTGCTGGCCTATCTCTTCATGGACCAGCATATCGAGGCCGGCGGCTTTGTCTATCTGATTGCGGCCGGTAACGGCAGTTATGTGTTCGACAACCCGCTGGCCGACAGCCTGCGCCGCTGGGGCATCAAAACCACGCCCAAAATTTTGGATAAAGCACGGGCGCTGTATCAAAAACACGGTGCAGACATCGAGCGCTTGGCCGAAACGGGCGAAGATCTGGACAGCCTGCGCCGCCGCTTCAATGATTTTGAAACGCTTGACGCCGAGTATTACGAAATCTGCGAAGACGACTTTCCCGTGGTCAGCGCCTATGTGCGCGACCATCCGCAAGCCTTTCCCGCCTTGTTGGCCGAAAGCGCCGCCGCCAAGCAGGCTACCTGAAAGACATCGTGCCATGCGCCGCAGCCACCATGCCGAGCCGCATTACAGCAGCCGCAACAGTTGGCTGCGTGCCGTGGTGCCGGGCGTCAAGACGGCCTGATTTCCACCGCAGCCTGCTGACGGACGTGGCCGCCGCCGCACCCGACAGCCGGTTTCTGCTCTTTCGGGCATTGCTGCCGCTGTTGGTGGTGGCGGGCATGCAGGAAAGTTGGCGTCTGCCGTGCCGGCTGCCGCCACCTTGTTCGGTTTGGGCGTATTGGGCGCGGTATCGGCCAGATTGGGCGGGGAGCCCGCTTGGCCGGCGGTGCGGCGCATCGCCGGCTGGGGCGTGGCCGTATGAATGTTTGCGCCGGATCGCAACAGCATACGGCCGTTTGTGCTCAGGCTACCTGAAAGCAAACGGCTTTTTCACGACTGCCTTATTCATTCCACTCATTCCGCTTCCATATTTTAGGAGAACCGAACATGAATCCCCTGCTCACCGACTATCCGCTTTCCTCTGCCCGCACGCCGGTGATTGTGGCGCTGGACTTTGCCGACGGGGCTGATACTTTGGCCTTCGTGCGCCGCCTCAGCCCCGATGTGTGCCAGTTGAAAATCGGCAAGGAGCTGTTTACCGCCACCGGCCGCCGCTTGGCCGAGCAGTTAATCGGGCAGGGCTTCAAACTGTTTCTCGATTTGAAGTACCACGACATCCCCAACACCGTGGCGCAGGCCTGCAAAGTGGCGGCGGAAATGGGCGTGTGGATGGTGGACATGCACGTTTCGGGCGGCCGCCGCATGATGGAGGCCGCCGCCGAAGCAGTGGCCAATTATGCCAACAAACCGCTGCTGATCGGCGTCACCGTGCTCACCAGCATGGAAGCGGCGGATTTGGCCGAGCTGGGCTGGCAGATGCCGGTAGAGGAATGCGTGCTGCGGTGGGCCGGCTTGGCGCAGCAGTCGGGTTTGGACGGCGCGGTCTGCTCCGCCCGCGAAGCCGCCGCCTTGCGCCAAAGCTTGGGTGGCGATTTCGTGTTGGTGACGCCCGGCATCCGTTTGGACGCCTCCGCCGAGCAAGACGACCAGCGCCGCATCATGACCCCGCAACAGGCGCTGGCCGCCGGCTCCAGTTATTTGGTGATGGGCCGCCCGATTACCCGCGCCGAAGATCCGCTGGCTGTGTTGCAGGCAATCAACCGTCAGGCCGCCGGCCGATAAGGTTTGGCGCCAATCGAAAAGCCCCGCTGCCAAAAGGCGTCGGGGCTGTTTTATGGGCGTTTCAGGCTACCTGAAAACAGAAATCCATCTATCCGCTAATGGCCGCCGCCTTTGCCGCCGCCGCAGCGGTCGCAGCCGCCGCAAGCGGAATTGCCGCCCGATTTCGGTTTGCAAACAAATTTGCGAAGCAGGTAGCCCGCGCTCAGCAGCACGATGATGCCGACAATAATCATTTGTTCCATCAGATTAACCTCGAAGTTATTTGATACACCACAAAAGCCGCGGCATAAGCCAGTGCAAACAGATAAGCGGTAATCAGCAGGGTGTGTTTGGCCGATTTGGTTTCCCGTTTGATCACCGCCAGCGTGGCCATGCACATCGGGGCATACACATACCAAGCCAAGAAGGCGAAGGCGGTGGGCAGGCCCCAGCCGCCGGCCACCACCGGAATCAGCGCGTTTTGTACCGCCTCTTCCGAATCGGCACCCACCGCATACACGGTGCCCAGCGCCGCCACCACCACTTCGCGGGCCGCCAGGCCGGGAATCATGGCAATGCACATTTCCCAAGTGAAGCCCAAGGGCGCGAACAAGGGTTGGATCAAATGGCCGAGTTGGCCGGCGAAACTGTGGTCGATGGCAGCACCGGTTGCGCCCTCCGGTGCGGCGGGAAAGCTCACCAAGGCCCACAATACCACGCTGATGGCGAAAATCACCGTGCCGGCGCGTTTCAGAAAGGCCGACACGCGCTCCCACAGGCTGGTGGCAATGTGTTTGAAATTGGGCATGCGGAAGGTGGGCAGTTCCATCAGCAGCGGGAATTGCTGTACCTTGCCGCGGCGGGTGGCCAGCAGCTTCATCACGTAGGCCGCCAAACCGGCCGACAGAATCGCCACCGCATACAGGCCGAACAGGGTCAGCCCCTGCAGATTGAATACGCCCCACACGGTTTGCTGCGGAATCACGGCCGCAATGATCAGCGCATACACCGGCAGGCGGGCCGAGCAGGTGAGCATGGGTGCGATGGCGATGGTCACCAGCCGTTCGCGCGGATCATGAATGGTGCGCGCCGACATCACCGCCGGCACCGCGCAGGCAAAACTGGATAACAGCGGGATGAAAGAGCGGCCAGACAGCCCGCTTTTGGCGAGCAGATTGTCGAGCAGAAAGGCCGCGCGCGGCAGGTAGCCCGAATCCTCCAACAGCAGGATGAAGGCGAACAGAATGGTGATTTGCGGCAGAAACACCAATACGCTGCCGATGCCGGCAATCACGCCGTTGACCAGCAAATCCTGCAACACACCCGCCGGCAGGACGGCCGCCACCCATTCGCCCAGTGTGCCGAAGCCCTCTTCAATCCAGCCCATCAGCGGTTCCGACCACGAATACACCGCTTGGAACACCAGCAGCAGCACGGTCATCAGAATCAGCATGCCCCAAAACGGGTGCAGCACGATGCTGTCTAGGCGGTGGTGCCAGGCGGGCAGCTTCATTTCGCTGCGCACCACTTGTGCCAGAATGCTTTCCACTTCGGCATACAGCGCTGCGCTGTCCAGCGCTTCCAAATCGCGTTCCGCGGCGGCGGCATCGAATGTTTGCGCATGTTTGCGCGGCAGCCTAGCCACCGTTTCGCGCACGGCTTCGATGCTTTCGCGGCGTACGGCTGCGGTTTCCAGCACCGGCATGCCGATCAGCCCGCTCAGCTTGGCCGCATCAATCTGTAAGCCGCGGGCGCGGGCGACATCGCTCATATTCAGCGAAACCGCCATCGGTATGCCCAACGTTTTCAATTCCAGAATCATGCGCAGGGTCATGCGCAGATTGGTGGCGTCGGCCACGGCGATGATGGCGTCGGGCAGCCGGCCGTATTTGCCCAGCACCATATCGCGGGTCACATTTTCATCCGGGCTGGTGGTGCGCAGGCTGTAGGTGCCGGGCAGGTCGATGATGTGGATGTTGCTGTCGTCGATAAACACGCCTTCGCGTTTGTCCACCGTCACGCCGGGGTAGTTGGCCACTTTGGCATTCGAGCCGGTCAGGCCGTTGAACAGCACGGTTTTGCCGCAGTTGGGCGCACCGACCAAAGCGTAATAAGTGAAATCCATTCTGTGTTCCTCAATCGGGCGACACGCCCTAGCCGAAAGGCAGGCTGCCGCAAAAAGTTTGATGAATCCGTGCGGCCGGCTCAACTTCCGCCGGTGCGGCACAGGATTTTCTGCGCTTCGCCCTGACGCAGGGAAAATTGGGATTGGTTGCCCAGCCGCACCGCATAAGGCCCTTTGCCGAGCAGGCCGGCGGCAATCAGGGTGAGCGGCATGCCGCTGGAAAAACCCAGGTCGGCCAAACGGCGGCTGACCACGGCATCCAATTCGCCGAAAGCGGGATTGGGCGCAATGGTTTCGATACGCACCTGCGCACCTTTGGCTATTTGGGAGAGGGGAAGGACAGTCATGACGGATACCTCACAGGCGTGGAAGGAAAAAGACGATACCGCTTCCGGGCACAAGGTTTGAACCGGCCTGCCGCCGCAGGCTACCTGAAAGCCGTTCGCAAGACGGTGAAAATGTTTTCCATTAGGCAGGCAGTAAAGAGAATCGTATTGGTTCTTATTTAATTATGAAGATGATAACGGTTTGGCTGCCGGCAGGCAATGCACAGGCGGCCGGCAGCGGAAAAATCTGCGGTTTGTTTGCGCCAACGCAAAACCGCCGGCCAATGCGGCAAACGGAGCAGAGCGCCGCACGCAAAAAACGGCACAAGGTCAAGCCTTGTGCCGTGAGCGTTTGGAAGAATGGGGTCGGTAACAGATTCTAATGCTGTCTCGCCTGATACCAGCGGATAAATTCTTCGGGTGCCGCGAAGCCGATCAGAGGGTCGCTTCGCCGCCCGTCCGGATAGAGTACCAGCAAGCCGGGCGGGCCCACCAAGCCGTATTCTTTCAATATTGCCTGATGCTCGGGCGTATTGTCGGTGAGGTCGATTTGAAACAGACGTTCCAGAGGCACGGCCGCCTGCACTTCGGGCCGATTGAAGGTTTTGGCTTCCATTTCTTTGCAGCTCACACACCAGTCGGCGTAAAAATCCAGCAGCACCGGCCGGCCTTCGGCCAATGCCGCGCGCATGGCGGCGGACAATTTATCCGGCTCGCTGAAGCGGCGGTGTGCCGCGCCTTCGGCGGCCGTTTTGGGCGGGAACAGGGTCAAGGCGTGATGGAGGAAAGTGGGCTGCATGCGGCTGCTTTGTACCGCAAAAAACACGCCCAAGGTCAAGAGGGCGGCGCCCAAGCCGAGCGCCACCGGTTTTACGGCCGCTGCCTGCCGGCGCCAGCGGGCCAGCAGCAGACCGCCCGGAATCACCAGCAGCAGCGAATACAGCACCGCCACCAAGGGATAAGGCAGAAACGGTGTGGCCAGATAAACCGCCACCGCCAGCAGAATCACGCCGAAGGCGTATTTGATGCCGTTCATCCAGTCGCCGGCACGCGGCAGGATGTGGCCGCCGAAGGTGCCCGCCAAAATCAGCGGCACGCCGGTACCCAGCGCCAGGCTGTACAAAGCCAGGCCGCCGAGCGCCGCATCGCCGGTTTGGCCGATATAGCCCAAGGCCACCGCCAGCGGCGGCGCCACACAAGGGCCGACAATCAGCGCCGAGAGCATGCCCATGGCAAACACCGACACCGCCTTGCCGCCCGACAATTTATTGCTCTGGTTTTGGAAATAGCTTTGCAGACGGCTGGGCAGTTGGATGGCGAATACGTCAAACATACCCAAGGCCAGCACCACCATTAAAGCTGCTGCCGAAAGCACCACCCACGGCTGCTGCAGCCACACGGTGAGCAGGGCGCCGGTAAGGCCGGCAGCCACGCCGACCACGGTATAGGTGAGCGCCAAACCCTGCACATAGATAAACGACAGCAGGAAGCCGCGGCCTTTGGAAGCACTGCGGTCGCCGACGATGATGCCCGATACGATGGGCAGCAGCGGATACATACAGGCGGTAAAGCTCAAGCCGATGCCGAAAACAAAAAACGCCAATAAATTGGCGCCGAGCGTGTCGCGGGAGAGGGTAAACGGGCTCTTTTCCGGCGGCACGGCAGCAGGAGCGGGCGCCAGCGAGGGCCCGTTGCCGGGAGCGAAACGCCGGCTGCCGCCGGCCGGCGGCGCGGTGTCGCCATATACGCCTTCGCCCCGGATATCAAAGGTTTTGCTCACCGGCGGATAACAGACGCCCACATCGGCACAGCCCTGATAGTGCAGGGTGAGGCGATAGGCGGCGGGCGGCGCACCTGTGTAGTCCAGCCGGCCTTGCGCTTGGCGGTAGAACACCGTCTGTTTGCCGAAAAACTCGTCTTCTTTTTCTTGGCCGCCTTCAAAACGCGGGGCGGACAACCAGCCGGCCGGTTCGGTTTCGGCCTCGATTTTGGCCTGATACAGATAATAACCTTCGGCAATTTGAAAGTTCAGCTCCAGATGGTCGGCATTGGCAAACACTGTGGGGCGGAAGGCCTGGTCGGCGGGCAAGAGCTCGGACGCATCCACCGCATGGGCGGTGTGGATGGCGGAGCAGACCCACAGCAGGAACAGAAAGGGTTTGAAGATTTTGGCGAACATCGGGCTACCTGAAAAACGGAATGGCGGTTCAAACAAACGTCGGCGATTATACGGAAAACGCACAGCCGCCGCGCCGGCGGCCGGGTAAAAGCGGGCAAAACACCGTGGCGGCGAAGCTGCTGTTTGGACGGCCGGCGGGCGGATTTTCTGACACGGCGGCAACCATGCGGCAAGCGTCCGCCGGCAAAACGGCATGTGCGGGCAAGCAATCGGCTGCCTGACAACAAACGGGCGGCTTTCCCGGTCGTCTCAAGCTGTTCAGGTAGCCTGCCATCAAATATCCACCCGTGCCGTATCGCCCTCGGCTTCCATCCACGCGCGGCGGCTGGCGGCTTCGCCTTTGC
>JAUMZB010000027.1:0-24260 GCA_030528345.1 Eikenella sp.
GAACCAAGTTGCTCGGTGCGAAAGCAGACTGCTCGACATCGGCGAAGAAGTTTTCGGGGTTGCGGTTCAGCTCGAACTCGCCCACTTCAATCAGCGGATAGTCTTTTTTCGGCCATACTTTGGTCAGGTCGAACGGATGGTAGGGCACTTTTTCGGCATCGGCTTCGGGCATGATTTGTACGTACATGGTCCATTTCGGGAAATCGCCTTTCTCGATAGACTCATAGAGGTCGCGCTGATGGCTTTCGCGGTCGTCGGCAATAATGGCAGCGGCTTCTTCGTTGCTCAGGTTTTTAATGCCTTGTTGGGTGTGGAAGTGGAATTTCACCCAGAAACGTTCGCCTGCTTCGTTCCAGAAGCTGTAAGTATGCGAGCCGTAACCGTGCATGTGGCGGTAAGAGGCGGGAATACCGCGGTCGCTCATCACGATGGTCACTTGGTGGAAGGCTTCGGGCAGCAGGGTCCAGAAATCCCAGTTGTTGGTGGCGGAGCGCATATTGGTGCGCGGATCGCGTTTTACCGCTTTGTTCAAATCGGGGAATTTACGCGGGTCGCGCAGGAAGAATACCGGCGTGTTGTTACCCACCATATCCCAGTTGCCTTCTTCAGTGTAGAACTTCAAGGCGAAACCGCGGATGTCGCGCTCGGCATCGGCCGCGCCGCGCTCACCGGCTACGGTAGTGAAGCGGGCAAACATTTCGGTTTTTTTGCCGACTTCGCTGAAGATGGCCGCGCGGGTGTATTTGGTGATGTCGTTGGTTACGGTGAACGTACCGAAAGCGCCTGAACCTTTGGCGTGCATACGGCGCTCAGGAATCACTTCGCGCACGAAGTTGGCCAGTTTTTCGTTCAGCCACAAATCTTGTGCCAAGAGCGGGCCGCGCGGACCGGCGGTGAGGCTGTTTTGGTTGTCGACAACGGGGGCGCCGTTGTTCATGGTCAAATGGGTAACGGGACATTTGGACATGGTCGGTTCCTTTTTGAGTTATGGAGGGGTGGGATGGCTGCCTGAAAACTGAAGTGTTTTACGTGGCGGCTGTGGTATGGGGCAGACTATATCTTAAAAAATAAGCTATTGAAACTATCTTTTTCATTGAATTTATTTAAAATACGGAAATTTTATTTTATATGTTTGGTTTTAAAGGTAAAAATTATTTTTTTGGTTTGATTTTTTCTTGTCTTTCTTGCGCTTGCGGAATTTAACCAGTTGAGCGACGGCGTGTACGGTTGTGGAAACGCCGCCGGCCAGCAACAGCAGCATCACCGGTACCACCAGCAGATAAGGTGCGAACCACAGCAATGCCGCCAGCACCAACATCAGCAGCCCCATGCTCAGATAAGCCTTGGCTTCGTTTTCGTCCACCGTGCGCTTGCCGTAGAAATTGCCTTCGAATACATGGGAGAGTTGGAGAAACTGGCGGGTTACCGCCCGCGCCTGCTCGCGGTTGAAAATGCGCAGGCGCGAAAAATGCTGGCGGCGGCGTTGCAACATGATGCGGTGGTCTTCTTCGTTCAATACCACTTCGGTGGCCCGGTTTAAATCTTCCAGAAACTGCCGTTCCAGTTGGCGCACCACGCCGGCGTCTTCGATGACCACATCCAGCTCGCGGTTGAGGTGCCAGCTGGAAAAATTCAGATTGGTGGAGCCCACCCGCGCCCAAATGCCGTCGGCAATCGCACTTTTGGCGTGAATCATCGGCCCGTTCCATTCGAATACCCGCACGCCGGCTTCCAATAGGGCGCGGTAACGGGTGCGGGACACGCGGCCGATCCAGGGAATATCCGATGTGCGCGGCACCAGCAGGCGCACGTCCACGCCGGCATTGGCGGCATTGATCAGTGCCTGGGTGTAAAGCCGCGTGGGCATGAAATAGGCATCGGTGAGCCACAGATTGCGGTTGGCCAGCGCCAGTGCATTTAAATCCAGCCGCATCATATTGTTGTTGCTGGGCGTGGTGGCCACCACGCCCAAGCGCACGGTGCCGGCTTCGCCGCAGGCGGTGTAAATGCCGGCCGGCAGCTCGCAGCCCTGCGACTGCAGGCTGTCGGCGGCGGCCTGCAGCACTTCGCCCACCGCCGGCCCCTTCAGGCAGACGCCTGTGTCGCGCCACGGGGCAATGCTTTTGGCCGGATTGCCTTCCCAGGCGGAAGAGACGCACAAGCCGCCGACAAAAGCGGTATGGCCGTCCACCACAATCGATTTGCGGTGGTTGCGCGACAACAGGCCGATGCCGCTGGCAAAGCCCATCGGGTTGTAGGGCACCACCAAGGCGCCGGCTTCGCGCAAGGGTTTGAAAAACCCGCGCAGCGAAGGCCACAGCGAGCCCAGCCAGTCGTAGATCAGCACCACGCTGACACCGGCCAGCGCTTTTTCCACCAGCAGATCGCGCATTTGGCGGCCGAAGTCGTTGTCGGCAAAAATATACATTTCCATCAGTACATAATCGCGGGCGGAGGCCACCGCTTCGAGCCAGGCGGGGAAGTTTTCGCTGCTGTCTTTCAACAGCCTTACTTCATGGCCTTCATACACTTCGCTGCCGCCGGAACGGAAGCGGATCCGCTCCAACACGGGGTGGCTGAAATCATGAATATCGGGAGCGTGGTGCATAGGGCTGCCTTATTGCCGGATACTGTGGGGATAGAATCGGTGGAAACAGGGTTTCAGGTAGCCTGAAACTGCGGCAAGCATAGCAGAAATTTCCGCAGGAAGCTGGGGCGGCGGCCGACTTCCGTTAAGCGGGCAAGATTGATGTTCCGCACGGTAAGCAAACCCATCCGGGTGTGAGGGTGCCGCCGCCGGTAGATATCTGTATCCGATGTCTTTTGTTTGCATGCGGCCCGGCCTCATCGGGCTGCCTGAAAACGGCAAAACCCTGCATTGCTCGCAATGCAGGGTTTTTGAAACCTGGTGCCCAAGAGAAGACTCGAACTTCCACACCCGTGAGGATACCAGCACCTGAAGCTGGCGCGTCTACCAATTCCGCCACCTGGGCAATTCATGTTTTTGTGCACACTTGGGATGAAAAATCTTCTTGCAAGCAAATTTAATGGTGCCCAGGAGAAGACTCGAACTTCCACACCCGTGAGGATACCAGCACCTGAAGCTGGCGCGTCTACCAATTCCGCCACCTGGGCTTTGCTTTAATGTGTGCTTTGCGTTAAAGTGCCACCCTTTAACGAAAGAGGCGCATTATATCGCCAATTTCGCAGTTGTCAATTATTGAAAAGAGAATATGAAGAAAAAAACCTCATTACGTCTGCAAGATCCTTATTTGGAAAGGGAAAAACAACGTTACGAACACCCCTTGCCCAGCCGCGAGTGGGTGATTGAAATTTTGGAGGACCGCGGCGTGCCGGTGAAAACCGAATCGCTGGCCATTTTGCTGGATATTCAAGAAGACGAATTGCCCTTTTTCGAGCGCCGTTTGGGTGCGATGGCGCGCGACGGCCAGGTACACATCAACCGTCGCGGTGCGGTGTGCGTGGCCGAAAAGCTGGCCATGGTGAAGTGCCGCATCGAAGCACACAAAGACGGCTTCGGCTTCGCCGTACCCCTCACGCCCGACGGGCAGGGCGATTTCGTGCTTTACGCCCGCCAGATGCGCGGGCTGATGCACGGCGACATCGTGACCGTGCGGCCGGCCGGCATCGACCGGCGCGGCCGCCGGGAAGGGCAGGTGCTGGACATCATCGAACGGGCGCAAAAAAACGTGGTCGGCCGCTTGGTGATGGAGCGCGGCGTGGCCATGCTGGCGCCGGAAGACAGCCGCTTAACCGACAATATTATTCTGGAACCCGATTCTTTGGGCGAAGCCCGCCCCGGCCAAGTGGTGGTGGCCGAAATCGATGTTTATCCCGAAGCCCACCGTCCGGCCGTGGCCAAAATCACCGAAATCCTCGGCAACTATGCCGACAGCGGCATGGAAATCGAAATTGCGCTGCGCAAACACCAATTGCCGCACCGTTTTTCCGCAGCCTGTGCCCGCGCCGCCGACAAGGTACCCGCCCAAGTGCGCAAAACCGACCTCAAAGGCCGCACAGATTTGCGCGATCTGCCTTTGGTCACCATTGACGGTGAAACCGCCCGCGATTTCGACGACGCGGTGTATGCCGAAAAACAGGGACGCAACTACCGCCTGGTGGTGGCGATTGCCGACGTGAGCCATTATGTGAAGCCCGGCAACGCGTTGGACGACGATGCGCTGGAGCGCGCCACCAGCGTGTATTTCCCGCGCCGGGTGATTCCGATGCTGCCGGAAAGCCTGTCGAACGGTATTTGCTCGCTGAATCCCGATGTGGAACGGCTCTGTATGGTGTGCGACATGGTGTTTACCTATGCCGGCAACCTGAAGAGCTACCGGTTTTATCCGGCCGTGATGCGTTCGCACGCCCGCCTTACCTACGATGAAGTGTGGGATTGGATTGAAAACGGCGGCGACCATGCGCTCAAGCCGCAGATCGACACGCTGTACAAGCTCTATCAAATCTTGCAGAAAAAGCGCGGGCAACGCGGCGCGATGGAGTTTGAAAGCACCGAAACCCAGATGATTTTCGACAAAAACGGCAAAATCAAGCGCATTGTGCCGGTGGTGCGCAACGATGCCCACAAGCTGATTGAGGAATGTATGCTGGCGGCCAATGTCTGCGCAGCCGATTTCCTGCTGAAAAACAAACATCCCGCCCTGTTCCGCAACCACCTTGGCCCCACGCCCGAGAGGCTCGCCACCTTGCGCGAACAACTCGGCCTGCTCGGCCTCAGCTTGGGCGGCGGGGAACAGCCTTCGCCCAAAGACTATGCCGAACTGTTCGCCCAAACCGAAAGCCGCCCAGACCGCGAGCTGATCCAAGTGATGCTGCTGCGCTCCATGCAGCAGGCGGTGTACGAACCGGGCAGCGAAGGCCATTTCGGCTTGGCGTATTCCGCCTACACCCACTTCACCTCCCCCATCCGCCGCTATCCCGACCTCACCGTGCACCGCGCCATCAAAGCCGTGCTTTCAGGTAGCCAGTATGTGCCAAAAGACTCGTGGCAAACCTTGGGCGCGCACACTTCTTTCTGCGAGCGCCGCGCCGACGAGGCCAGCCGCGACGTGGAAAACTGGCTGAAAACCTACTATATGCAGGACAAAATCGGCGAAGTATTCGGCGGCACGGTCAGCGGCATGGCCGGTTTCGGCCTGTTTGTCACCTTAGACGGCATCCACATCGAAGGCTTGGTGCACATCAGCGATTTGGGCGAAGACTATTTCCACTACCGCCCCGAAACCATGAGCATCGAAGGCGAGCGCAGCGGTTTGCGCTTCCACATGGGCGACAAAGTGGTGGTCCAGGTAGCCCGCGCCGATTTGGATACCAGCAAAATCGACCTCACTTTGGTGAGCGGCGGCAGCATCGGCCGCGCCGGCAAACGCCCCGCCGCCAAAAGCGGCAGCAAAAGCCGTGCCGCCGCAGGCAAGCGCAGCACCGCCAAGCCGGCCAAAAGCAGCCCGGCCGCCAGCGGCAGCGGCAAAAAAGCGGCCGCCAAAAGCCGGCGCAAAAAATAAGGCGGCCGGCAGATGAACATCACCGTGCTCGCTGTGGGCACCAAAATGCCGCATTGGGTAGACGAGGCGGTGGCAGAATACGCCAAGCGTTTCGGCCGCGACGTGCGCTATGTATTGAAAGAAATCAAACCCGAAAAGCGCGGCGCCGGCGTGAACGCCGCCCAAGGCATGGCGGCGGAAGAAAAACGCATTCTCGAAGCCCTGCCCGAGCACGCCTATTTGGTGGTGCTCGACGAGCGCGGCCAAGCGCCTACTTCGCTGGAATTGGCCGGCTACCTGAAAAGCTGGCAGCAGGGCGGCGAGCATGTCTGTTTTGTCATCGGCGGCGCCGACGGCATGACCGACGCCCTCAAGCAGAAAGCCCGCCTGATGCTGCGCCTCTCCAGCCTTACCCTCCCGCACGGCATGGTGCGCGTGCTGCTGACCGAACAGCTCTACCGTGCCGTTTCCATATTGCACAACCATCCTTACCACCGCGAGTAAGCCGAACACTTAACGGCAAACAGCATGAAAGGCTACCTGAAACCCTGTTCAGGTAGCCTTTCATGCTGTTTGGCCGATTAAAACCGCCGTTCCAGCTCGATAAAGATTTGGTTGTTTTTCCTTTGTGCCCAAGTGTGGCTGCTGCGGATTTCCTGCCGCGACAGATTCAGCTTCGGCGTCATGCCCCAGACGGCCCAATCGCGATGCCACAAAGCCAGACCGTATTGGTATTCGCGGTCGAGCCGCCGTTCCAAAGGAAAGCCCTGCGCGGTCACGTTTAAGGCCTGCCCTTTGAAACGGCGTTCGGCGGCGGAGGCAGAAACGCGGGTAGATAAACCGCCCGGCCATGTCCAATCGCGTATCCAGCCGGCTTGCAGGCCGTAGCGGCGGTAGGCGGCGTTATTGGTTTCGCCGTGCAGCCGTCTGTTTGCCGGAAAGGCCTGATGAAGCATCAGGCCGGCATACAGGGTGTCGCGCGGCGTGGCACGCCGGGCCAGTAGGGCGTTTTGTGCCGTGTACCAGCCGTCGTGGCGTTGGGCTTGGCCGGCCAGCCGGTAATGCTGGCGGTAGCCTTCTGCGGCCAGGTTCAGTTGCCAGCGGGATGAGAGGATGCGGTTGTATTCCGCCCGCAAGCCGTAAGCGTGCGACCACATGTACAGGCGGAGGGTACGGTTGTCCTGCACCTTATGGGTAGCGAAATTATCTGTACCGCTGAGCTGGAATTGGTAGAACGGCAGCAGGGTGAAGCGTTGGTCGGCATTCTGCCACAGCCAGCCGGCTCCAATCCGGCCGTACATGCTGTCCTGTGCGGCGTGGCGGCTGAGGTAGTAGTTGGTGCCGCCCAATTGAGCCTGAAACAGCAGGCCGTGATGCCCGGCCAGAGCCTGCTGTTTGGCCGCTTGGAGGCCATAGGCCAAGCCGAATGCGGACCGGGCCGATTCGCGGCTGCACCCGAGTACGCTGCAATGTGGGGCGGCGGCATTGTTGATGTTGTCGTCATAAGCGGGCGAAAGTCCGCCGCTCCATTGCCATGCCTGCTGCTGCTGCATGGCGTTCAGGTAGCCTTGGATATTGGTATCCACCTGAGGCGGGATGTCTTCTTGCCGGATTTGTCTGAACAGGGCTTCGGATTCCCGCCATTGGCGGTCTTCGGCCAATATGGCGGCCAAGTCCAAGCGGATGCGTGTGTTTTCGGGTGTTGCGGCGGCCAAACTGCGGTAAATACGGACGGCTTCATCGTAATCCCCCCGATGCTTGGCCGCCATGCCTTGGGCGCGCTGCAACAGCAAGGGATCGGGGGTGGGCGTCAAGGCATACAGCCCGATCAGTTCGTCCAGCAATTCGTGTTGTCGGGCATCCAATACCTGCTCCAACATGGCGGCCAAGACGTCGGCTTGTCCGCGCAAGTCTTGTGCGCTGAAAACGGGTGGACTGTTTGTGTCTGGTTGTGCCGTTTCGGTTTTTACAGCGGGCGGGGTTTCCAGTGTGCGTATCCACTGCTGCTGCCCGGAGCGGAGAAACCGTTGCTGTTCTTGTTCTTGGCGGATGCGGTCGGCTTCGGCATAGGCGGATAATGGAACAAAATTAAAAATAAAAATCAAATAAGAATAAGGGAGTTGTTTTAATTTCATGTATAACAATATGTTTTATATATATAAAAATATTTTACCTTGATTTTGCATAACTATTTGTTTGCATTTCCTTTCATTTTTAATGCAATTGATATATATTAGCATCATTATTTGGACAATAGTTGGTGCCTCACGATGAAATTTTCTACATTCAGTTTTCCCATCCTCGCCGCAACACTGCTTGCCGCTTGCGCCGGCGGCAGTTCCGTGCCCATCCCCGACCATCCGATAGCGCTGCCCCAGTTGAAAGCCTCTCCGGAGAGCGCCATCGTCGGTCCGCCCAAGGCGCCGATTCAAGCCATGCATACCGGTGCGGGCAAATTGGAGACCGGGCAGGTGCAAATCACCTACTCTTGGGGATACACCACCACGGAAGACCGCTTTTTCTACCGCTCGGCCGACGGCAAACTCTATCAATTCAACCGCTTCACCAACCCCCTCATTCTCTCGGGTTCGTTTGCCCCCGACACCAATACGCCCACTCGCCAGAAAGGCCAGCCCACCGACAACGGCGGCCGGCTCTTGGTGTGTTGCGACGGCATGAGCGCCACCATCAAACCGGGCTATACCCGCGAAATGCGCTACGGCGCGTGGATCGGTGCGGACGGCAAAACCGATCTGTTTGTCGGCGGCGTTCCCGCTGATCCGGCTCATATGTTGGGCGCGCAAAACGCTGCCGACAAACAGGCCACCGGTAAAGCCACTTATGAAGTCATGGCCATGCGGATTAAGGGGAATGATGTTGTGTTGTCTTCCCATGACAACAACAGCCCCACCCTGCGCTCCCGCTTGACGGTGAACTTCAATACCCGCCAGATGGGCGGCAAAATTTTGGGCAACCGTGACTTCGGTGCCGACATTGACTTCACGGATGTCCGCGTCAACGGCAATACCTTCAGCGGTTCCGCCGTTTCCGGCGGGGAGGCCGGCAAAGTGGAGGGCGGCTTCTACGGCAGCAAAGGTTACTTCTCTCCTGCCGGCAACGAGATCGGCGGCAAAATCGTGTTCGACGGCAACCGCAGCTTGGACAGCGTATTCGGCGGCAGCACCCACCGCAGTAATGCCGGAGATACCTCCACCGATTTAACCCCGCTGCCTTGATGTCGGTTTGATTGTTTAATGCGGGCAGGCGGCGCAAGGTAAATGCCGTCTGTTCCGGAAATCGGTTTTTTATATTCAGGTAGCCTTAAGGTTGCCCATTGTTGAAAATATCGGTACCCCTATGAATACTCATCATCTTCATTTCAAACACAGTTTATT
Source organism: Eikenella sp. (assembly GCA_030528345.1). GTDB lineage: Bacteria > Pseudomonadota > Gammaproteobacteria > Burkholderiales > Neisseriaceae > Eikenella. The sequence goes on from JAUMZB010000027.1 coordinate 8,918, forward strand.
GTTTCTGATGGTTTGCGGCGCCTTCTCCCTGCCGGCTTGGGCGGACGAGGCGGAGGTCGGCGCAGATACCGAATTGGAAACCATCAATGTACAGGGTCGCCGTACCCCCAAAACTTTGGGGCGGGATCGCATCCAGCGCGAAGAATTGGACCGCCAGATGGTGCAGGATGCGCGGGATATGGTGCGTTACGACCCCGGCATCAGCGTGGCCGAGGGCGGCCGTGCCGGCTCCAACGGCTTTACCATCCGAGGGGTGGATAAAGACCGTGTGGCGATTGTGGTGGACGGCTTGGAGCAGGGTGAGAGCCGCTCTTCTTCCGCCTTCCAAGAACTGTTCGGTGCCTACGGCAACTTCAATGCCAACCGCAATGAGGCGGAAATCGAGCACATGCGCGACGTGACCATCAGCAAAGGTGCCGATTCGATTACCGCAGGCAGCGGTGCCTTGGGTGGCGCCGTGCTCTACCGCACCAAATCGCCGCGCGATTATGTGGATGAAGAGAAGCCTTACCACGTGGGTTTGAAAGCAGGCTACCTGAGCCGCGCCGAGCAATGGGTGGGCAGCGTGACTGCTGCCGCACGCTTGGGCAATTTCGATGCCTTGGTGGTGGGCAGTACCCGTCACCGCCACGAATTGAAAAATCATGGCTATGGCGACAATGTCAATCTCAGCTTCAATGATAATTATGATTTTGGCCGCAACCGTTATAAAGGTGTCGCCCGGGGTGCGCCCGATCCGCAAAGCAGCGAGAAAAACACCGTACTGGCGCGTTTGGGCTACCATTTCAATCCCAACAACTACTTGAACGTCATTTACGAAGAAATCCGCGAAGATCAGGAAACCGACGAACACTCCAATCTGTTCGGTGCGTTTTCCAGCACCGATTACCGCTACCGCAACGACGTCAGTTACCGTGACCGCATCGGCTTGGAATATGAAAACCTGTTGACCCGCGGCCCGTGGGACAAGCTCACGCTCAATCTGGACCGCCAGAAAATCCAAATGACCACCATGACGTGGGACATTCCCACCCAGGAAGGTTTGCAGGGTTCCGGCCGTCGGGCAGACAACCTTTTCCGCCGGCGCGGATTAAATTACAACACCGACCAGTTCCGCGCCACGGCCGATAAGAATTTTGACTTCGGCAAGGTAACTTGGGATCTGTCCTACGGTTTGGGCGGCACCAAACGGGCAAACTCAAACAGTAATTTGGAATATTCTTCTTATGTATATCATCCGGAGATCAAAGCTTCCCGTACCGACGACAAAGAATTCCTGGTCAGCACCCGTTCCGACAGCTACAACCTATACTGGAACAACACCCTGCGTTTCAGCGACCGTTTCAAGCTGAATTTGGGCGCGCGCTACGACCACATCAAAATGCGTACTTTGGACACCGAGAGCTTTAATCCCGATGTGCGCGGCCAGTTGGAAGCCAAAGGCTTGTGGAACCAGCAGGCACGCTTCAAATCGCCGAGCTACAGCGCCGCTTTGGATTGGAACATCACGCCTTCGGTTACGCTGCAGGGCAAATACAGCACCGGTTTCCGTGCGCCCACCACCGATGAGATGTGGTTCTACTTCCCCAACACCCTGTTTTATGTAGAGCCCAATCCGGCGCTGAAGGCTGAGCGGGCGCGCAATTTTGAATTGGGGGTGGACGTACACGGCAATTGGGGTCATGTGCGCCTGTCGGGCTTCAAAACCCGCTATACCGACTTTATCGATTTCGTCCACCGCGGTTTCCGTGAAGTCAAGACTTGGGATTTCACGCACAAAACCCTGACCCGCTCAGATTATGCCAACGTGTACCAAAACGTAAACCGTGCTCAGGCCGAAATCAAAGGTTTGGAATTGCAGAGCCGCTGGAGTTTGGACAGCATCGGCCTGCCCCGTGGCAGCTATGCCAGCTTGGCGGCCACTTATCTGAAAGGCCGGGCCGACGGCAATATTCCCATCAACGCCATCCAGCCGTTTAACGGCGTGATCGGCTTGGGCTACCACCATCCGGAAAACCGTTGGAGCTTGGGCGCGAACATCAGTTATTTCGCCCGCAAAAAGCCGGAAGACACCATCCGTGCCTACGACGATACCGACAAACCTTTCCCGTTTACCCGCCACAGCCGCAACACTTGGCTGGTGGACTTGACCGGCCATTACCAATTGGGTAAAAACATCACCCTGCGCGGCGGCATTTTCAATCTGTTCAACCGCCGTTATTACACTTGGGAAAACCTGCGCAGCATCCGCGAGTTCGGTACCGTAAACCGCGTGGACAACCAAACCCATGCCGGTATCGAGCGCTTCAGCGCACCGGGCCGCAACTTCAGCGTGGTATTGGAAGCCAAGTTTTAAACCTGTTCAGGTAGCCTGATTGTGTTCAGGCTACCTGAAATACATTCTTCAATGTCATGACCGAGAAGGAACTCGAATGAGCACGCAAGACACCGCAATCCCCTTTGCCCAATATTTGAAAGAAAACAGCCGCACCACCCACGACAGCGTGGATGAGCTGGTGATGTCGGTCAAACCGTTCGACAACCCCGAAAATTACACCCGTTTCCTGCAATTGCAGGCCGTGTTCCACAAAATCGTGGACGACATTTATAAAGATCCGGCTTTGAACGAAAAAATCCCCGATTTGGCCGAATTGGCCCGCTACGATGCGGTGATGCTGGATTTGAAAGACCTCAAGGGCAGCGAAAAAGCGATTGTCGCCCCGATTCCGCAACCGCAGGGCATGGAAGCTCTGGGCTGGCTGTATTGCGCCGAAGGCTCTAATGTGGGCGCGGCGTTTCTGTTTAAAGATGCGCAAAACAAGCTGGGCTTTACCGCCGAACACGGCGCACGCCATTTGGCTCCGCATGCCGACGGCCGAGGCAAGCATTGGCGCGAATTTGTGGAGCAATTGAACGGTTTGGGCATTACCGGTGCCGACCAAGAAACGGCTTTGAAAGGTGCGTTGGATGCCTTTGCTTTCTATAAGGTATTGGTGCGCGAGATTTTTGAGTTGCCGGCTGCCGCTTAAGCGGATGAAACAGCAAAAGGCTGCCTGAAAGCGGTTTCAGGCAGCCTTTTATCGCTCGAAAGGACATTGGGCATGGTAAAAATCGCTGTCATCCTGGCCATACAAAGCGTTCAGCGGTTTTTACCCGCCCTCAGGCAGCCGCCCGACTGGGTGCCGAATCCGTCCGCCGCCTTGGTTTGTGCGCCGATGGTGTATGATGCGTGCACGGGGGGAAGATTGCCGTGCCGGCCGAATATCAGCACGAAAGGATGTGCTTTGCTTGCGAAACCACGGCCTGACGGTTTTCAGGCAGATTGAGCCTGTCGCCCTTGCCGTCTTTTGAAGAGAAAGGAGTCAATCATGCGTTTTGTGTTTTTGCTTGTTGCCGCCCTGGCTGCCGCTTCCGTTCCCGCACAAACCCCGGCGGCGGTATCTGTGCCGGTGCCGGTATCGGCGCAATGCCTGGCCCGGTTGGATGAAGCCGCTCATCTGATGACGGCGGGCGAAGTGTGCGAAAGCGGCGAGTTGGCCCAAGCCTATCGGGCGGCGGGTTTGGTGCGCATGCACGCGATGCGGCAGCAATGCGGACAGATGAATGAACACCATCCTCAGTGGCAGGCGCAGTGGCGCCGCCATCCGGCCTTTGTCTTGGACGATCCGGCACGGCGCACCGAAGCCGATATACATGCCTATTGCCAAGCCCACCGCGGCACCGCCGCTGCCATTTTCCGCCGCTATGCGCCCACCTTGCAGCAGGACATCCGCGAGATGTGGCGTCAGGCCTGGCAGGAGGGCGGTTAGCTTTTCTTTAATGGAGGCGGACGGCTTTGGGGTGGGGCGGTATGACGGATCACTTGAACCGTCGCACGGCAATCGGGCCGCGGCTTTTGTCAAACCTCATCTGCATTGCGTTCCTGCGTCGCGCGCTGCGGCGGCTTGAACGGCATCCGCATCCGGCGGTTTGGCAAAGTTTTCAGGCTACCTGAAGGTTTCAGGTAGCCTGTTTTGCCGCGTGCGTTTGTTTTATTCCTGATGTTTCAACTGCGGCAACACAGAGCCTTCGCCCAAGGAGAGCAGGCCGCTTTGGGCGTAGAGGCCGAGTTTGGCGCGGGTGTCGGTGATGTCGAGGTTGCGCATGGTCAGTTGGCCGATGCGGTCGGCCGGGGTGAAGGCGGCGTTTTCGACCTTCTCCATGCTCAAGCGTTCGGGTTGGTAGGTGAGGTTGGGCGATTCGGTGTTCAGAATCGAGTAGTCGTTGCCGCGGCGCAGCTCGAGGGTCACTTCGCCGGTGATGGCGCCGGCCACCCAGCGCTGGGCGGTTTCGCGCAGCATCAGGGCTTGGCTGTCGAACCAGCGGCCTTGGTAGAGCAGGCGGCCGAGGCGCAGGCCGTTGATGCGGTATTGTTCGATGGTGTCTTCGTTGTGGATGCCGCTCAAGAGGCGCTCGTAGGCAATGTGCAACAGCGCCATGCCGGGGGCTTCGTAGATGCCGCGCGATTTGGCTTCGATGATGCGGTTTTCGATTTGGTCGCTCATGCCCAGACCGTGGCGGCCGCCGATGCGGTTGGCCTCCATAAAGAGCGCAACCGGGCAGGAGAAGCTTTGGCCGTTCAGCGCCACTGGCACGCCTTCTTCGAAACGCACGCGAACTTCTTCGGCTTTTACGACTACGTTTTCGTCCCAGAAGGCCACGCCCATAATGGGTTTTACGATTTTGATGCCGCTGTTGAGAAATTCGAGGTCTTTGGCTTCGTGGGTGGCACCCAGCATATTGGAATCGGTGGAATAGGCTTTTTCCGCCGACATTTTGTAATCGAAGCCGTTGGCAATCAGAAATTCGCTCATTTCCTGACGGCCGCCCAATTCGTCGATAAAGCTTTGGTCGAGCCAGGGTTTGTAGATGCGCAGGCCGGGGTTGGTTAAGAGGCCGTAGCGGTAGAAGCGCTCGATGTCGTTGCCTTTGTAGGTGGAGCCGTCGCCCCAAATATTGACGTCGTCTTCTTTCATGGCCGATACCAGCATGGTGCCGGTAACGGAGCGGCCCAGCGGGGTGGTGTTGAAATAGGTGGCGCCGCCGGTGGTGACGTGGAAGGCGCCGCATTGGATGGCGGCAATGCCTTCGTGGGCCAGCTGGCTGCGGCAGTCGATCAGGCGGGCTTCGATGGCGCCGTACTCTTTGGCTTTGCGCGGAATGGCTTCGTAATCGTCTTCGTCGGGCTGGCCGAGGTTGGCGGTGTAGGCGTAGGGCAGGGCGCCTTTCAGTTTCATCCACAGGAGGGCGGCGGAGGTGTCGAGGCCGCCGGAAAAGGCGATGCCGACTTTCTGGCCGGCGGGCAGGTTTTGCAGAATGGTGCTCATAAACGTTTCTTGCTGGGATAAGTGGCAGGGAAAAGGCGGTATTATTCTCTGAATTGCGGGTGCAGTAAAGCACGGCCGTTGCGGTGTGTGTCTTGTTTGCGCCAGGGCTTTCAGGTAGCCTGCGGCGGTGAAATGCAATTTAAGGAGGGGACATGAAAACACCCGGGACAAACCCTTACCCGCGAGGCCGCGTGCTTGGGCGTTATGTGGTATGCACCGGTGCCTTGGCCGGCGTGTTGCATGCTTTGCTGTTGAGCGTGTGGGGCAGTTGGCAGATGCCGCAGATGATGGTGTTGGCGGCCTTGGGCAGTGTGTGGCGGGTATTGGCTTTCGGCATCGGCGGCGCAGTATGGCTGGCGCCGGTGGGCTTGGCGGCCGGGGCGGTGGCGGCTTTCGGGCGTCTGTACCACCGTCCTGCGTCTTTGCTGCTGCCGGCCTTGGCTGCTGCTGTGTGCGGGATCTTGGTCTACCGGTTTCTGGATGTGCTGTTGGCCGTCTGGCCGCCGCCGTTTTGGCTAAACTTGGGCGCGGATATCCGGCGTGCTGTGTCGGGCGGTTGGCTGCCGGCGGCGGTGTGCGGCGCAGCGGCTTGGCTGGCGGGTTGGTTTGCCCTGCCGTATGGGGAAGAGGAAGAGGCGGAATAAAACGCATGGTGTTGTCTCTTTAGGTATTCGGGCTACCTGAAAACATACGTTTCAGGCAGCCCGATTCGTTTTCAGGTAGCCCGATTCGGCCGGTAAATCTGTTAGAATGCGCGGTTTCCCGAATTGCCGGATATTGTTATGTCGTCTATTGCCGAACAGGTGCGCCGCCGCCGCACTTTTGCCATTATTTCCCACCCCGACGCGGGCAAAACCACGCTCACCGAAAAGCTGCTGCTGTTTTCGGGCGCGATTCAGAGCGCCGGCACGGTGAAGGGCAAGAAATCGGGCAAGTTCGCCACTTCCGATTGGATGGAGATTGAGAAGCAGCGCGGCATTTCGGTGGCCTCATCGGTGATGCAGTTCGATTATCGCGACCACACCGTGAACCTGCTCGACACCCCCGGCCACCAAGACTTCTCCGAAGACACTTACCGCGTGCTTACTGCGGTGGACAGCGCGCTGATGGTGATCGATGCGGCCAAGGGCGTGGAGGCGCAAACCATCAAGCTGTTGAACGTCTGCCGCCTGCGCCATACGCCCATCGTTACCTTTATGAACAAATACGACCGCGAGGTGCGCGACTCGCTGGAGCTGCTGGACGAAGTGGAAAACATCCTCAAAATCCGCTGCGCGCCGGTGACTTGGCCCATCGGCATGGGCAAAAACTTCAAAGGCGTGTACCACATTCTCAACGACGAGGTGTATCTGTTTGAGGCCGGCGGCGAAAAACTGCCGCATGAGTTTGAAGTGGTGCAGGGCTTGGACAATCCGCGCCTGGACGAGCTGTTTCCGCTGGAAATGGGCAATCTGCGCGCCGAAATCGAGCTGGTGCAGGCCGCATCGAATGAATTTGTGCTGGCAGAATTTCTGGCCGGCGAGCTGACCCCCGTGTTTTTCGGCTCCGCCATCAACAACTTCGGCATTCAGGAAATCCTCAATTCGCTGATCGAATGGGCGCCCGCCCCCAAAGGCCGCGACGCCACCGTACGCGAAGTGATGCCTGAGGAAGAAAAATTTTCCGGCTTCGTGTTTAAAATCCAAGCCAATATGGACCCGAAACACCGCGACCGCATTGCTTTTTTGCGCGTGTGTTCCGGCCGTTTCGAGCGCGGCATGAAGATGAAGCATTTGCGCATCAACCGCGAGATTGCCGCTTCCAGCGTGGTTACCTTTATGTCGCACGATCGTGAGCTGGCCGAAGAAGCCTATGCCGGTGACATCATCGGCATTCCCAACCACGGCAATATCCAAATCGGCGACAGTTTTTCCGAAGGCGAGGCGCTGGCCTTTACCGGCATTCCGTTTTTCGCGCCCGAGCTGTTTCGCAGCGTGCGCATCAAAAACCCGCTGAAAATGAAACAGCTGCAAAAAGGCTTGCAGCAGCTGGGCGAAGAAGGCGCGGTGCAGGTGTTTAAGCCGCACAGCGGCGGCGATTTGATTTTGGGCGCGGTGGGTGTGTTGCAGTTTGAAGTGGTCACTTCGCGCCTGGCCGCCGAATACGGCGTGGACGCGGTGTTTGACAGCGCTTCCATCTGGTCTGCGCGCTGGGTGTCCTGCGCCGACAAGAAAAAACTGGCCGAATTTGAAAAAGCCAATGCGGCCAATTTGTCGATTGATGCCGGCGGCAACCTGGCTTATCTCGCGCCCAACCGCGTAAACCTGAACCTCACGCAGGAGCGCTGGCCGGATATTGTGTTCCACGAAACCCGCGAGCATTCGGCGAATTTGAATGATTGACGCCTGAAAAACGGCCAACCAATAAATAAAGGCTACCTGAAACGCTTTCAGGTAGCCCTTATTCTGTGTGTCAAGTTTAGGGCATCAGCATGCCGCCGTTCACGTGCAGGGTTTGGCCGGTGATGTATTTGGCCTGGCCGCCGGCCAGAAACAACACCGCATCGGCGATGTCTTGCGGCTCGCCGAAGCGGCCCAGCGCGGTTTGCGCGGCAAACATTTTGCGGGTTTCTTCCGGCAGGGCACGGGTCATGTCGGTGTCGATAAAGCCGGGGGCGACGCAGTTGACGGTGATGCCGCGGCTGCCCACTTCGCGCGCCATGGATTTGGCAAAGCCGATCAGGCCGGCTTTGGCGGCGGCGTAGTTGGCCTGGCCGGCGTTGCCCATGCTGCCTACTACGGAAGTGATGTTGATGATGCGGCCGTGGCGGGCTTTCATCATACCGCGCATGGCGGCTTTGCTGGCGCGGAACACGGATTTCAGGTTCACCTGCATGATGTCGTCCCATTCTTCTTCTTTCATGCGCATCAGCAGGTTGTCGCGGGTGATGCCGGCGTTGTTCACCAAAATGGCGAGCGGGCCGTGGGCGGCTTCGATGTCGGCAATCAGGTTTTCGATGCTGTCGGCCTCGGCAATATCGAGCACGCGGCCTTCGCCGCCCCATTGGGCCAGGCGCGCGCTGATGGCGGCCGCACCGCTTTCGCCGGTGGCGGTGCCGATCACTTTGGCGCCGGCTTGGGCGAGGGTGTCGGCAATGGCGGCGCCGATGCCGCGCGAAGCGCCGGTAACGAGGGCGGTTTGGCCGCTTAAATCTTGTGTATTCATCGATCTTCCTTGTTTGAATGAAGGGCTGCCTGAAAAGTTTCTTAGTGCTGCAAGGGGTTATTTGTTTTCAGGTAGCCTGTGTGGCTTGGAGAAAACGGTCGGCAGCCTGCGGGCAAAAAGTTTTCGCCACGGCGGCCGACAGACCCGGAACAGTCTCTTAGACGGCAGCCGCAGATAAATCTTGCACGCGGGGCGCGATTAATGACTGTCGATAAAGGCCTGCACTTGCTCGGCGGAAGTGAGCGCGGTGCAAACGGCGTCTTGGTGAATGCGTTTGGCCAGGCCGGCCAATACTTTGCCCGGGCCGCATTCGGCCGATTGGGCGATGCCTTCGTTCGCCAAAAGCATTACGGTTTCGGTCCAGCGCACGGGGCTGTATAGCTGGCGCACCAAGGCGTCTTTAATTTGCGCGGGCGCTTGGTAGGCGGCCACGTCGGCATTGTGGATCACGCGCACGGCGGGCGCGGCCACGGCCACTCCGGCCAAGGCTTCGGCCAATTTTTCGGCGGCGGGCTTCATCAGGCGGCAATGCGAAGGCACGGACACGGGCAGGAGCAGGGCGCGTTTGGCACCGGCTTCTTTGGCGGCGGCCATGGCGCGCTCGACGGCGGCTTTGCTGCCGGCAATCACTATCTGGCCGGGGGAGTTGAAATTCACCGCTTCCGCCACTTCGCCCTGTTCGGCTTGGGCGCAAATATCGCGCACCGCTTCATCGTCCAAACCCAGTACGGCGGCCATCGCCCCTTCGCCCGGCGGCACGGCAGACTGCATCAGTTCGGCACGCAGGCGCACCAGCTTCACCGCATCGGCAAAATCCAAGCTGCCCGCGGCCACCAGGGCGCTGTATTCGCCCAAGCTGTGGCCGGCCATCACGGCGGGCGTGCGGCCGCCCAACTCGAGATAGGCGCGGTAGGTGGCCACGCCGGCAGCCAGCATCAGCGGCTGGGTGTTCACGGTTTGGCCGATCAGCTCGGCATCCTCGCCGTTCATCATGGCCCAAAGGTCTTGATTCAGTGCGGCGGAGGCCTCGTCGAAAACGGCTTTCACCACGGGCAGGCCGTCGAAGCCCTTCATCATATAGAGGCTTTGCGAGCCTTGACCGGGGAAGAAAAATGCAAAAGACATGGTGTTTCCTTAATAATGAAAATCGGGCAGTGGTCTGAAACAAGACCGTTACTGTATCACAGCATAGCAATGGCGCAAGGAAGTCTTTTCCGCTTCTAGCCGGGCACTTGTCAGGATTTCTCTGACTGCTTCTTGTAATGCAATTGTACGAGTCCTGTATCGTAAGTGCTTGCATTGATTAGTTTAAGTTTTTGCTCAGGGATGCCTTCCTGAAACAGCTTGGTGCCGTTGCCTATCAATATCGGGATGATTGAAATGATCATCTCATCCAGTAAATCTTCCTGTAGAAGTTGATTGATAATTTGAGCGCCTCCGTCGCAATAGATATTTCTTTTGTTTTCTTGTTTCAGTTTATTGATCAGTGAGGACAAGCCTTCCTTATGGAAATGAATATTCTCTACCGAAGGTTTGGGAGTGTTGGTGATTACGTAAGTTATTTTGTCTTTGTAGGGGAATTCATTTGTTGCATTGAGTATCCAATCGTATGTTTTTCTTCCAATAATGATGGTTTCAACAGTTGAAATAAAACGGAGGAAGCCATAATCCTCCCCTGCTTTTTCTACAATGGATAAAAAGCTTAAGTCATCGTCCGGTTTGGCAATGTATCCGTCCAAGCTCATGGAGATATATAAAATAACTTTGCTCATTAAATTGCCTGCAGTATTTCTGATTGGAATGATTATACCAAATCACTTGGTTGGCCGCTCAGGCTACCTGAAAGCCGCGGCGTGCTATCATGCCGGCCTTGTTTGACCTTTGCAGGGGAAGTGCGATGATTATTGTGATGCAGCGGCAGGCCGACGAGGCGGCGGTGGCGCGGGTGGTGGATTTTATCCGTTCGCGCGGCTTGAGCGAACATGTGTCGCGCGGCGACGAGCGCACCATCATCGGCGCGGTGGGCGACGAGCGGGTGTTCGACCCGCAGGAATTGCAGGCGCTGCCGCAGGTGGAGCGCGCCATTCGCATTTTGGCCGACTGGCGCATCATCAGCCGCGAAAGCCGGCCTGAAAATACGGTGATCACCGTGCGCGGCCGGCGCATCGGCGCGGGCGGCTGTTTGACGATTCCGCAGGCGGGCTTGGACGGCGGCCTGCCCGAGGCGGGCATACTGTATACCGATCCTTTTTTTGTGCACCCCAGCCCGTATTACGCGGCGCAGCAGGCGGGCGAAAAACAGCGCCGGCAGCAGATGTCGGCTTTGCTGGCGGCGGCGCATGCCGAAGGCAAGGCGGCGGTGGTGCGCATCCGCGACGTGCGCCAGATTGAGGCGGCGCTGGCGGCGGAGGCGGATATTTTGTATTTGGGCGGCGAATTGATGACCAACCGCGTGTTGCAGCAGGAAGTGGGCCTGCTCAATGTGCCGCTGATTTTGTGCAAAGACAAACACCATCGGGCGGAAGAGTGGCTGCGGGCGGCGGAACACATTGCGCTGAAGGGCAACCACCATATTCTCTTGGGTGAGAGCGGCACGCTGAGCTTCGATCCGCAAGCGCCGCACCGTTTGGATACCGAAGCCATTTGCAAGGCGAAAACCATCAGCCATCTGCCGGTGGTCGCCAATATTATCCGCTTGCCGCACCGCTATATGGACACCTCGGTACTGCACGCCTTGGCCGCAGCGGCCGGCGCAGACGGGGTGATTGTTTGAGGCAAAAATAGGGGGCTGCCGGTTTCAGGCAGCCCCAATATGCGTCCATCTGATTGGGTGTGTGCTGTGCTTTAAGCCAAGCTGTGCTTGCAGCCTCTTTTGTCAATCCCGTAGGTTGGCTTAGGCCGCAGGCCGTAACCCAACAATTCAATACTGCGCTTCAAGCCAAGCTACGCTTACTGTTCAGGCAGCAAGGTGTTGTCGATTTCGTCGGCGCGCAGGCGGGCGGGACGTTGGCTGTGCGCCTCTACAAAGGCGGTGAATGCCGGGCGCGGCTCCAGCAATTGAAATTGCAGATACCAACCCACGAAGGCGGCCACCATCAGGTCGGCGGCGGTGAAGCCATCACCCGCAAGATGGGTGCGGCCTTTGAGGGCAGCTTCCAGGGTGTCGAGCAAGTCGGCTTCCGTGCCGAAACCGGCCATTTCCGGCTTGGGCAGGGCGGTGCCATTGGCTTTGGCCGTCATCAATTGCTCCAGCGGCGCCATAAAGCTGATCCAGCGGTAATAACTGCCGCGCTCCGGGCTGCCTACCGGCGGGGTGAGTTTTTTCTCGGGCACCAGATCTGCCAGATACAGGCAAATCGCCGCCACTTCGGTGATCACGGTGCCGCCATGCTTGAGCGCAGGGACTTTGCCCATGGGGTTGATGGCGCGGTATTCGGGGGCTTTCATCGTGGTGCCGTATTCAAGCAGCACGGTGTCGTAGGGCAGGCCGGTTTCTTCCAGCATCCAGCGCACGATGCGTCCGCGCGACATGGGGTGGGTGTAGAAGGTGAGTGGGGCAGACATGGGAACTCCTTGGTTTGGGGGCGGCCAGTATGACACAGCCGCCTGTCAGTTTCTGTCAGCAGTGGTTGTTGGGTTAGGCCAAAGGCTGTAACCCAACAACCATGAAAACAATCCGGCTCGGCCATGTTGGGTTTACGCTGCGCTTCAGCCCAAGTTACGCCAGATCGTTGAGCGGGCTACCTGAACAGTCTCGGCCGCATTCTGGGTCTTAAGACAAGGCTTCTTCCCATTGTTCCAGCAGCGCCTGCCATTCGCCGGCCTGTTTGTGGCCGGCTTCGATGGCGGCTTTCAAATGCCCCACCGCTTCGCCGGCATGGGCGCGTACGCCCCAGCCGTGGTAATACAGGCAGGCCAAGTTGTAGAGCGCCAGCGCGTCTTGCTGTTTGGCGGCTTTTTTCAGCCAGTGGGCGGCTTTTTCCAAATCTTTGCCCACAAATTCGCCGTGGAAAAACATCATGCCCAGATTGGTTTGCGCTTTGGGCAGGCCGAATTCGGCGGCGGCTTTGTAGAGGGCGAAGGCTTTGCCGATGTCTTGGGTCACGCCCAGGCCGAAATGGCAGGCGAAGGCTTGGCGGTAGTTTTCTTCCGCCAGCTGGGTTTCGGCATCGGGCAGATGGTAGCTTGGCTCGGACGGGCGGAGGGTGGGCGCGGTGGGTTCGGCCAGTTTTTCTTTGGCGGCTTCGTGGCCGTTTAAGACGGCCTGTTCGTACCATTGCTTGGCCAATTTGTCGTCTTTCGCCACGCCCAAGCCGTAGCGGTATACGTCGCCCATTTGATACATGGCGTCGGCATTGCCCAAGCGTACGGCCTGCTCCAAGCAGCGCACGGCGGCATCGAAATCTTGGCGGATACCTTGGCCGGTGAGCAGCTGTTTGGCCAAGAGGTTGAGGGCTTCGGAGTCGTTGGCGTTGGCGGCTTGGATGATCCAGGGCATGGCCTGTTCGGGGTCGGCGGCGCAGCCGATGCCGTTGAGCCGCATATGGCCGGCTTTGGATTGGGCGGCCACCACGCCTTTGGCGGCCACGCGCTCATACCAGTGCAGGGCTTTGGCTTTGTCCATACCGCCGAAGCGGCCGGTTTCATACAGGCGCGCCAATTGCCATTGGGCGTCGCCGTAATCGTGTTCGGCCGCCTGTTTGAGCCAGGCCACGCCTTGGCGCACGTCGGCCTTGGTGCCCAAGCCGTTGAGCAGGGCGTAGGCCATGTGGTATTGCGCCTGTGCTTCGCCTAAGGCGGCGGCGCGGGAAGCCCAGGCAAAAGCCTGCTGGTGTTGGCCGTGGGCGGCGGCGTTTTCCATCAGCCAGACCAAGGCGGCGGGGAATTTTTGCGCGGCCAGATGCTGCATTACCTGGCTGGCGGCCAGCACGTCCTGCTGCATGCCTTCGCCGTTGGCCTGCATCATGGCCAGGCTGTAGGCGGCGTTCAGGTAGCCTGAGGCGGCGGCCTGTTCCAGCCAATACAGCGCTTCGGTGGGGTTTTGCGCGCCGTGGCGGCCGTGGCGCAGGTGTTCGCCCAATTCGTATTGGGCTTCGGCCAAGCCCCATTCAGCGGCCTGCTGCAAATCGGCCATGCCTTGCGCTTCGGTTTCTTCGGCGGCCAGATAGGCTTGTGCGCGACGGTAATAGGCATCGGCATCCGGCAGGCTTGCCGGTGTCTGTTTTTCGGCTTTGCGTCCTAATCCGAATTTGATCATCCGTTTTCCCAGTTTTCCGGTTGATGTTTGTGCGGCAAAGCGGCCGTTCTCAGAGACCCCGCGCGTCTTTGCCGAAAGGTGTCGGGTTTCTGCCTGAATTAACGGGCAAAAACGGGCAAATTCTAGCATGCCTGCGGCGGAAACTGTGGCGTTTGCCCGAATGTGGCGGCCAATTGGTACAATTCGCGCATTCATTGATTTCCGTCAAAGTCGTTTTTGCCGGCTTGGTTATAATCGCTCCAGATAAAAATTTCGATGTTAAAGAATACGCGGAACACAAACCCATGCAAGTTTTTTCAGAATTATTCAGTTCTTCGGTGGGCATTGCCTCTTTTATTACCATTGCCGCGATTGTGGTGATTGCCGTCTTCTTATTCTTTTGGGTGAAGCGCCGCGTAGATGAAGACAGCAAAAACAATCAGCGTTGATCAAACAGTTTCCTCTTGATGTGTGTGTGTTTTGGTGTGGCTAAGGCCGCACCTTTTTTTATCCGCGAAGCGGCGGCGGGAATCTTATTTCAGTATTGACAGAAATAACAGCGCTTATTTAAAGTGGCGGCCTTTGCCGTTTACTGCATCCGATTCAGATGAAACTCAATCCTGCTACCGAAAAATTTGTGCTGCACTGGGGGGAAATGGGCACCCAGTGGGGCGTGAACCGCACCGTTGCCCAAATCCACGCTTTGCTGTTTATCATCGGCCGGCCGATGCATGCCGAGGAAATTGTGGACACTTTGGGCGTGGCGCGCTCGAATGTGAGCAACAGCATCCGCGAGCTGCAAAGCTGGAAGCTGGTGCATACCGTGCACATTATGGGCGACCGCCGCGACCATTTCGCTACCGACACCGATGTGTGGGCGCTGTTCCGTACCATTGTGGCCGAACGGATGCGCCGCGAAATCGAGCCGACCGAGCAGTTTCTGCGCCAGTTGATGGAGATGCCGGAGTTTCGGCAGGAAAGCGGCGAAGTGCAGCAGCGCGTGCGCCAAGCGCACGAGTTTGTCGGCACGCTCACCAGTTGGGCCGCCGAAATGCTGAAGCTCTCTACTGCGACCTTGAGCAAGGTGTTGAAGTTGGGCGCCAGTATTCAGAAGCTGTTACGTTGAGGCTGCCTGAAAGGCTTTCAGGTAGCCTGAGGGCCCTGAGGGCTGCGATAGATTGGGTTTGCTGTCTGTTCTGCTCCGGGTGTGTTGGAATGGTTTTGCGGTTCCGGCCGTTCGGGCAGGCCGGGTTTCCCGTCGGATAAAACAAATATTGTGAGAGCGTTGCTGACGGTTTGGCTGTTTTGCAGACAGTTAAACCGTTTGCTCTGAGCAAATCAAAGGCTACCTGAAACGCCGGCTGTTGCCGGGTTTCAGGTAGCCTTGATTCGCTTCGCTATTAGTGGCCGATGCGGGCCAGATTGCGCATCAGGGCGGAGAGCATGGCGAGGTCGGTTTGGCCGTAGCGCTGCATATCGGCGATTTGGGCGCGGGCGGCGGCGATGTTCTCGGCCGTTTGCGCGCTGTTGTCGGCAT
>JAUMZB010000027.1:24360-29813 GCA_030528345.1 Eikenella sp.
ATTTGGGCGCGGGCGGCGGCGATGTTCTCGGCCGTTTGCGCGCTGTTGTCGGCATGCAGGAAGCTGCGGGCCAGAGCGAGGTGGATGTTTTGGGCATCTTCGCGCACCGCGAGGCAGGCTTGGTTTTGCCAGATATTGTCACGCGGCAGCGAGGCGATGGCGCGGTAGATCCAGCTCATGTTCAGGCGCTCGGAAAGCATGAAGTAGGCTTTGGCCACCGTGGCCACCGGTTTGCCGCTTTCTTCGGCCAAGTCCAGCACGCTGAGCACGTTTTCGGCGAAGGGCAGGCGGGCCAAGACGGCGGCCTCTTCTTCGCTAAACACGCCGTAGCCGCGCAATTCGGCTTCACGCTCGGCCACGCTGGGGTGCTCGTCGGCACGCACGCGTTCGGGCAATTGCCGCATGAAGTCGGCCACGCCGGCGCGGTAGTGCGCGATGATGTCGCCGATATTGCCGAAGGGGCGTTTGTTGCGCAGTAATTGGCGCGCCACACGGTTCATCAGGCGGGCCACGTCGGCCATCAGACGCATTTGCACTTTGGCCGGCAGGCGGTTGTCCAGCGCCTGCAGGGCTTCGAAGCGCGCTTCGCCTTCGAGCAGGGCGTCGGCAATCCAGTAGGCGCGGGCCACGTCGGCGGCGGAGGCGTTGTTTTCTTCGCTGAAGCGCTGCACGAAGCTGATGCCCATGCGGTTGATGACGCGGTTGGCCAGCTGGTTGGCGATGATTTCGCGTTTCAGATAGTGCTGCTTCATGCTGTCGCCGTAGCGCTCTTGCAGGGCTTCGGGGAAGTAGCGGGTGAGCACGGGCAGGAAGTTGTCGTCATCGGGCAGGTCGCTGTCCAAGAGCTGGTCTTGGCAGAGGATTTTGCTGTAAGCCAGCAACACGGCCACTTCGGGGTTGGCCAGGCCGAGGCCGGCGGCGGCACGCTCTTTGACGGCTTCGGCATCGGGCAGGTTTTCGATGGCGCGGTCGAGGCCGGCATGCTGCTCCAGATAGTGCATCAAGTCGTTGTGGGCATTCAGGTAGCCTGCGGGGTCGAGCTGGTTCATGGCCAGGATTTGGGTTTGCAGGTAGTTGTTCTGCAACACCAGGCGGGCCACGTCGTCGGTCATTTCTTTCAGCAGGCGGTCGCGCTCGAGCAGGGTGAGGCGGCCGTTGCGCACTTCTTCGCCGAGCAGGATTTTGATGTTGACCTCGTGATCGGAGCAGTCTACGCCGGCGGAGTTGTCGATGGCGTCGGTGCAGCAGCGGCCGCCGCTTTGCCAGTATTCGATGCGGCCCAGCTGGGTGGCGCCGAGATTGCCGCCTTCGCCCAATACCTTGGCGCGCATCTCGCCGCCGTTCACGCGCACGGGGTCGTTGGCGCGGTCGCGGGCGTCGGCGTGGCTTTCGGAAGCGGCTTTGATGTAGGTGCCGATGCCGCCGTTGTAAACCAGCTCGACTTCGGCTTTCAGCAGCTCGCGGATCAGGTCGTTGGGCGCAATGCTGTCGGCGCTCAGACCCAGCCATTCCTTCACTTCGGGTGAGAGGGGGATGGATTTGGCGCTGCGCTCGTAGACGCCGCCGCCTTGGGAAATCAGCGCGGGGTCGTATTGATCCCAGCCGGCCACGGCTTCAAACAGGCGCTTGCGCTCGGCGTGGCTCTTGGCCGCATCGGGATTGGGGTCGATGAAGATGTGGCGGTGGTTGAAGGCGGCTTTCAAGCGGATGTGTTCCGACAGCAGCATGCCGTTACCGAAGACGTCCCCGCCCATGTCGCCGATGCCGACCACGGTGAAGTCTTCTTTTTGGATGTCTTTACCCAAGTGGCGGAAATGGCGTTTGACCGATTCCCAGGCACCGCGGGCGGTGATGCCCATGCCTTTGTGGTCGTAGCCGGCAGAGCCGCCGGAGGCGAAGGCGTCGTCCAGCCAGAAACCGTGCGCTTGGGCGATGCCGTTGGCGGTGTCGGAGAAGGTGGCGGTGCCTTTGTCGGCGGCCACCACCAGATAGGGGTCGTCGCCGTCGCGGCGGTGGACTTGCGGCGGCGGCACGATGCGGCCTTGCTGGCGGTTGTCGGTGATGTCGAGCAAGGCGTTGATGAAGATTTTGTAGCAGGCCACGCCTTCGGCCAGATAGGCTTGGCGGTCGGCTGGGTTGGGCAGTTGTTTGCACACGAAGCCGCCTTTGGAGCCGTTGGGCACGATGACGGAGTTTTTCACCATCTGCGCTTTTACCAAGCCCAGCACTTCGGTGCGGAAGTCTTCGAAGCGGTCAGACCAGCGCAGGCCGCCGCGCGCCACTTTGGCGCCGCGCAGGTGGGTGCCTTCCACGCGCGGGCTGTACACCCAGATTTCATACATCGGCCACGGTTTGGGCAGGAAGGGGATGTCTTTGGATTCGATTTTGAAGCTGATGTCTTGTTTCAGGTAGCCTGCTTCGTCGGTTTGCCAGAAATTGGTGCGGCGCACGGCCAAAATCACGGTGCGGAAGGCATTGAGAATGCGGTCGTCGTCGAGGTTGGGCACTTCGGCCAAGAGGGTGTCGAGCTCGGCATCGATGGCTTGGGCGCGCTGCGGGTCGGCATGTTCCGGGTGCAGTCGGGCTTCAAACAGCGCCACCAGTTTGGCGGTAATGCCGTTGTGGCGGGCCAGGGTCTGTTCGATATAGTTTTGACCGAAGGGCAGGGTGGCCTGCTTGAGGAATTTGGCCAAGGCGCGGATGAGCACGCTGCTGCGCCAGGAAATGCCGGTAGCGGCTACCAGGGCGTTGAAACGGTCGTTTTCCACCCGGCCGGCCCACACTTCTTCAAACAGGGCCAGCACTTGCTCTCGGGTGCCTTCTTGTTCGATGAATTCGCTGCTCAGGCCGTCGGCCAGGCTGAGTGAGAAGTGGCTCAGGCCGACGCTGTGGGTTTCGGTTTTCAAGCGGTAAGGTTCTTCCGCATAAACGGTCAGCCCCATGTTTTCCAGCATGGGCAGGGTTTTGGACAGACTGGGGCTGCGGTCGGCCACGTACATTTTCAGCCAATACGGTGCGTTGCTGTTCTGGCTTTGGTCGCCGAAGCGCGCCACCAGGGCTTTGCCGGCCAGTTGTTCGGCCGAAGCGACATCGGCCAGCGCTTCTTCGGGCGTGAAGGCTTCGCGGTAGCCGGCGGAGAAGGCGCTGCTGTATTTTGATACGGTATCGGCCGGCAGCTTGCTGTTTTTGGCGGCGCTTTGCCAGTCGCTGTACCAACCGCGTACCAGGCTGTTGATACGGTTTTCCAATTCGGCGCTGTCGAATTCGGGCAGGTCGGCGGCTTGGGTGCGGAACAGATAATGTACGCGCGCCAAGGGGTTGTCGCCGGTGAGTTGCACTTCGAATTCGGTTTCGGTGGCGGCGAAGGCCTGTTGCAGCAAATCGCCGATGCGTTGGCGCATTTCGGTGCTGAACTGCTCTTTGGGCAGGTAAACCAAGGCGGAAACATAGCGTTTGAAGTCGTCCACGCGGGCAAACAGGCGCACGCGCGGACGCTCGGTAAGGGAGACGATGCCGGCGGCGATTTCGGTGAGGTCGTTGTTGCCGATTTCGAACATTTCGTCGCGCGGATAGGTTTGCAGCACGTAGCGCAGGGTTTTTTCTTTGTGGCTGCCGCGCACGAAGTCGCAGTGTTTCAGGGCGTAATCGGCTTTGTTGCGCAGCACGGGGATGCTCCACACGCTGTCCAGATAGGCTTGGGCGGTGTAGAGGCCGATGAAGCGCCATTGGCCGACCACCTTGCCGCTGTCGTCCAGTTTCTGAATGCCGATCAGATCGTAATAGGCGTTGCGGTGGATGCGGCTGCGGCGCTGCGATTTGTTGAGGATGAGGCGGTCGCCGAGCAGCCATTTGGCTTTGTCGTCTTCAGACAGGCTGGCAAAACCGGTGGAATAGGGCTGCACGCCGCGTTTGGCCAACACGCCCAAGGCGGTTTCGGGGCGGGCTTGCAGCTGCAGTTTGTTGTCTTGGTCTTGCACCAGGTCGTATTCGCAGAAACCCATCAGCAGGAAATGGTTGTCGGCCAGCCAGCTGAGGAAGGAGACGGTTTCGGCGTCGCTGCTGTTGCGGCCGCCGTTGAGCACCATTTGGTTGACCAAAAGCAGTTGGCCGCGCAGTTTGTGCTCGCTCTCCACCACGCTGCGCAACTCTTCGATCAGGTCGCGGATTTTTTCGGCCAGCGCTTGGGCTTGGGCGGTGGTGGTGTCGGCCAGGCGCAGCACGATTAAGGATTCGAGCCGGCCGCCGTCGCTGTCGTTGGCGCGGTGCATGGCCACGGCTTTGCCGTCGGCATCGCGTTCGACATTGAAAATGGGGTGTACCATGGCCGCCAGCGACAGGCCTTCGCGGTTGAGCAGCAGCGAGAGCGAGTCGATGAGAAAGGGCATGTTGTCCGCCACGATTTCCACCACGGTGTGCTCGGGGGTGAAGCTGCCGGCCACGCCGGGCGAGACCACGCGCACCGCTACTTCGCCGGCTTGGCGCGGCATGCGTACCAGACGGCAGTGCGAGTCGGCGCCGGCCACCAAGTCGGCATCGTCGTATTGGGCCAGGCCGGCGAAATCGGCGTTTTCATAATAGGTTTCGAGTACGCTCAAGAAAGCGTCGGGATAGCTTTGCGAGCGGGCTTGTTCGAGCAGGCGGTTGATATGGGCGGACTGCTTCATCTCTATATCCTCGGGGGTGATTGATTTTAGATGGAAGGGACAGGCCGGAAACGGGCCGTGCGCAGCCAAGCTGCGGCGGCAGGCGGAGCCGGAATGTCGGGAGATTCGGGAATGCCGAAAGTATGCCGCATCATACCCAAATCGTATGCGGCAGGCTACCTGAAAGCGGGAAAACAGGCAGAAAAGACGGCGGTTTGATGTGTGTTTCGTACATTTGCTTTAAACCGCCGTCCGGTCGGCCCGGAAACGGCGGTTTTGTTCTGCACCGCGATACTTTGCGGTGTGGCAATGAGGCGGTTTTTTTAATGATGGTGGCCGTGCGCACCGTGGGCGTGGCCGTGTTCGATTTCGCCGGCTTCGGCGGCGCGCACTTCGGTAACGGTGGCTTTGAAGCGGATTTTCATGCCGGCCAAGGGGTGGTTGCCGTCTACCACGGCTTTGCCGTCGGCCACATCGGTGACGCGGTACACGATGACGTCGCCGGTTTCGGGGTCGTCGGCTTCAAACATCATGCCCGTTTCCACCTCGACGGGGAAAACGTCCAAGTCTTCTACGCGCACGAGCTCGGGTTCTTGTTCGCCGAAGGCATCATCCGGCTGCAGTAACACATCTACGCTGTCGCCTGCGGCTTTGCCGTGCAGGGCTTCTTCCACCAGCGGGAAAATGCCGTCGTAGCCGCCGTGCAGGTAGGCAATCGGTTCTTCGGTTTTGTCGATCAGCTGATCGTTGGCGTCCAACATTTCGTAATGCAGCGTAACGACGGTGTTTTTTTCAATCTTCATAGCACGG
>JAUMZB010000089.1 GCA_030528345.1 Eikenella sp.
CCGCCCAGTGCCAAGGTGCCGAGGCCGAAGGCAGTCAAGGCGGAAATGGAAGCCCCATCGCCGCCAGCAGAGATACTGGCCACTTCTTCGGCCAGCACATGCTCTGCCGGCAGCGTGCTTGGGGCGTCAACCATGCCATAGGCGACGTATTGCCTATTGCCGTTCAGGCTTAAAAGGGGATTTTTGAGGCCGCTGTCATCCAAGAGGAAATAGTCTTCAATGCGCAGCGCGGTTTGGCCGTTGATGTTCACCAGCAGGTCGTTGCCGGCTCTTGCCGCTTCCACATTGGCCGGTGCCAGACCGTCCTCGCCCGCCAGCCGGTATTGCACTTGGTCTTGGGCGCGTAGATTCAGTGGCGTATTGCCCAAACGGTGGCTGGCCAAAGTTTGTCCGTATTGGTTGACGATGGTAAGTGTGGCGGCCATATCAAATCCTTTTTTCGATAATAGATAAACGAGAAATTTTCCCAAAAAATTACTTATATAGGTAATATTTACCGATATAAATGGTTATTTCGATAAAATTATCTATTTTAGGGCTTGGGTGTGGTGTTGTGAGGGTTTGGGACGATGAACGGAAGATTACTGCATAGCAATTTCCGCGCCATTTTTGTAAAGGTTTGAGCTGAAATTTTTACAAAACTGTTACAAAATCCTTAAATTGGCTTCCAGCCGCCTCCAAGTTCTCTTGATAATGGGCTGGTCAATTCAAATATGAAAATCAGCCGAAGCATTGAGTAAAGATGCTTCGGCTGATGATTGGGGGTCGGTTGCGTACAGGTTTCGGGCTACCTGAAAGCCCGGTGCTTCAATCGCTTGTTTCGGTGCCGCTTGTGCCGCCGTTGCGGTCGAGCACCTTTATCGCGGCGCGCATCCAGCCCCAAGCCAAATCGTATTGGTCGCCTAAGGCGTCCCACAGGGCGTCTTCGCTCATCACGCTGTATTCGCCTTCGGTGTGCAGGCAAACCGGCAGCCCGTTTTCGATGGCTTGGTGCAGTTCGAGGTATTCGCGGTCATAAAAGGCAGACAGTTTGCGCATCACTTCGGCGGCCTGCCGCCACTCAGCTTGGGCGGCATCCAGCTTGGGTTTGAGGCGCAACCACTCGCGGTACAGCGCTTGGATTTCGTTGATGCGGGTTTGGGCCTGTTCGGCGCTAGGTGTGTTCATCGGATGAGACCATGAAAGGGTTTCAGGTAGCCTGAATGGGAAAAGCAAAGGTTTTTACAAACCCAATTCGTTCAGAAAGCGGACGTCGTCGGCCCAGCCGGATTTCACTTTCACCCACACGCGCAAAAACACTTTGGTGTCGAACAGTTTTTCCATGTCGAGGCGGGCTTCGGTGGAGATTTTTTTCAGCTTTTCGCCGCCCTTGCCGATCACAATCGGCTTCTGGTTTTCTTTGTCCACCAACACGGCGATGTAGATGTGGTAGAGGCCGTCTTCCTCTTTGAACTGCTCCACCTCCACATTCATCGCATAAGGCAGCTCCTCGCCCAGATAGCGGAACAGTTTTTCGCGCACGATTTCCATAGCCAAAAAGCGGCTGGATTTGTCAGTTACCATGTCTTCGGGGTATAGCGGGATGCCTTCCGGCAAAAACGGCTTGAGCGCCGAGAGCAGATTGGCAATGCGCAGGCCGTGCTTGGCGCTCACCACTTCCACGCCGGCAAACGCGAATTCGGCACGCACGCCGGCGATAAAGTGTTCCAGCGCCAGGCGGTCTTTGGCCTTGTCTTTGTCGATTTTGTTCACCACCAGCAACACCGGCGTGTGCCGCGGCAATTGCTTAAGCACGGTGCGGTCGGCCTCGGTAAAGCGCATGGCTTCGATCACAAAGGCCACCATGTCTACGCCGCTCATCGCTTCGGTAACGTTTTGGTTGAGGCGGTCGTTGAGGGCGTTGCGGTGGTCGGTTTGGAAGCCGGGGGTGTCCACAAACACCAGTTGGGCGGTGTCGTCGGTGTAGATGCCGGTAACCTTGTGGCGCGTGGTTTGCGCTTTTTTGCTGGTGATGCTGATTTTTTGGCCGATCAGGTGGTTCATCAGCGTGGATTTGCCCACATTGGGGCGGCCGACAATGGCGATAAAGCCGCAGCGGTAGCCGGGCGGCACATCGGGCAGAGGGGTGTCGTACATAAGGGCTTTCAAAGGGCGGTTTCGGCGACGGGCGCAGCGTCTAGAGTCAGATGCGGCAGGGCGAGGTAGCTTTCCGACTGCATTTCGGTGAGCCGGCTGGCGCTGCGCACGAATTCGTGGGCGAAGTCGCCGCTGGTGTAGAGCGCTTCGGGCGGGGCTTCCAAGGTGGCGCAGAGCTTGACGCGGTAGTCGTACAACACATCCACCAGCCAAGTGAGGCGGCGGGCTTCGGCGCGTTGGGCGGCATCGAGCCGGGGAATGTGCGACACGAATACGGTGCGGTATTGCTCGGCCAGGGTTAGATAATCGGTTTGCGCGCGCGGGCCGCGGCACAATTCGTCGAAATGAAACCAGATCGCGCTGCCGCTCTGCCCCAAGGTGCGCAGTTCGCGGCCGTGCAGGGTGATGGTGCCGGCTCGGGCGGGGGCGCCGCTGAGGCGGGCAAACAATTCGCCCAAGCGGGCTTCCTGCGCCTCATCGGCGGGCAGATAAAACACCTCGGCGGGCGTGAGGGTGCGCTGGCGGTAGTCGTGGCCGCCGTCCACATTCAACACGCTTAATTCGCGCTCAATCAGGGCGATGGTGGGGAGGAAGCTGCTGCGGTTCTGCCCTTGCGGATAAAGTTCGGCAGGTGCGTAGTTGGAGGTGGCCACCAACACCACGCCTTCGGCAAACAGCCCTTCCAGCAGGCGGCCGAGAATCATGGCGTCGGCAATATCGCTCACATGGAATTCGTCGAAACACAACACCCGCACTTCGCGGGCGATTTCGTGCGCCACCGCGCGCAGCGGATTGGCTTCGCTTTTCAAATCGCGCATGCGGCGGTGAACTTCGGCCATAAAGGCGTGGAAATGCACCCGTTTTTTGCGCCGGTAGGGCAGGCAGCCGTAAAAAGCGTCCATCAGAAAGCTTTTGCCGCGCCCCACGCCGCCGTAAAAATACAGCCCCCTTGGTGCGCGCGGCGAGCGCAGGCTGCGGCCGAGGAAGCGGTTGCGCTTGCGCTTGAACATCATCA
>JAUMZB010000090.1 GCA_030528345.1 Eikenella sp.
GCAGGCTTATTTTTCTCAACCTGTGGTGTAAACAACTCGGTTAATTTCTACACCTGAGACCTTTGCAAAGCCCTCATCTGCGGCGCATTTCTGCGTTGTGCGTTTATGCCCCTAGGGGTACTGCCCGCTCGCTTGCCTACCTTCATGGTATGTCTGTCCCATGGGGATTCCCGGCGTTCACGTTCGCTGCGCTGCTACGCCTTGAACTGCATCCACATCTAGGGGTCTTGCAAAGGTCTCGGCCTCGCGGTTTGGGCGGGCGGTAAGGGAAGCTGGTTTGCTTTGCCGGCCGCCCGTTTGGCAGACACGGTACATGACGGCGCAGGGGCAGGCCGCTTAAGGCCGGGAGGCTACCTGAAAAGCGGTTTGGGCTTTCAGCTAGCCTGTTTGGGTGCGGCGGGGTCGGTTTCCGCTGCCGCGTCGTCCAGCGTTTTCAGCCAGGCCAGTTTTTCGGCGATTTTGATTTCGAGGCCGCGCGGTACCGGTTGGTAGAAATCGGGTTCGGCCATGCCTTCGGGCATATAGCTTTCGCCGGCTGCATAGGCATGCGGTTCGTCGTGGGCGTAGCGGTATGCGCGCCCGTAGCCGAGGTTTTTCATCAGTTCGGTGGGGGCGTTGCGCAGGTGCGCCGGCACTTCGGCGCTGCCGTTTTCCTGCACGAAGCGGCGCATCTGTTTGAAGGCGAGGTAGCCGGCATTGGATTTGGCGGCCGAGGCCAGATAGAGCACGGTTTGCGCCAAGGCCAGTTCGCCTTCGGGGCTGCCCAGGCGCTCATAAGTGGCGGCGGCATCGGTGGCTACCTGAAAGGCGCGCGGGTCGGCCAGGCCGATGTCTTCCCAAGCCATCTGGATCAGGCGGCGCGCCAGATAGCGCGGGTCGGCGCCGCCGTCGAGCATGCGGCAAAACCAATACAGGGCGGCGTTGGGGTGGGAGCCGCGCACCGATTTGTGCAGGGCGGAAATCTGATTGTAAAAGCTGTCGCCGCCTTTGTCGAAACGGCGGATTTGGCTGCCGAGGCTGTCGGCGAGGAAGGCTTCGTCGATGAGTGCGGCGCGCCGGGTTTGGGCGGCGCGGATCAGCTGTTCGAGCAGGTTGAGCAGGCGGCGGGCGTCGCCGTCGGCGGTTTGTACCAGCAGGGTTTCGGCTTCGGGCGACAACGCCGCGCCGGCGTATTCGGGCAAGGCGAACACTTTGGCGCACAGGCGGCGCAAATCGTGTTCATCCAATGCGGTCAGGGGATACACCTGGGCGCGGCTGAGCAGTGCGGGGTTGACTTCGAACGACGGATTTTCGGTGGTGGCGCCGATAAAGGTGAACAGGCCGCTTTCCACATAAGGCAGAAAGGCGTCTTGCTGCGATTTGTTGAAGCGGTGCACCTCGTCGACAAACAAAATGGTGCTGCGGCCCTGTTGCAGGGCGATTTCGGCTTTGTTCACCGCCTCGCGGATGTCTTTGACGCCGGAGAATACGGCGGAAACGGGCAGAAACTGGGCGTGGAAACTTTGCGCCAGAATCCGCGCCAGCGTGGTTTTGCCCACGCCCGGCGGCCCCCACAGCAGCATGGAATGCGGTTTGCCGCTTTGCACGGCGGTGTGCAGCGGTTTACCTTCGCCGATGAGGTGTTGCTGGCCGATGACATCATCCAGGCGTTGCGGACGCAGGCGCTCGGCCAGCGGGGTGTCGGGTTGGCGGGTGAACAGGTCTTGCATGGCTGGAGCCGTGGGGTGGAGGGGAAGGGCGATTATACTGGTTTCAGGTAGCCTGCAAGCCATTTTCTGCTTGTCTGGCCGCCTGCTTCTCAAGGATAATGCCGCCTTTTGTTTGAGCCGACGGCGGCGCTTGTCCAAGCGGCCTTCCGGTGTTGATATATTCGATTTTTGCAGGAGGGTGGCGATGAAGTCGGTCTGCTTGGCGGCGGTGTTGGCCGCGTGTTTGGGCGGGTGTGCCAATGCCCCGGCTGCCGCGACTGAAGCGGCACCGTCTGCTGCCGTCCCGACACCGCCCACCCGTATGACGCCCAACCAGCAGTAGTCTTTCCGCGCCCGCTGCGAAAACCGGGGCGGCCAAATCGACCGGCTGGAATCCCGGATGGACAGCGGTATTTATAATATGGGCTGCCGTCTGCCCAACGGCAGGGCCTACGGTTTCGGCGGCTGAAGGCTAGCTGAAAACCCTGGTTTGTCTCTCACTTACATAAAATCCGAAAGCGCGACATGAAATACATCAGTACCCGCGGCCAAACCGCCGCCAAACCGTTTAGCGAAGTGTTGTTGATGGGTCTGGCTCCGGACGGCGGGCTGATGCTGCCGGAAAGCTATCCGCAAATCGACGAGATGACGCTGCACCGCTGGCGCAGCCTGAGCTATCCCGATTTGGCTTTTGAAATCATGAGCCGGTTTATCGACGACATTCCCGCCGACGATTTGAAAGACATCATCCGCCGCACCTACACCGAAGAGACATTCGGCAGCGCCGGCATCACGCCGGTGCGCACCTTGGGCGACGGCCTCAAAATCCAAGCCCTGTCCAACGGCCCCACGCTGGCTTTCAAAGACATGGCGATGCAGTTTTTGGGCAACGCTTTCGAATACGTGCTGAAGCGCGAAAACCGCGAATTGAATATTGTCGGCGCCACCAGCGGCGACACCGGCTCGGCCGCCGAATACGCCCTGCGCGGCAAGCGCGGCATCCATGTGTTCATGCTCTCGCCGGAAGGCAAAATGAGCCCCTTCCAGCGCGCGCAGATGTACAGCCTGCAAGACGAGAATATCCACAACATCGCTATCGAAGGCATGTTTGACGACTGCCAAGACATCGTGAAAGCGCTGCAAAACGAGGCCGCCTTCAAAGCGCAATACCACATCGGCACGGTGAACAGCATCAACTGGGGCCGCATCGTGGCGCAGGTGGTGTATTACTTCGCCGGTTATTTCCGCGCCACCGCCAGCAACGAGCAAAAAGTGAGCTTCTGCGTGCCCAGCGGCAATTTCGGCAACGTCTGCGCCGGCCACATCGCCCGCATGATGGGC
>JAUMZB010000091.1 GCA_030528345.1 Eikenella sp.
GACGAGGGGGCCCCCGGGGGCAAGCGCTTTGGGGGGTGGTGGGCCGGGCCGGTTGGCGGGGTGTGGGGCTGCGGTTTTTCCCGGTACCATGCGGGCTACCTGAAAACACGGCAGCCATATTATGGATTTCGGCTTTGAAGCATAAAAACAGGCGGGAATTGCCCGCCTATTTTTATGCCGCCGTTTTTTCTGGCTGCGTGTGGCCGTTTGTTGGTTTGCGCCGCAAATACACCTGTTTGCGCACGCGCGCCACCACTTCGCCTTGGCTGTCGATGACTTCGTTTTCAAACCAGTGCAGCACTTTGCCGCCGCCTTCGGCGCGCGCCAACAGGTCGGCCAGCACGGCTTCGTCGAGCCGGAAAGACACGGCCACCGTGCCGCGGCCGGGTTTGACGAATTCGATTTCCGCCGCCTTGTCCCACACAATATGGCCGCGCGGCAGGGCGTGCAGAATCAGCAGCATCCAGAAGGGGTCGGTCATGGCAAACAGGCTGCCGCCGAAATGGGTGCCCACATAATTGCGGTTCCACCATTTCTGGCGCAGTTCGATGCGGGCGCTCTGCCAGTCGCTGCCGATGCGGATCACGCGGATGCCGGTAAACAGAAAAGGCGGCCAGAGGTTCATGGCCAGTTTCATGAGGCGCGGGGTCATTTTCATAGCGGGCTACCTGAAAAGCTATTGATGGCGGGGCGGGAATAGAAATACCGCTTTCGCTGCAGCGAAAGCGGTATCGGGGCAGGGTGTTAGTTTTTGTCTTGATCCACCAGTTTGTTTTTGGCAATCCAAGGCATCATGCTGCGCAGCTGGGCGCCCACTTTTTCGATTTGGTGCTCGGCATTCAAACGGCGGCGGGCGGTCATGCTGGCGTAGTTGGTGTTGCCTTCTTGAATAAACATTTTGGCATACTCGCCGCTTTGGATGCGGTAGAGCGCTTTTTTCATCGCTTCTTTGGTGGCGGGGGTGATCACTTCCGGGCCGGTGACGTATTCGCCGTATTCGGCATTGTTGGAAATGGAGTAGTTCATATTGGCAATGCCGCCTTCGTACATCAAGTCCACAATCAGTTTCAGCTCGTGCAGACACTCGAAGTAGGCCATTTCGGGGGCGTAGCCGGCTTCCACCAGGGTTTCGAAGCCGCATTTCACCAATTCCACCGCGCCGCCGCACAAGACGGCCTGTTCGCCGAAGAGGTCGGTTTCGGTTTCTTCGCGGAAATTGGTTTCGATCACGCCGCCTTTGGTGCCGCCGTTGGCTGCGGCGTAGGAGAGGGCGATGTCGCGGGCTTTGCCGGAGTTGTCTTGATACACGGCAATCAGAGAGGGCACGCCGCCGCCTTTGAGGTATTCGCTGCGCACG
Organism: Eikenella sp.; assembly: GCA_030528345.1. Taxonomy (GTDB): domain Bacteria; phylum Pseudomonadota; class Gammaproteobacteria; order Burkholderiales; family Neisseriaceae; genus Eikenella. The sequence goes on from JAUMZB010000091.1 coordinate 1,358, forward strand.
GTGTGGCCGGGGCCTTTGGGCGCCACCATGATCACGTCTACGTTTTTGGCCGGCACGATTTGGTTGTAGTGCACATTAAAGCCGTGGGCAAAGGCCAATACGGCGCCGTCTTTCAGATTGGGGTGGATTTCGGCGTTGTATACGGCGGGCGCGCTTTCGTCGGGCAACAGAATCATTACCACATCGGCCGCTTTGGTGGCTTCGGCCACGCTTTTCACCTCGAAGCCGGCCGCTTGGGCTTTGTTCCAGGAGCCGCCTTGGCGCAAACCCACCACCACATTGACGCCGGAGTCTTTCAGGTTGGCGGCGTGGGCGTGGCCTTGCGAGCCGTAGCCGATGATGGCCACGGTTTTGCCTTTGATCAGGGAGAGGTCGGCGTCTTTATCGTAAAACACTTGCATGGAACATTCCTTTATAAACAGTTTAGACAAAATCGGGAAATCTCGCGGCAGACGGGCGGGCTGTTGGCGGCGCGGCGGCAGGCTGCGGGTGGCGGCTGCCGCACGGTCACGTTGCCGTTAAAGTGCGGCATACTACCTGAAATTTGCGGCCTTGGCAGCTTATTTGGACAAAATTTTTTTAGTTGTTTTGAGCTTGGTTGGACGGTGGTAAAAATTTAGACAAATTGTCTTGTGTGCCTGTGGAAAACATAGGAGAGGCTGCCTGAAAAGCGGTGTGCCGACAGCATGGGGCGTGGGGCGGAAAGGGTTTATAATGCCGCCTTTTCCGGATGATTCCCGTATAGGTGTGCGTGATGACGCTCCAACAAGAACTCGGCCTTTTTCTGCTGCCGGCCGGCGTGTTTCTGATGTGTTTTGCCGCGCTGTGGCAGATGTATGTAATGATGACCGAAAGCCACACCCTCAACCGCTTTCAAGACAAGCGGCTGGTGTGGGCGGTCACGCTGCTGTTTTTCACTTTCAGCATCGGCGTGTATTGGCTGTGCCCGAATGCGCGCAAAAAAGGCATTTTGTTTTTTATGCTCGGTGTGGGCGGCGTGGTGTGCTATGTCTTGGGAAGGATGTGGCTGCCGTTTGCCAAATAAGCATGCAGGCTACCTGAAAACGGAAAAACCGCTTTCAGGTAGCCTGAGACCTTTGCCAAACCCTCAGATATGGATGCAGTTCAAGGCGCAGCAGTGCAGCGAGTGTGAACGCCGGGAATCCCCGTGGGACAGACATATTCAGATACCAGGCTAAGCGGGCGGGCAGTACCCCGGGGCATAAACGCACAACGCGGAAATGCGCCGCAGATGGAGGTTTTGCAAAGGTCTCAGCCTGTGTTGATGGAGGTGGACAGCGGAATAGCCATCGTCCAAACCATCCGGGGCGTGTCGTCAGCCAGCCGCACTGTTTTGCCGAAGGAAAAATACCGTGTATCCGATTTCAGAACCGTACCGCAGCGGCCTTTTGGCCGTGTCCCGCCTTCATCAGATTTATTGGGAGGAATCCGGCAATCCGCAGGGCCTGCCGGTGATTTTTCTGCACGGCGGCCCCGGAGCGGGCGCCTCGCCCAAAGCGCGGGGCTTTTTCAATCCCGATCAATACCGCGTGGTCATTATCGACCAGCGCGGCTGCGGCCGTTCGCTGCCCTATGCCGAAACGCGCGACAACACCACTTGGGATTTGGTGGCCGACATCGAA
>JAUMZB010000003.1 GCA_030528345.1 Eikenella sp.
CCAAGCTGCGCACCTTGGTGGACACCGGTTTCGAGAAAGAATATTACGGTTTCGCTTTGCGCAAAGGCCGCGATGACGATTTGATGGCCAAATTGAACGCCGGTTTGGCCGCCATCAAAGCCGACGGTACTTACGACCAAATCTATGCCAAGTGGTTCAACACCGCGCCGGCCGCTGCCGAAGCGGCTCCCGCGCCAGCAGAGGCGGCTCCCGCTTCTGCCGCTTCCGCCCAGTAAGCCCGGCTGATTCCCGGCCAAAACCGCTTCCCTTTTCGGGAAGCGGTTTTTGTTTGGCGGAGCCGCTAAGAGACGGACAGAAATTCCGGCGCTGTAAAAACAGGCCGAGATCTGCGCCACGTCCCCGGATGGGAATGTGCTTGAAGGCCGGCGGTACAGGGGGCGAACGCGAGGAATGCCTGTAGAGCCGACGGCAATACAAGGCCAAGCGGGCAGTGCCCCGGAACATCAACACATAAAGCAGAAATGCGCCGCAGACGGCGTTCCTACAAAGGTTTTCAGGCCGCCCGTAGCATAAGCGTACGGGCGGCCTGCGCTGTTTCTGGCGGCTAGCGGTTTGCAAGCATCCGGCAGGCAGACGGTTTACAGTGTGTCCGACTGAATCAGGGCATAAGCCGAATGATTGTGGATACTTTCGAAGTTTTCGCTCTCTACGGTGAAGCTGAGGATGCGCGGGTCGTTTTTCAGGGCCACGGCAAGGTCGCGCACCATGTCTTCGACAAACTTCGGATTTTCGTAAGCCCGCTCGGTCACGTATTTTTCATCGGGGCGTTTGAGCAGGCCGTAAAGCTGGCAGGAGGCTTGGTTTTCCACCAAGTCGATGACTTCTTCCGCTTCCACCGCCTGCTCGCGGCAGCAGAGGGTAACGGTGACGTGGGAGCGCTGGTTGTGCGCGCCGTATTGGGAAATTTCCTTGGAGCAGGGGCAGAGGCTGGTAACCGGCACCAATACTTTCAGGGTGTGGGTGTAGCGGCCGTTTTCCGATTCGCCGGTCAGTGTCACGTCGTAATCCAACAGCGAGGTAATGCCGGAGACGGGCGCGCTTTTTTGACGGAAAAACGGAAACGAAACGCTGATGCGGCCGGCTTGGGCGTCGAGCAGGGCGAGCATGTCGGCGGTCAGTTCGCGTAAGCGCACGAAATCCAGCACGCCGGCCTGCTCTTCCATCAGAGCCACGAAGCGCGACATATGGGTGCCTTTTTGCGAAGCGGGGAGGGCCACCGTCATGGTGAGGCGGGCGACGGTGTTTTGCTCGCCGTCTTGGCTGCGGATGCGCAGGGGCAGGCGCAGGTCTTTGATGCCTACTTGGTTGATGGGCATATTGCGTGAATCGGGGCTGCTCTGCACGTCGGCAATGGCGTTCATTGCTGGGGTTTTCCTTGTGAGTGTGTGGTGTTTTGGTATGCGGCCGGCGGCTTGCGGCGTAAAGGGCGGCAGTATAACGCCAGCCCGGTTTGCGGGCAAATATCGGCCGCATAAAGGAAACAAATCCCTCCCCCCGCTTGCCGGCAGCCTATTTGGGCGGGCGGATCAAATAAAAGGCTACCTGAAAGCGCGGCAGCGGGGTGCGGGCGCTTTCAGGTAGCCTGATGGTACCGCCGGGCAAGGGCGGCGGTGTTATTTGGGTTTGCGGAAGGTGTCGTGGCAGGCTTTGCAGCTGGCGCCCACTTCGCCGTAGGCGGCTTTGATGTCTTCCAGATTGCCGCCTTGGGCGGCTTCGTTCAGCTTGGCCACGGCGGCGTGGAAGTTGTCTTCGGCGGTTTTGAAGGCGGCGGCATCGCTCCAAACATTGGGCAGGGCGTCGCCGGTTTGGCCGTCGGGGTCTTGGGTGAAGTGTTTGAAGGGCTCCTGGCTTTCGGTCACAAAGGTTTCGGCCATGGTTTTGAAGGCGTCGGGCCGGTAGGGTTCTTCGCCCTTGACCACTTTGCCCATGGCGGAGAAGTTGGGCATCATGGTTTTGAAGGCGGTGCTGCGTTCTTGCGAATATTGGCCTTTGCCGCCGCCTGCGCCGTTTTGGCCGCCGCAGGCCGCCAAGCCCAAGGTGAGCACGGACAGCAGCATCATGGCTGTGGTTTTTTTCATGGTGTATCCCTTTATTTTTAATGGTGAGTGGATGGTGTGTCCGCGCCGCCGCTTTCAGGTAGCCCGAAAGCGGCGGGCTGGGGACGGGAGGGAATCTATCACGATTCGGGCGTTTTGTGGGCAAAAGGCCGGGGAAAAGGGGTTGGGATGTGCGCTTGGAAAGCGGCTTTGCCGGTGCGGGCGGCGGCGGACGGGTGGTATACTGCACCCCGTTTCAGGCATTGTTTTGTCAGATCGGAGGATATCATGGCGATTTTGGTGACCGGCGCTTCCGCCGGTTTCGGCCGCGCGATTTGTGCGGCCTTGGTGCGTGCGGGTTATCCGGTGGTGGGCGCGGCGCGGCGCGGCGACAAACTGGCAGCCTTGCGTGAGGAATTGGGCGGCCTGTTTTTGCCGCTGGTGATGGACATGGCCGACACCGCCGCCATCGATGCCGCCTTGGCCTCGCTGCCGGAAGGTTTTGCCGAGATCGATTGTTTGGTCAACAACGCCGGCCTGGCTTTGGGCTTGGAGCCGGCGCACCAGGCCGAATTTGCCGACTGGCAGACCATGATCCAAACCAATATCATCGGCCTCACCTACCTCACCCGCCGCCTGCTGCCCGATATGGTGGCGCGCCAAAACGGCTATGTGATCAACATCGGTTCGATTGCCGGCAGCTATCCCTATCCGGGCGGCAATGTATACGGCGCCACCAAGGCCTATGTGCGCCAATTCAGCCTCAATCTGCGCGCCGACTTGGCCGGCACCGGGGTGCGGGTGAGCAATATCGAGCCCGGCCTGTGCGGCGGCACCGAATTTTCCCATGTGCGCTTCAAAGGCGACGGCGAGCGTGCCGCCGCCCTGTATGAAAACGTGGACTACATCCGCGCGGAAGACATTGCCGACACCGTATTGTGGCTGTACCGGCGCCCGGCGCACATGAATGTGAACAGCATCGAAATCATGCCGGTGGCGCAAAGTTTCGGCGCCCTGCCGGTGGCGCGCAAGGCCGCGTCCGCCGTGGCCGAAGCCAAGCCCGATGCCGCCCCGCCGAAAAACTGGCTCGCCCGCTTCACGGGCTACCTGAAAGGATAAGGCCATGGGTGTTCAGGCCAACAAAGCCAAAATCATCGCCCAAACCCAAGCGCAGGGCGGCCAAGTCACCGCTTTGCGCGAGCAGGTGCTCGACATCGTGCTGCAGCAGGAAGGCGTGATCAAAGCCTATACCGTGCTGGCGCAGATGCAGCAAAACAGCCGCAGCGTGGTGGCGCCGCCCACCGCCTACCGCGCCTTGGATTTTTGGGCCGAATACGGCGTGCTGCACAAAGTGGCGGCGGTCAACGGCTATGTCTTGTGCAGCCACGCCCGCCACGACTGCGTGGCCGCCTGCCACAGCCGCGACGAAACCGCCCACCACGCCAGCGCGTTTATTCTGGTGTGCACCGAATGCGGCTCGGTGGACGAGCAAACCCTCAGCCGCGAATGGGCCGCCTTGCGCGCCGGCGTGGCGGCCAGCGGTTTTAAACTAAAAGAAGAACACGTTGTTTTAACAGGAATCTGCCAGAAATGTCAGCCATAAAAAAAGCCAAAGTCCATCTGTTTTCCGGTTTTCTCGGCACCGGCAAAACCACCGCCCTGCGCCATTTGATGGCGCAAAAAGATCCGGCCGAAAAGTGGGTCATCATCGTGAACGAATTCGGCGAAATCGGCATCGACGGCGCGGTGTTGAGCGACAACGGCATTCCGGTGGCCGAAGTCGCCGGCGGCTGCCTGTGCTGCGTGGCCGGCACCCAAATGGGGCACACCATCAACCGCATGATCAGCGGCAACAAACCCGACCGCATCATCATCGAAGCCAGCGGGCTGGCCCACGCCGCCAGTGTGATCGACGAACTGCGCAGCCCGCCCTTTAACGAGATGCTCGAGATTGCCGCCGTGTTCACCTTGGTGGATCCGCGCCAGTTTGTGGACGACGATTACGCCCTCCAGCCTTTATACAAAGACCAGATCAGCGTGGCCGACGTATTGGTGGCCAACAAAACCGATGTCTGCCCGCCGCCGGTGCTGGCCGCATTCCGCGAGCGGGCGGCCAAGCTGTTTCCGCCCAAAGCGGCGGTGGTGGAAACCCAAAATTCGGCGCTCGACATCGGCCTGCTGGAAACGCCGGTCACCGAAAAAAGCCGCTACCGCATCAAGGCGCTGCCCGACAACAGCATGGGTTTGCAGTCGCAGGGCTATACTTTTCCCGCCGGGCAGAATTTCGACGGCGAGCGGCTGACCCAATTTTTTGACGATCTGCCTGCGCTGTGCGAAGGCTTGATGCGCGCCAAGGGCGTGTTTCAGGTGTTGGGCACTTGGGTGTGGCTCAATTGGAGCGACGGCCATTGGGGGGCGAACCAAGTGTCTTGGCGGCGCGACAGCCGTTTCGAACTGATTGCCAAATCCTTTGATGCCGATGCGGTTGAGCGCCGCTTGCAGGCGGCTTTGGAGCATGAAGACGATGCCGGGGCTGTGTAGCCGTAATGGTGTTCCCCGCCATAAAAAACGCTGCATTGAGCGGCGTTTTTTATGGCGTTTGAGGCGGCCTTTTGGGATAAGGCCGCGCAGCAAGCCGTATGGCTTTTCAGGTAGCCTGTTGCGCTGTTTCGGGATTTTGTTGGGAGGCGGTGGGTTGCAGCACATACAGCGTGGTGGTTTCCTGCCTGCGGGCAAAGGCCAGCGGATTGCGTGCATCGCGGCTTTTGGCGTGCTGCGGGCGGATGTGGCGGCGGCGCACCACCTGCCAGCCGGCGGCGGCAATATGGCCGGCCAATTCCCCGGGGCGGCGCAGGCCGAGGTGTTCGGCCAGGTCGGACATAATCAGCCACACCTCGCCCTGCGGATTCAGGTGGTCGGCCGCCCGCTGCAGAAAGGCGCGCAGCATGGCCGAATCGGGGTCGTAAAGCGCGGTTTCGATGTCGGCGCCGGGTTTGGCCGGCAGCCAGGGCGGATTGCACACAATCAGATCCGCACGGCCGGGCGGGAACAGATCGGCCGCCAACACGCTGACCGCCCCAGCCACGCCCAGGCGGCAGCAGTTGGCTGCGGCGCAGGCCAGCGCACGCGGGTTGTTGTCGGTGGCGGTGATGCGCGCCAGGCCGCGTTTGGCCAGCAGCACCGCAATCACGCCGCTGCCGGTGCCGATGTCGAAGGCGCTGCGTGCCTGCGGCGGCAGCGGTTCGGCGGCCAAGAGCTCGAGGTATTCGCCGCGCAGCGGGGAAAACACGCCGAAGGGCACATGGATTTTTTCTCCGCCCAACACCGCCAGCGGCACGCCTTTTTCATGCCATTGGCGGGCGCCGATCAGGCCGAGCAGAAGCTGAAGCGGCAGCAGGAAGGGCGTGCCGTCGGGCGCATCGAAAGCGTCGGCCAGGGCGTCGGCCACATCGGGTGCGCGGCGCAGGCCGAGGCGGTGGCCGCCGTCGATTTCCACCAGCAAAAGATTGAGCAGGCGGCTGCGTTGCGCCTGCTGCATGCGGTGGGTGTGGAAGTCGCCGCTTTTGGGAGGCGGCAGCCGTTTTTTGACGGCGGAAAGCAGCTGCACGGCCTGGTGGTAGTCGCCCCGCCACAATAAGGCGCGGCCTTGGCGGAACTGTTTGAGGGCGGCGGCGGCAGACAGGCCGGCATCGGCCACGGCCAGTTCGGCAGGCGGTTTTTGCGCGGATGAAGGGTGGCGCCATTCGGCCTGACGGCGGCGGCCGTTTTCCGTCCAAGACAAGGTGGGCATAAGGATGAAAGCAAAGCAGTGGAAAGGGCGCATTGTAGCGCATACTGAACGGGCAGGCGGCCGCCCCCATCCCGGCCTTGCCCCGCGGGCGGGGGAAGGTGGGGTGGGCGTTGTCTGCTCCCCCGTCTGCTGGCGGGGCAAGGTTGGGATGGGCGTTATCCGCTCCCCCGCCCGCTTGCGGGGTAAGGTGGGGTGGGCATTATCCGCTCCCCCTCCCGCTTGCGGGAGGGGGCTGGGGGGAGGGCGGCGGTGTCGGGTTTGCGCTGCAAGCCAAGCTAGGGCTCGGGATGGCGGGCGAGCCAGACGGCGGCCAGGCAGTTGAAGGCGCAGCCGGCGGCCACGGTGAGGCCGAAGGCGGCCACGGTGGGAGTGCTGCTGAAGGCGAGCAGGGTGAAGGAAAGGCCGGTGGTGAGGGCGGCGAGCACGATGCCGCCGATGCGGGCGGCGCGCGGTTCGCGGGCGGTGAGGGCATACACGGCGTAGTCCACGCCGATGGCGGCGGTGAGCAGCAGGCCGAACACGGCAAACAGGCTGACGGGGACGCCCAGCCAGCCGAGCAGGCCCACGCAGGCGGCTGAAGCGGCCAAGGGCACGGCCAATATCAGGCTGCCGCGTTGGAGGCCGAACAGCCGCCACAGCACCAGCCAGGCCAGCAGGAAGGAGGCCAGCTTGAGCCAGGCGGCCTGATTGCGGGTGGCTTGGAATTGGCGGTTGAGCTGTTGGCGCTGGTCGGCCCAACGGCGGCAGACGGTTTTGCCGGCGCAGTCGGTGTCGAGCGCGGCGCGCAGGGCGTCGGGATGGCGGATGCCGTTGAGGCGCACGATGGCGGCGTATTGATTGCCCACCCGCCCCAAATACAGATTGCGCCAGGCTTCGGCGCCCTCGTCGCGCAGGCTGTCTTCCAGGCTGATATCGGGCTGCCCGGCGGCTTCCAACAGGGCTTGGCGGATGAGGTCTGCCGGCACGCCCAGCGCTTGCAGGGGAGCGTGGCTTTCAGGTAGCCCGGCCAGCTCGCGCAGGCGTTGTTTGAGCGCGCGCTGCTCGTTTTCGGGCAGCAACCACTGGCTGAGCGACTGCACGGAGGCCACGTCGCCGCGTGCGAACACGCCTTGACGCGCCCATTCGGCCAATAGGGCGCGGTCGGCTTCGAGTAGGCGGTCGGGCGAGTCGGCCTGAAGCAGCACAAACCGGCCGCTGCTTTCTATGCCGCTCAGTTCGGCCGCGCGGCGGATGTCTGCGAGCAGCTCGGGCGGGGAGGCGGTCCAATGGCGGATGTCGTCGGCCCAATTGCTGCGGGCAATGCCGGCGGCTAGGGCAAGCAGCAACAGCGCGGCGGGCAGTTTGAAGCTAGCGGAAACGTTCGGCAGACGCCCGGCCAGCGCACGGATGATGCGGGCGAAGGCGCCGGGGCGGGGCGTGTGGCGGCGGAAGAGCGCGGGCAGCCACAGCACGGTGGCGGCGAAGGCGCCCAACAGGGCGGCGGCGGAGAACACGGCGGTTTGGCGCAACACCGGCAGCGGGGCAAACCACAGCAGCACATAGCCGGATACCGTGACGGCGAGGCCGACGAGGAAGGTGGGCAGCACCTGGCGCATGGCGGCGGCGGGCTGCCACGGCCGGCGGAACAGGGAAGGCGCCAGCCAATGCAGGGGGAAGTCCACCAACACGCCCACCAGGCTGGTGCCGATGACCAAGGTGAGGATGTGCACTTGGCCGAACACGGCCAGCGCGGCGGCCAAGCCGGTGAGCAGGCCGGCGGCCAGCGGCAGAAACAGCAGCAGGATGCGGCCGCTGCGGAACACCCACCATAGCAGCGCGAAGGTGAGCGTGAGGCCGAAGGCCGACATCAGGCTGCTTTCGCGCTCGGCCTTTGCTTTGGCTTCGGCGGCAAACAGGGCGCCGCCGGCGGCGATGAGTTCGGCTTGCTGTGCGGCGGCGGCGCGGCGGCTGTCGGCCAACAGCGGCAGCAGGCCGGGCAGGCCGGCGGCGGCCTGCTGTTCGGGCAGTTTGGCGCGCAGCCACACCCAGGTTTTGCCGTCGTGCTCGGTGTAGAGCCAGCCGCTCTCCGGCTGCCATTGCAGCTTGGCCGCGCCCTGTTTTTCGTGCAGATAGCGGCCGAAGCCCAGCCAGTCGTCTTCCAGCGGCAACAGGCTACCTGAAAACGGATTGGCCGCCGCTTCGGCACGCTGTTGGAAATACTGCTGCGGCGCGTGATACAGCTGCCGCACCTGTTCCGGCGGCAGGGCGGCCAAACCCAGGGTCTGCGCCGATTGGCGCAGGGCGGCCAAATCGGGCGTGAAGGCGGCGTCGATTCGGCTGAACAGGCCGCTCTGCCGCCAGCGCTGCGCCGTTGCTTCGGCCGCGCGGAAAGCGGTGTCGGCATCTTCCGCGCCCACCAGCAGCACAATCTGCCCGTTGAGCAGGCGGCGGTTGGCGGCATCGGCGGCCTGCCACACGGCATCGGCTCCCGCCTCGGCCGGCAGCAGGGCGGAAAGGTCGGTTTGGATGCGCCCGCCCTGCGGCAGCTGCCAGCCGAGCACGGCGAGCAGGCACAGACAGAACAGGCTGTAAAGCAGGGCAAGCGGTTTCATGGCGGCAAAGAGTGTTCAGGCAGTCTGTGGCCGGCCGTTAAAGAATGGGTTCGGCCAATTTTGGGCTGGCTGAAAGAAAGGAGCGGTTTCAGGTAGCCTGTGCATCGGTTTCGGGCGCCAAAGCTACGCGGCCGGAGGCACAGGCGCGCTCGCCCTGATGCAGGGAAAAATGGATTTTGCGCTTGGCCGCGTCCCGGCGCAGTTGCAGCACGATTTCATCATGCGGGCGCACAAACTGCTGGTATTTCAGGTTTTCGATGTGGGTTACCGCGCTGCGGCCCCAATCGAAACGGGCGGCCAAGTCCATCGCCCACTGCACTTCCACCACGCCGGGCACCAGCGGGAAGGCGGCGAAGTGGCCGCCGAAATACACCAAATCCAGCGGCACGCGGCCGCCGAAGCGGTATTCGCCGGCGGCTTCGTCGCTGTGCAGCAGCCGCCATTCGGGAGCGGTTTGCGGTGTGGCGAAGGCTGCCTGAAAATCCTGCTCGCGGATTTTGGCTTGGGTATTGCGCGGCAGTTCGGCGGCGAAACGCCAGTAGCGCGGCACGGCCACGGTGTCGAGTTCGGCGGCCACGCATTGTTTCAAAGCCTGTTGCACGGCGGCGCGGCCCTGTTCGCGCAGGGCTTGAATGCCGGCGGGAGAGAGCGCCGCCCATGCGGCCAGATGACGGTGTTGCGGGTGGCGGCCGCAATGGGCGTCGGCCACCCATTCGTGCGCCAGCAGGCGGTGTTCGATCTGCGGCAGCGACACCCGTTTGTCTTCAAACTTGATGATGCGGTCGCAGCGGCCGGCCAAATGCAGGCCGTCTTCGGCGAAGCGGGCGGCATCGGCGGTTTGCTGGCGGCCTGCCGACCACGGGGATTCCGCCCACAAAGCACCTTCTGCATTGAGGCCGGTGTGCACGGCGGGCAGCGGTGTCCAGGCGCCGCTGCCTTGGCGGCGGGCGATGACGCCGGTTTCGGTGCTGCCGTAAATATCGGTGGGGTAAAAGCCCAGTTGGCGGTGCAGCAGTTCGGCGGTAGCCTCGGGCAGGGCGCCGCCGGCGCTGAGGATGCCGCGTACCCGGCCGCGCAGTGTGTGCCAGTTGCGGCCTTCGCCCAAGCGGTTGAGCAGGGCGGGGCTGGTAATCCAGATACAGGGTTCGCCCGCTGCGGCGAGCAGGTCTTCGGGGTAGGGGCAGGCGTGACGGCCGATGCGCCAGCCGGCGGCCAGTGCGGTGAAGATGCGGAAGGTGAGGCCGTAGAGGTGCTGCGGGCTGACGCTGCCCACCGCGCGCAGTCCCTGCCATGCTTGCGGCAGGCAGGCGGCCAAGGCCTGCGCTTCCCGCTGCATTTGGGCGGCGGTTTTGCGGATCACTTTGGCTTCGCCGGAAGAGCCGGAAGTTTTCAGATACAGCGCGGCGCCGTCTGCCACCCGGAGGCTACCTGAACCGCCCTCGGGCGTGCCGGCCTGTTCGGCGGCGCTGTCGTAGAGCAGATGGGGCGCGGGAAAGCCGGCTTGATCGGTGAGCCACAGCGTGCCGTGTTCTTCCGCCCAGCGGCGGTTGTTTTCGGCCAGATTGGGCGGCAGATACACGTCGGCGCCGGCCTGCCAGGCGGCTAATAGGGCGGAGGCGAAACGGGCGTCGTCGTCAAACCACAGCGCCACGGCCGACACCTGCCGCGCCTGCAATTTGGCGGCGAGGGCGGCGGTGGCGCGGCGGAAGGCATCGGCCGGCCAATGGTCGGCAATCAGGGCGTCGGGGGCGGTATCGGGCAGAAAAGAAATCGGCATGGCGGTAAGGCGGCGGGTGGGTTTCAGGTAGCCTGTTGGCGGGGCAGGTTTCACGCCATTTCGCTGCGTTTGAAATGGCGGGGGCGGAAGCCGAGCAGGGCGAGGCTGGCAAAATACAGCAGCATGCCGGCGGCAATCAGGGCGGCCAGTTGGGCGGTGCGTTGCAGGCCGCCGGCGGCCACCCAGTCTGGCCGCCACCAGCCCTCCAGCCCCCACAGGCCGAGCCCCATCACCAACAGGGCGGCGGCGAGCTTGAGCAGAAAGGCCGCCCAGCCCGGTTTGGGTTGGTAGAAGCCTTTGCGGCGCAGCAGCACATAGAGCATGGCGGCGTTGAGGCAGGCGCCCAAGCCGATGGCCAGCGCCAGGCCGGCGTGTTGCAGCTTCCAGACGAACATCAGGTTCATCAATTGGGTGCAGATCAGGGTGAACACCGCCACTTTCACCGGCGTTTTGATGTCTTGGCGGGCGTAGAAGCCGGGTGCCAACACCTTGATTAAAATCAGGCCGAGCAGGCCGGCGGCATAGGCGATCAGCGCCTGCTGGGTCATCTGCGCGTCGAACACGCCGATGCTGCCGTACATAAACAGGGTGGCCACCAGCGGGAAAGACAGCACGGCCAGCCCCACGGCGGCGGGGGCGGCCAGGAGCAGGCACAGGCGCAGACCCCAATCGAGCAGGGCGGAATATTCGTGCGGGTTTTGCTTGGCGGCGTGTTTGGAGAGGCCGGGCAGCAGAATGGTGCCCAAAGCCACGCCCAGCACGCCGGTGGGCAGCTCCATCAGGCGGTCGGCAAAATACATCCACGACACGCTGCCGCTTTGCAGATAGGAGGCGAAGTTGGTGTTGATCAAGAGCGAAATCTGCGCCACGGAAGTGCCCATGATGGCCGGCACCATTTGTTTCAGCACGCGGTTGACCGCCGCATCGCGGAATTTCAGTTTCGGCCGTTTCAAGAGGCCGATCTGCCACAGCCACGGCAGCTGGAACACCAGTTGCAGCACGCCGCCGGCAAACACCGCCCACGCCAGCGCCATCACCGGCGGGTCGAAATACGGCAAAAGCCACAGCGAAAATACGATGAACGACACGTTCAGCAGCACCGGCGTGAAAGCGGGAATGGAAAATTTGCCGTAGGTGTTCAGAATGCTGCCGACAAAAGACGACAGCGAAATCAGCAGGATGTAGGGGAAAACCACCGGCATCATCAGGGTGGCCAGCGCAAAGCGGCCGTCGCCGTCGCGCCAGCCGCTGGCGGTGGCCAATACCACCCAAGGCGCGGCAATCACGCCGATGGCGGTCACCATCATCAGCGCGAACAAGAGCATGCCGCCCACGTGCTGCACAAAAGCCCGGGTGGCGGCGGGCGATTGGTTTTGCTTGTATTCGGCCAGAACCGGCACAAAGGCTTGGGCAAACGCGCCTTCGGCAAAAATGCGCCGCAAGAGGTTGGGCAGGCGGAAGGCGACCACGAAGGCGTCCATTGCGTCGCCGGCGCCGAACACCCGCGCCAAAATGGCGTCGCGCACAAAGCCGAGCACCCGCGAAACCATGGTCAGACTGCCGAGTTTGGCCAGCGCGCCGAGTAGATTCATTGTGTTGTTTGCCGTAAAACCGAAAGGTGCGCAGTGTACCGTAAGCGGTGGTTTTCAGGTAGCCTGAAAGCCTGAGGCTTTGCCGGCATGTCGGATGGCGGATGCGGTGCCGACAACCGTGCCGACGGCCTTGTCCTGGTGCAAAGTTTTGCTTTTGCCAAGAGGGATTGACAGCGGATCGGGTGTTTGTATAGTAGCCGTTCGGCTTGATTGGAAAAAGGAAAATTAGAATGAAATACGAGTGGAAAAAGAGTGAAAAAAGCGGGTATGGCGTCAAGCAAAAGCCTGAGTTGGTGGATGTGCCCGCCCAAACATTCATCATGATAAAAGGCGCGGGCAATCCCAATGGGGCGGATTTTTCGGCCAGGGTGTCCGCTTTGTATTCCTTGGCCTATTCGATCAAAATGCTGTTTAAGGCGATGATGAAAACCGAGCCTGAGGACAAAATTACCGATTTTGCGGTTTATCCTTTGGAGGGGGTTTGGGAAAAGGCGGAGGCGGCGGGCGAAGCATTCGATAAGAATCGGCTGAAGTATACGCTGATGATCAAGCAGCCGGATGGCATTACGCGGGAAATGTTTGCGCAGGCGCTGGACAATGTGCGCAAGAAAAAACCGAACGATTTATACGATGAAATCGATTTTGAGCGGATGGCAGACGGAAAATCCGTGCAGATTCTGCATATAGGCAGTTATGACCATGAGCCGGCTTCTTTTGAAAAAATGGATCGGTTCGTTCGGGAAATGGGACTGGAAAGAAGCGGCGATACCCATCGGGAGATATATCTGAACAATGCCGGCAGAACGGCCGAAGACAAGCTGAAAACCATTTTAAGGTATGCGGTAAGAGAGAGGTAGTTTAAAAACCGAAGCCCTTAGGGCGTGTCGTCACAAAGCATTGCGGCGGTATTTTTGGTCAAAATCCGCATCTGCTGCGTTAAAAATGCTCGCAAGATGTCCAATCTTGCTGCGCTGGCTGGTTTTACTAGCGAAGCGTGTAAAACCGCCCTCTTCGAGTGAGCCTGGCAGCTGCAGATTTTGCCTCGGTAGCGCAGCGGACTTGCGCAGCTAAAAAACCGCTTCGCAAGCATTATGACGACACGCCCTAAATTCCTGGCAAGCGAATTTAGAGGGTTTTTCATGGGCAGAGATTTTTGCACAGTCTCAAGACGCACTTTTGCTTAGGGCAATGCGGCGGGCGAGCACGCGGTTGGGGGCGAGGGCGGCGGCCAAATCGGGCGGCAGCGGCAGGGCTTGGCCGAGGATTTGCGCGGCAATCAGCTCGCCGCACAAGGGGGCGGTGGTCAGCCCGCGGCTGCCGTGGGCGGTGTTGAGGAAGATGCCGGGCAGATAGGGGCAGGGCGTTTGGAAGGGATAGCGGCGGTCGTCGGCCAGTTTGGCATACTGTATTTGCATGGCGGCGTAGTCGCCGAGCGGGCCCACGGCGGGCAGGTGGTCGTGGCAGTCGGCACGCAGGGCGGTGTGGCCGGGCAGGGTGTCGCCCAGGCGGCGGTGCAGATCGGGGGCGAGCTCGGATAAGGCTTGGCGGTTGGCCAAGTCTTCTTGCGGCCGCCATGCCTGATCGCGGTCGTGCGGCACAAAGCTGGCACCGAAGCAGTAGCGGCCGCGGTAGGCGGGGGCAACATAGCTGCCGCCGCTGAGGGCGCAGCGCAGCGGCGGGCTGTGTGCGCCAACGGCGGCCAGCGAGGTTTGGCCGCGGATGGCGTGCAGCGGGAAAGGGGCGATGCCGTTTGGCAAAGCGTCGGCACCGGTGCAAAACACCACATGGCTGGCTTGAAGCTGCCGCTTGCCGGCTGGCGTGCGGCAGCTCAGTTGCCAGCTTGAGCCGCTGCGGTGCAGGGCGTCGAGCCGGTGGGCGGGCAGCAGGCGGATATTGGGCTGGGCAAGCAGGGCGGCCACCCAAGCGGGCGGATGGATCCAGGCGCCTTGCGGCCAAAACAGGCCGTCGAGCCGGTTCAGATCGGTGCCGGCCAAGGCGGCGGCTTGCTCGGCGGAAACGGGGTAATAGAGGTGGCGGTTGGCGGTTTGCGCGGCCAGCGCGGCCAGCGCGGCGTTGCGCCGGCGCTCGGCGGCGTTGTGGTTGAGGTGCAGCACGCCGCATGCCTGCCAATGTGCGGGATCCAGGGTGGCGGCCAAGAGGCGCAGGCTGAAGCCGTAGGCGGCGAGCAGCAGGCGGGTTTGCGCGGTGGGGTGGGGGGAAATTTTGGCGTACAGCAAGCCCTGATGGTTACCGGAGGCGGCTTGGGCGGGCGCGGCCTGTTCGAGCACGGTGACTTGGAGGCCGCGTCGCGCCAGCGCGTAGGCGGTGGCCGCACCGGCGATGCCGGCACCGACC
The DNA here is from genome assembly GCA_030528345.1 of Eikenella sp. Classification (GTDB taxonomy): domain Bacteria; phylum Pseudomonadota; class Gammaproteobacteria; order Burkholderiales; family Neisseriaceae; genus Eikenella. The sequence goes on from JAUMZB010000003.1 coordinate 14,163, forward strand.
ACCACGATGTTGTCGGGCGGCAGCAGGGGGGCGGCTTGCAGCCAGGGCGGCTGCGGCAGGCTGTGTTGTTCTGCGGGCGGGCTGTCTTGCCAATACAGGAGCCGGAAGCCGTAGGCCGCGAGCCGGGGCGCTTCTGCTGCGGGCAGCAGCCACAGCCCGCGGCCGTAGGGATTGTGCTTGGCGGGCAGATAGTTGGCGGCGCCGGCGGCACAGGTCTGGATGGTGCGGAAACCCGGAGTGTCCGTTTTCAGGTAGCCTGTTGCGGCGGCGGGATCGCCGCACAAAACCACCAATGCCGCCTGCCGATGGGCTTGGCAGGCGGCTGCTGCGGTATTGGCATCGGGCAGGCGGTGCCAGATAAGGGCGGCGGTCATGGGCGGCGCGGGCTTAGGCCTGCGGCCACAGCAAGCCGGGATGGCTGCCGATAACGGCGCGGAATTGCGCCTGAATGCGCGCCAGCGCCGCTGCGTTGTCGGCTTCGAAGCGCAGCACCAGCACCGGTGTGGTATTGGAGGCGCGCATCAGGCCGAAGCCGTCGGCAAATTCCACCCGCAGGCCGTCGAGGGTGATGCGCTGCTGCTCGCCCTCAAAACGGGCGTGCGCGGCCAATTGGGCAATGATGGCGTGGCCGTTGCCGCCGGCAGGCACGTCGATATTGATTTCGGGGGTGGACACGCCTTCGGGCAGGGCGTTGAGCACCGCGCCGGGATTGGGGCTACCTGAAAGGATTTCCAGCAGGCGGGCGCCGGCGTAGAGGCCGTCGTCAAAGCCGAACCAGCGTTCTTTGAAAAATACATGGCCACTCATTTCGCCCGCCAGCAGGGCGCCGTGTTCTTTCATCGCCGCTTTCATAAAGCTGTGGCCGGTTTTTCCCATAATGGCCTGGCCGCCGTGTTGAGTGATCCACGGTGTGAGCAGGCGGCTGGATTTGACGTCGAAAATGATTTTGGCGCCGGGGTGGCGCGACAACACGTCTTGGGCAAACAGCATCAGCTGGCGGTCGGGATAGATGATGTTGCCCTCGCGGGTGACCACGCCCAGGCGGTCGCCGTCGCCGTCAAACGCCAAGCCGATTTCGGCGTCGCCTTCGCGCAGGGCGCGCATCAGGTCTTGCAGATTTTCCGGTTTGGCCGGGTCGGGGTGGTGGTTGGGGAAGCGGCCGTCTACTTCGCAGAAGAGTTCCTCCACTTCGCAACCGAGTGCGCGGTAAAGCTTGCCGGCAAAAGCGCCGGTCACCCCGTTGCCGGCGTCGATGGCGATTTTCATCGGCCGCGCCAGGCGGATATGGCCGCTGATGTGGTTTTGGTATTCGGCAGCCATATCGCGCCGGCGCACGCTGCCTGGCGGGCTACCTGAAACAAAATCTTCGTTTTCGATGGCTAAGCGCAGAGCCTGAATGTCGCCGCCGGCCAGGGTTTGCCCGCCGAGCATCATTTTGAAGCCGTTGTAATCGGGCGGATTGTGGCTGCCGGTAATCATCACGCCGCTGCCGCCGCAATGCTGTACGGCGGCGAAATACAGCATGGGGGTGGCCACCATGCCCACGTCGAGCACGTTGAGGCCGCTGGCCGTGAGGCCGCGGGCCAGTGCGTCCATCAGGGCGGTGCCGCTGAGGCGGCCGTCGCGGCCGAGGGCGATCTCGTCTATGCCTTGTGCGGCGGCGCGGGCGGCGATGGCGCGGCCGATTTGATGGGCGGCTTCTTCGGTAAGGCTTTGGCCGACGATGCCGCGGATGTCGTAGGCTTTGAAGATGTCGGGGGCAATGGCGGGCATGGTGTCTCCGTGGTTTATTTTTTGATGAGGTTCACAAACAATTCGCGGCCGGCACGCGGAGCGGCGGAATTGTGGCAGGTTTCGAAGGCGGCAAAGGCAAAGTGTGGTGCAAACAGGGTTTCGTATTCGGCGCGGCTGCCGGAGAACGGCGGGCCGTTGTCAAACTCGCAGTCAAACAACACGCCGACGAGCCGCCCGCCCGTTTTGAGCAGGCCGTGCATTTTGGCGGCGTATTCGGGGCGGCGGGCGGGGTCGATGGCGCAGAGGAAGGTTTGCTCCACAATCAGGTCGAAGGGTTCGCCCTGCCAAGCGAAAAAATCGGCGTGCAGCAGGTGCCCGGCCGGAAAGCCGGGGTGTTGCTCGGCAAAGCGGTGCAGCGGGGCTTCGGCAAAGTCGAGTACATACACTTGCGAAAAGCCGGCCTGATGCAGATAGGCGGCTTCATAGGCGTTGCCGGCGCCGGGAATCAGTATGCGCAGGTCGCGGCACTTAAGCTGGTCGAAATAGGCTTTGAGGGGCGGGGAGATGCCGCGCATGTCCCAGCCGGTGTAGCCTTGTTCGTAGCGCTGCTGCCAATATTCGGCGCGGCTGACTTCGTGGCCGGCGGTGTTGCTCATGCTGTGTTCCTGTGTTGTGGAGAGGCTGTGGCCGGGCTGAAACTTGCTTTTCCGGTTTCAGGTAGCCTTTGCCCTTGCGGGGTGCGGTTTTGCGGCTGAATCGGGCTGCTTCAGTTGTGGAAGGTGTGGGTGAAGGCCGCCAGCTCGGCGCGTTTGGCCAAGGCTTTGCCGCTGTCTATGGCTTCTTGCGCCAAGGCCACGCCGTCTTCCAAGGTGGCGGCCACTTGGCCGGCATACAGGGTGGCGGCGGCGTTGAGCAGCACGATGTCGCGGTGGGCGCCGGCATCGCCTTGCAGCACGCTGTTCATCATGGCCAGCGATTCGGCGGCGGAGGCTACCTGAATGGCAGACAAATCGCGTTGCAGCGGCAGGCCGAATTGTTCGGGATGGATGTCGTATTCGGCAATGATGCCGTCTTTGAGTTCGGCCACGCGGGTGGGGCCGGTGAGGGTGATTTCGTCCAAGCCGTCGTGGCCGTGCACCACCAGCACGTGGCGGCTGCCGAGTTGTTGCAGCACGCGGGAGAGAATGCCCACCAAGTCGATGTGGAACACGCCGAGCACTTGGTTGGGTGCGCCGGCGGGGTTGGTGAGCGGGCCGAGGATGTTGAACAGGGTGCGCACGCCCAAGGCGCGGCGCACGGGTGCGACGTATTTCATGCTGCTGTGGTGGTTGGGGGCGAACATGAAGCCGGCGCCCACTTGGTCGATGCAGGCGCCCACCTGCTCCGGCGACAGGGTCAGCGCAATGCCGGCCAGCTCCATCACGTCGGCCGAGCCACTGGAGGAAGACACGCTGCGGCCGCCGTGCTTGGCCACTTTGGCGCCGGCGGCGGTGGCCACAAACATGGCGGTGCTGGAGATGTTGAAAGTGTGGGCGTTGTCGCCGCCGGTGCCCACCACGTCCACCAAATGTTCGGCCTGGCGCACCGGCACTTGGGCGGCAAATTCGCGCATCACGGCGGCGGCGGCGGCGATTTCGGATACGGTTTCCACCTTGATGCGCAGGCCCACCAGCAAGGCGGCGATCAGTTCGGGTTGGATTTCGCCGCGCATGATTTGGCGCATCAGGGAAGTCATTTCGTCTTGGAACAATTCATTGTTGTCGATTAATCGGTTCAGCGCTTGTTGCGGGGTAATCATGGGTTTTCCAGAGGAGGTTTCAGGTAGCCTGATGGGTTGTTCGTATTAATGATTTAAGGTTAGTGATTTAAGGCGGCTTTCAGCAAGCGGCTCACTTCCGCCATATCGGCTTGTCCGGCCAAGCGGATTTTCAAGAGCGCCATCACCTTGCCCATATCGGCCATGCCGGCGGCACCGGTTTCGGCAATGGCGGCGGCCACGGCGGCTTCTATGGCCGCAGCAGACAGCATTTCGGGCAAATAGACTTGCAAAATAGCGATTTCGGCCAGCTCTTTATCGGCCAGCTCCTGCCGGCCGGCCTGGCTGTAAATGGCGGCGCTGTCTTTGCGCTGCTTGATCATCTTGCCCAAAATGGCCACCACCTTGGCATCGTCGGCCTCAATGCGCTCGTCTACTTCAAAACGTTTGATTTCGGCATTGGCCAGGCGAATGGTAGACAAAGCCGCTTGGTCTTTGGCTTTGAGCGCGGCTTTCATGTCTTCGTTGAGACGGGTTTTTAAAGACATTTCAAATTCCTTGAATAAAGTGTGAGCAGGTCGTTTCAGGTAGCCTCGGCAACGGCACGGGTTTGCGGCAGATAGGGTTGCAAGATGCGGCTGATGTCGATGGCTTCTTCTTTATTGAGACAATGGCACAAGGCAATCAGCCTGAGACCTTTGCAACACCCTCATCTACTGCGCATTTCTGCGTTGTGCGTTTATGCCCTATGGGTACTGCTCGCTCGCTTGCCTATCTTCATGATATGTCTGTCCCACAGGGATTCCCGGCGTTCACGCTCGCTGCGCTGCTACGCCTGGAACGGCATCCGCATCTGAAGGTTTTGCAAAGGTCTCAGCCTGTTTTTGTTGCCGAATGTTTGGACGGTGTGCAGAGAGTAGGGCAGAACTTTGACGGAGGAGAACAGGCAGATCAGCAATTCTGCGGCGCAGACGAGTATGTTTTGCCAGTGTTTCACCGGCGGCAGAAACAGAGCCAGCATGCCGGCGCTGTGTTCCAAGCGGTATCGTCGGAAAGTGGGCATATCGGTTGGTGCGGCATTTATCGGCGCGGAACAGAAAACAGATTCCGACGGCAAGAGCGGTAGGGGTGGCAGGAAACCGGTTGTTGTTGGCGGTTCAGCAGCCACACGCGCTGATCGCCTTCAATCTGCAGATAGGCCACGCCGTTGGGTAGGTAAGCCGGCAGCGGATTGCGGTAAGCGCCTTGATACAGGATTTTTGTTTCCGAACTGCTTTGCCAGGCGGCCAGCTGTGAGGAAATCAGGCGGCTGCCGACGTCGGCCAACAGGGCTTGCCGGCCGCCGCCGTCGGGTTGTATCTGCAACACATAGTATCGTCCGCGATGCACAAAATAATGCGGGGTGTCGAACGGCACATTTGCAGCCTGGGTGTCCGGTGCAGGCGGCAAAGCCTCGCGGCTGGCACGGCTGACATGCTCGTGCGTGCCGAAAGCGCAACCGCTAAGCGCTGAGCTGCCCAAGATGGCCAGTGTGAAACAAGTCAGTAGGCGTGAGGCAAACATGGCCGCTCCGAAACAGAAAAATCGGCGCATAGCTTACCTGAAAACCGCTGCGGCAGACAAATGGCTGCGGCGGGAGAGGGTAGGCAAGCTGCTTTGGGCGGCTGCATTTGGTTTAATCAAGCATGCTGTTGCAAGAAGTTTCGCAGCATATCGTGGCCGTGTTCGGTAAGCAGGGCTTCGGGGTGGAATTGAACGCCTTCAATGGGGAATTGCTTGTGGCGCACCCCCATGATTTCGCCGTCATCCGTCCAAGCCGTGATTTCCAAACAATCCGGCAGAGTGGCACGTTCAATCACCAAGCTGTGATAGCGGGTGCAGATCACGGGATTGGGCAAACCCGCAAACATACCGCTGCCATGATGGTGCACCGGCGATACCTTGCCGTGCATCAGCGTTTTGGCCCGCACAATCTGCCCGCCAAAAGCCTCACCTATGGTTTGATGACCCAAACACACCCCCATTATCGGCAGCTTGCCGGCAAAATGCCGCATGGCCGCCACCGAAATACCGGCCTCTTTGGGCGAACAAGGCCCGGGGCCGATGACCAAATATTGAGGCTGCAAGGCTTCTATTTCGGTTAAAGAAATATCATCATTGCGCCGCACCAATACATCTTGCCCAAGCTCGGCAAAATATTGCACTATGTTGTAAGTGAAGCTGTCGTAGTTGTCGATGAAGAGGAGCATAAATATTCTTTATTCTAGATAATTAAAAATGGGTCTGTCCTAGATAACTAGGGAATATTAACTTTAATTATAATATTCCCTATGAGAAAAAGCCGCCTGAGCCAGTACAAGCAAAACAAGCGGATAGAACTGTTTGTTGCAGGCGTCACTGCACGCGTTGCAACAGAGTTGGCTGGTGTTAATAAAAATACGGCAGCCTACTACTTCCATCGTCTTCGCTTACTCATCTACCAGCACAGTCCGCACTTGGAAATGTTTGACGGTGAAGTTGAGGCCGATGAAAGCTATTTTGGCGGCCAACGCAAAGGCAAGCGCGGTCGTGGCGCCGCCGGCAAAGTAGCCGTATTCGGGCTTTTGAAGCGTAACGGTAAAGTTTATACCGTTGCCGTACCCAATACCCGGACAGCCACCTTACTACCGATTATCCTCGAGCAAGTACAGCCGGACGGCATTGTCTACACGGATTGTTACCGCAGCTATGATGTACCGGATGTGAGCGAGTTTGCCCATTTCCGCATTGACCACAGTACCCATTTTGCCCGGAAGCAAAATCACATTAATGGAATTGAGAACTTTTGGAACCAGGCCAAACGCTATTTGCGTAAGTTTAACGGCATTCCTAAAGAACATTTTGAGTTGTATTGAAGGGGTGCGAATGGCGATTTAACAACAGTGGAATAAAAGCTCGGATTTCCATTTTAAAACAATTAGTAAAATACAATTTGTCCTAGTTATCTAGGGCAGCCCCTAATTATAAATGTTGACAGTCCCAAGCATTAGCAGTTGAAGCCACTATGGCAGTGCTGCTTCAACCAAAAGCCAATAATCAGAAATCATTAGTCTTTGATTATTACTTGTATCGCTTTCAGTATTTGATTCATGAGTTGTCAAACTAAACAAAATATTTATTGAAACAATTTTTATAAGCATAACTCCAATTCAAACTCCTTAACCTATGTACGAAGTAGTGGAGAGAAATAGCATATGACGTCGCATATTTAGTGCACTTGCTTTGATCGATTGTGTATTTTTCTTGAGTAGCCAAGCCGTCATCAAATATTATTCGCTACGGTACCAGAAACCCTCCGGATGGTGTGATAAATAATAGCACCTCTTTGTATGCTTTTGTGTGATACAAAATGATACTGCTTGATGGATACCCTTCTATTTTTTCTTAGATTTTTAACTCAATTTTGTATAAATATCCAATTATAATGACGAGGAATTTGTTTCAAATTGCAATCTATTTATATAATAATATAAGAAAAATATAGGGAAGATATAAGATGTATTATAAAAAGCAACCATGGTTAAACTTGGTATAGTTAGTGAAGCGTAAAGGATAATATTTGTTTTTTTACCTAGGGTGGAAAATATTATGATATATATGAAAAATGTAAGTATTACACCAAATTTAGTAATCAATAATGCAAGGAGAGAATCAAAAGCATCTGATGCAATTTTAATATACAGGCTTGATTCCCCAAATATCATATAGTTCTGTTTCATACTATCTAGTAATAATGAGTATATATACTGTCGATATGTGATGGTGTGAACATTATATCCAACATCTTTCCATTTTTCTAAGTATGGTAGTAAAAATTCTAAAAAAATTATAGAAGATATAAAAATCCCAAAGATAATAACAATTACTCTATTAGTCAAATTTTTAAAAGATAATGCGTATAAAGAAATGGCAGAGAAGCATGTTAATAAAATAGACATTTTATTTAAAATAAAAATAACACTTACAAAAGATGCAATAATATAGATTAATTTCACTCTTAATAAAATTAAAGATAGCGTAATAAGCATAGTGATGTAGCCGGAGTGAGTAGGATTGCCTGATATACCAAAAGGCCTACCATTTAAAAGTGCTAAGTAATGTTCATTAGACTCAGCTAAAGTTGCCCAAATAGAGAAGTTTGGAAAAAATATCTGTAAAGTTAGGATTATAGTGTTAATTATGGTATACAATACTAGTATTTTTTTTAATGATACATAACTAAATGATTGATAGTTAATCATACTGGCAACTAGTATGCATAAAATTAAGTATGATATTTTAAAATTAGATAAATCATTGTAACTTAAAGATAGATCTCGTAGATAAAATAAAATACCTATCAATAATGCTAAGATGAAAAGTAAGCTACCTCTAATTGTTATTTTGATTTTAAAAAGATAATATGAAATTGAAAGTATAGAGGCAATTAAAGAAAATGCTATAAATTTAACAGGTAGAAATAATGGAAACAACGTGATTAGCATTAATGCATTATTAATTTTCATCTTCATATACTTTTTCCATTTTTTTTATAAGTTGCCCTAAGTCAAACGCAATATCAAAATTTATATTTCTATTTTCATATATATAGTATTTTTCAATTAAGTAACTTCTAATCTCTTCAATATTTTTTTTACTTCCTGTAGATAGATAAATGAAGTATTTGTTGTTCAAAAAACAATCAGAAATTAGACTAGTATCTGGTAATATTGGAATTTTAACTGATAATGGGTCAATTTCATTTAGAAATTTTTCTTTTAGACTTCTTTGATAAGGGTATAAATCCCTGGGATGTAATTTGATATTAAAATCCCAACCTTTTAATTCCATCATATAGCTTAATTCTTCAATTAATTTTGAATATCTTTGATCTACCGTGCTAAATATAACAATTTCTTTTTTAATAATTGATTCTTTTTTAGGTATTTTAGGTATAACAATTACTTTCCCTGAAAATTTCCAATCAGTTAGATTTTTTTGTACTAATTTAGAATAGCAGTATAATTTATTCTTGATGAAAGGAGAATGTATGTAGTCTAAATGGGCATTATGGATAACACCATGTTGAATTTCTATCGAATGGTATAAATTTAAATATCTTTCAGTACGAGGAATAACAGCATTACTGTATAAAACAGCTACTGAGTTCTTGAGAAAAAAAGATAGAAAATAATTAAAATAATAGTCTCCAATTAAATCTTTGATTTGGCTATATTTGTTTTTTTTTTCTATTATTTTTAGCTCTAGAATGGTAGACTTATAAAAATTTAAATGTAAAAGCCAAAAAAGTTTTCTAAATATAAATCTCAACGATTCTATGAAGAAAGTATTTCCTTGTAAAATTTCAGTACGATAAAAAATAATTTTTTCTTCAGTCGGAAATTTTTTTTGTAAGCACAATTTAGTATATTCTATTAAATCTGGTCTGGCTGAGATGAATACTACTACATGGTTCTTTTTCCAAATGAGACTGCAGAAGGTATATAAACCTCTTATGTCAGACCATGCAAACTTTATTTTTGGTTTATAAGGTAAATGTTGCTGATTGAAAGCACCTCGCAAATATGACCAAACTGGAATGTGTTTAAAAAAAATATTCCAAACACTATTTTTTTCTTCAAATTGAATTATCTGCTTAATATTCATGGTTAGTTTTTTTAATTTTAATAATTACCCAATATAAGAGGAAAAGTAAAACTGTATTAGATATTATCATAGATAAAGGAAGTAATTTAATATTTATTTTTATTAGTAGCAGTAATAATATTATATGGATAATGGAGGATGAAAGTGAGCATAAGGTAATAAATTTATTATCTCCATAATAAAATAAATAATTTATTAGTATAAAATAAGGAATCGCCAATCCAAATCCTATCAGAAATAAAATTATATAATAGTGAACTCCATTATATTGCTCTCCTAGGAGCCAAATAAAAAAAAATTCTGGTACAAATAATGCTATAGTAGCAGGTATAGGAGAAACTAATAATCCTATTATTGATAACTTAATTACTTTATTTTTTCCTAATTTTTTTGTTTTTAAAGCTTGATAGTAATAAGGAACTATAGCCTTATTCATTGCCATTAATAATATACTGATAAAGCTAGCTATTTGGTAGCTAGCAGTATAAATACCTAATTCTTTTAGACTAAAATTTTGGTATATAAAAATGCGATCAAGTTGTCCTTTGATAAAATAGCTTGCTTGGTGTAATATAAGAGGTAAACCAAAATTCAAAATATATAATAGTGACTTATTTAATAAATGAAATTTAAATTTTTTAGCTGATATAGTAGTTGTGAAGTGAAAAAAAGAAATTATGAATATCGCTATATTGCCTATAAAAATTGCAAGAAATCTTTTCTCAACTAAATGATTTAAAGTGAGCTCTAAAAATAGAATAGTTCCAATGGTAGTGGATAGTCCACTAGCTATTTGTATAGTTGCATAGGACCAAACCTGTTTTTGACATTGTCGTATACTGAGTTGAGTGTTCAAGAAGGTTTGTGCAGTAGCTGCTAATGCAGTGATAGCCAAAATGATAGATTGTGTAAGCCATGCTAGAGTTAATGTGATTGTAGTAATAAATATTGTATACAGATAACTTGCATATATAACATTAATAAGATTACGTTTACCATAAAAATAATAATAACGAGTAATAGCACCCTCTTGGCTAAGACTGAAGATGAGTAATAATAATGAAAAAATTGTCTGCCAATAAGATAGTTCTCCAAATCCGGCTACTCCTAGTTTACGAGTTAAATAAGGTAGTAATAAGAATGGTAGAGCTTTAGAAAATAGCTCACTAAATAAATAAATAATACTATCTTTGATAATTTTCATAAAATTCAGGCTCCTTAACTATAAAAGGCAGCCTATATAATTAATTAATGAATAAATGAATGTGCTGCTCCAAGTGACTATGTTAAATAATCTTTTACTAATTATTTGAAATGAAAATTTGAATTTTTATTTCATTGTTGTTAAAAAGTTATTCACAAAATTTCAAATAAATATCAAAGTGATTTTTGAAATACCGTTGAGCTTGTGTAAATGATATTTTGTCAAGTTCTAAAAACTCTCGGTTCTATTACGTGGCTTTACCCGCTGAATCCTAGTTAAAGTTTCCTTTTCACTATCCGTTAAAGTAATTCTTATCGGTATCCATTTATTCATCAAGTATTTCCAATAAGTGTAGCTAGTTTGGTAAATGAACTGTTGTAGGCTATGGAAGTAGCAAAAAGCGGTATGTTTATTGAGGCTAACCAACAGGGTGGTAACGTGTGTTAGTACTGCTTGAAACAAACAGTTAGATGAGTTTATGGTGTTTATATTGGCGAAGGTGGCTTTTTTGTATGGAAAATTTTAACTTAAAGTTGAATATCTCCAGTTATTTAGGACGGTCTTTTAATTATATTGGTATTTATTTACATTGATTTTGGAGTAGATTCAATTAATTCCCATTTAGTAGGCGTATTGGCTTTAATTTGATATTTTACTTTTTTTCCGATTAAATTATCCCAGTATTTAGGAGCCAAGCCGTATCCCGGCCGAACACTTCGAATACAAGTTGGATCAATTATATCTCCAGCTTGCATGTCTTTTACAAAATAAAGAGAGCGGCGGAATTGTATATTGCCTTTTTCGCTAGACTTTAAACCATATTCAATACGCCCTAAAGCTTCCCAAGCAATCGTACTATCTCTGCACAAGGCTTGCAAGTCTGTAGGTTCAAGAGAGAAACTGTCATCAGGCCCTCCACCATTTCGATCTAAAGTAAAGTGCTTTTCAATGACACAAGCACCCAATGCTATACTAGCAATAGCAGTTGTATTGTCTAATGTGTGATCGGAAAGACCAACAAGTGTGCCAAAACGTTCGATCATATCCGATAATGTACGCAAATTATAATCACTAGGAGGGGCAGGATAGCCACTAACACAGTGTAAAATAATTAAATCTCGGCATCCTGCTGTTTTAGCGGTATCAATAGCTTCTTGAATTTCTTCAAAATTAGCCATTCCTGTTGAAATAATTATGGGTTTCCCTGTTTGGGCAACACGTCGGATGAGAGGCAAGTCTATGACCTCAAAGGATGCAATTTTGTAAGCGGGGGCATCTAGGCTTTCAAGTAGGTCTACGGCAGAAAAATCGAATGGTGAACTAAATATAGTAATTCCTATTTCGCGAGCGTAATCAAATAAAGGTTTATGCCATTCCCATGGTGTATAGGCTTTTTGATATAGTTCATAAAGTGTTAGGCCATCCCATAGCGTCCCCTTTATTTGAAAATCAGATAAATCGCTGTTTAAAGTAATAGTGTCGGGAGTATAGGTTTGTAATTTAATAGCATCTGCCCCAGATGCTTTGGCGGCAGCAATAATTTTTTTAGCAGTATCAATGCTTCCATTATGGTTGGCAGACATTTCTGCAATGATGTAAGGTTTTTGATTTGGAGAGATTTTAATACTGCCAATTTTTATTTCGTGCATTTAATATTACTCCTTTGTAATAAAAAGATTAAATTTTATACCATTTATATAGAAAAAAGCAGGATATCTATTAGGATCAGAAACTCGAATTTTATTAAATTGTGAAATAATGCTTGAGTTAATGTCTAATTCACTATCTGATGGTTGTCTTTTAGGATAGTAAGATGGAGTAATTTTAGGGTCTTGTTCGACGGGTTGGATATTTGCATAATTCATTACAGCATAATCCATGAGTTCAAGTTCAGCTTTGAAAATTCTATCATTAATTTCATCATATAAAAATGTTTCTGGAATATCGCATTGTATTTTTTTCCAAATTTTTCCTGTATCCACTTTCTCTGATGCTTCAAGTAGGCTAACAGTAATATTGGTTTTGCCTTCTAGAATTTGCCAGATATGTGGGCTCCATCCTCTGCCTTTAGGCAGATTGCTTGCATGAATTACTAAAACATGAGTATAGAGATCTAATATTTCTTGTTTAATAATAATATTACAGGAAATAAGGAATAAAATATCTCCTCCTTGTAATGTTTTAGGGTCTCTATGGATTGAAATATTGAAGCTCTGATTTGTTTCTATCCAGTTTTGTAAATAAGGATTGATAGGGTGTGTTTCGGAATCACATAAAATTGCTATTTTCATAATTTAAAATTAATTTATTTCATTTTAAAAATAGTATGAACTACTCTGTAGGCTCCTAATCCGTCAACTAACCTAGAAGCTTTTTTTCCCATTGATTGCCATACTATATTATGTTGATTTGCATTTATAAGCTTTTTAAAATATGAACCGTTAATTTTATCTCCATAAAGATAAATTGCTACCCCCTTATTTTGTAGCTGTAAAGCAATTTCGTTTTGATTTTCAGCTAAAACCAATACTAGCGTAGGTAGTCCTAGACAACAGCGTTCCCAAGATGTACTGCCTGCTGCACCTATAGCTAAATCTGCGTGACTCATGACCTCAGCAATATTTTGTATATTAACTAATATACGGCAAGGATAAGGAGCCTGTTCTGCATAGTTCTTTATTCTTTCTATATGTGGGGCAGTAGTCCCCATGACTACGGTTACTGAAAAAGGCGGTATAAGATCTGAATATACTTCAGTTAAAATTTTTAAAATGGTTAAAGTATGATTGCTCTTATCTACACCACCAAAATTAACTAATATATTATTGTGTTGGTAAGTATGGGAGGAGCGGCGATGTAAACTATATGTTCGCCATTGCCTAAATTCAGGACGTAATAGTGCATAACGAGGACCAAGTAGCATTTGGCAATGTGAAGGTAATAATTTTTGGTAATCTACTTCACTACGGCCAAGGTTTTGATCTAAAAGTAAGTCTGCATCATGAAGGCGGTCCGCAAGATCATCAATGACCATAATTTTACAGCTAAAATAAAGTTTAGCTTGCTTCTGCCACGGTTTAGAAAGCGCATAGTGATCTACGATAATCCAGTCAGGTTTCAGTTGGCGGATTATCGCCTTGCAATCAGTAATATCTTGTTGTTGGGATACTGGCAGCCAGTCAGCATGTGCTAATTGGAATTTTTCTGTATTATTTTGTAATTTATCAATAGTGTTCGTAGCTAATACGGTACAGTCGAAACCAGCTTTTTGAATTGTATCAATTAGATTACCAGGCAGGTTTCGACAGATAAAGTGAACCTGATGGGCTTCTTTTTTTAGAGCGTTCGCTAATGTGAGGCAGCGCATAATATGGCCGCTTCCGATATCAAAAGACGCATCTGCACGAATAAGGAAATTCATCATGAATCCTCGTGCTGTTGTTTTAAAATTTTAAACATTAATTCGGCACGCTGCCAATCTTCATGGTTATCAATATCTTGCGCCCGGTATCTAGGTATTGGTATGCCATAGGTTCGACTATTAAAAATAGGTAATTCTTCTAACCAGGCTGTTTGGGTACCCCAATAAAATTGACCAGCATCATGCCACGTTTCTTCCAAGTCTTGAGATCGAGTTAAGTAGTTTTCTGGTTGGAGCATGGAGATTAGGCCATTTGCGTCCGATTTGAGAGCTCTTTGTATTGGAAATGGAAAAGTTGTCACGCTGAAAGTGTAGTCAGCATGGTTTGCTTGCAAAACTGATAGCCCTTCTTTTAAATCATTCGCTTTTGTGAACGGTGCAGTAGCATAAAGACAGCAAATACAGTTGGGAAGATATATCTGGTGCTCAGTGAGCACTTTTAGAGCATGATATATTACGGATCCAGTTGTAGCATAGTCATCAGCTAAGTCGGCAGGTCTGATGAATGGTACGCTTGCACCATATTTTTCCGAGATAGAGGCTATCTCATCATCGTCAGTAGAAACAATAATTTGGTTAAAGCAACCACTATCTATAGCCGTTCGAATAGAATGAGCAATCATGGGAAGGCCACAAAAATTCTTGATATTCTTACGAGGTATACGTTTGCTGCCGCCGCGAGCAGGAATAATACATAAGGTCATTATGATACTCAGGAAATCAAATTCAAGTAGTTAGCTAGATCATACATTGAATATTTACATATATTTGTTCAGCTTTTTGACTTTTTACAGTAGGGAGTTGCGTAATGTAGCAATCACTTTATCTTGGTCTGATTTGCTTAAATCTGCGTATAAGGGCAGACTGATGGCCTCTGCGTAGTACTGTTCTGCTTGGGGAAAACTACCAATTTTGAAGTGAAAATTTTTCTGATAATAAGGCTGAATATGAATCGGAATATAGTGGACATTCACTCCAACTCCATTTTTTCGCAAACTATCGAATACTTGTGTTCTTGTTTTACCACTTTCTGGTGAAATACGGATAGGATATAAATGCAAGGCTGATCGATTCTTTGTATTTCGAATTTGACAGCGTATTGGTAGATCAGAAAGTAAATTATCATATCGTTCCGCCAGTAAATGACGACGTACAATAAACTCTTCTAAACGTTGTAGTTGACTGATGCCTAATGCCGCTTGAAGTTCGGTCATGCGGTAGTTGAATCCCAGATCAAGCTGTTGATAATACCATTCTCCCTCAGTTTGTTTAGTCATTAGATGAGATTCGCGAGTAATACCGTGGCTACGCAATAATGCCATTTTTTCTGCCAAATCATCTCGATTGGTCAGCGCCATTCCACCTTCTGCTGTTGTAATAATCTTAACTGGGTGGAAACTGAATACAGTAATATCACTATATTGACAAGAGCCGACCATTTGGCTTTGATAGCGTGCGCCGATAGCATGAGAGGCATCTTCAATAATGGCAAAGCCATATTTTTTAGACAAGGCATAAATTTCAGCCATATTGCAAGGTTCTCCGCATAAGTGAACCGCAACGACAATTTTAGGAAGCTTGTTATCTTGTTTAGCTTTTTCTAGTTTTTCAGCCAAAGTTGATGGAGATAAGTTTAAGGTCTGTGGATCTATATCTACAAAATCAATTTCTGCGCCACAGTAGAGAGCACAATTTGCCGAAGCAACAAAAGAAATTGGAGAGGTCCAGAGAAAATTACCTGGTCCCAAGCCTAGTGACAAACAAGCAATATGTAAAGCAGATGTGGCACTGTTGACAGCCAATGCATGCTTTGTTCCGCAATATTCGGCTAATGCAGCTTCAAATGAAGGAACTTTGGGTCCTTGAGTAAGGAAATCGGACTGGAGTACTGCAACAACAGCATCAATATCGGCTTGATTAATATTTTGGCGCCCATAGGGGATCATAATCATTTCCTACTTTATAAAAACTAGACCTTTAGGTGGTTGGTTGATAGATTAAGTGTTCAAAATCTGTCGATGAATGGTTTGTGAGACGGTTTTTCACGGTAAGAGCCATGTATACCAAGTGAAAATGCGCGTCGCATTAAGGTTGTACATTTTGTTAGCGTTGGTGACGCAATAGACACGAATTTTTAATCGAGAATCTAGCAGGTAACAAATATCAATATGCCCTGAAGTTTTGACTTAAATATTGCCTATTTTATGCTGATTATTAATTATCCAAGTTGTTAGCTCCGTAGAGGTCATCCATTCACTGTTATTGTCACTGGCATACACAAATCCTTCTGGAACCTTCTTTCCATCTTTAATTCGTTCCGCTGAGTTACTCCATCCGTTAATAGCAGGAAGAATTTTAAAATGTTCGGGATATTCATAAGTATAGTATGCATCTTCTGCGCTAATCATTTGCTCATGTAACTTTTCTCCAGGGCGAATGCCAATGATTTGCTGTTTGCATTTGGGAGCAATAGTGCTGGCCAAGTCAGTCATCCTCATGGAAGGGATTTTTTTGACATAAATTTCTCCACCTTCCATATCTTCAAATGCATGCCATACTAATTCTACACCCTGTTCTAGAGAAATCATAAAGCGGGTCATGCGTGCATCAGTAATCGGCAGAATTCCTTGGTCTCGTATAGACAAAAAGAAGGGAATGACAGAGCCTCTTGAGCCCATGACATTACCATAACGAACAACTGAAAAACGTGTACCATGTTCACCTGAATAAGCATTTCCAGCTACAAAAAGTTTATCTGATGCTAGTTTTGTAGCACCGTAAAGATTAATAGGGCTACTTGCTTTATCAGTAGAAAGAGCCACAACTTTCTTCACACCTTTATCAATGCAAGCATCAATTAAATTCATTGCGCCGTTAATATTAGTTTTAACACACTCAAAAGGATTATACTCGGCAGTCGGCACAATTTTAGTAGCTGCTGCGTGTATAACATAATCTATACCATCTAACGCACGGTAAAGGCGATCTTTGTCGCGTACGTCACCAATGAAAAAGCGAACTCGATTATCATTTTGATATTTTTTTGCCATATCCCATTGTTTCATCTCATCACGAGAAAAAATAATAATTTTCTTTGGATTATATTTTTCCAGAGTCATGGGAACAAAAGTGTTACCAAAAGAGCCGGTACCACCCGTAATGAGAATAGTTTGGTTAGAGAGCATGGTTAAATTCCTATTGTGATTACATAAAATTTGTAAATTTATTTTCCAGTATTGTTAAGTGTAGAAGGCGAAAATATACTTCAATGCTGCTTGCCAATCTGAGGGAATATAACTAAGCTTGCGTATTTTTTCACAGCTTAATACGCTATAAGGCGGGCGAGGTGTTTGCTCATCTATTTGTATAGAAACAGTTTCTTGAATCATGGCTTTTACTGGTCGGATCTTGGCTAAAGCATGCAAAATAATTTGGGCAAATTCGTATCGGGTTACGGGAACATCACCGCAGAAATGATAGATTCCGGGCGTAATGCGCGGTTCTTGAGCGAATTGAATCATCAGTTTGGCCAAGTCGCCGGCGTAAGTGGGACAACCGATTTTGTCGGTTACAACGGAGATGGTTTCTTGGTCGGCCTGGGCGATAATGTCTTTAACAAAATTGCTGCCGTACTCGGAGAACACCCATGAGCTGCGGATGATGATGCTGTCTGGATTGGCGGCCAAGGCCAGCAATTCACCGGCTAATTTGGATTTGGCATAGGTGCTGAGGGGATTGGGGTAGTCTAATTCGGTGTAGGGGCTGTCTTTTTGGCCGTCGAACACGTAGTCGCTGGAAATATGGATAAAGCGGACATTGTGTTTGGAGGCGGCAGCGGCCAAATTGCGCACGCCTTCTGCATTGACGGCGAATACCTTGTCTTTATTGAATTCAGCGGCCTCTAGATCGGTGTAGCCGGCGGCATTGATGATGACGTCCGGTTCGAAATTTTGCACCATATTATTGACGGCTTGGGCTTGGGTAATGTCCAAGGTGGTGGAGTCGGCGGCAATCATTTCCCAATGTTCGGGTTTTTGCTGCTTCAGACTTTGGCCGACTTGGCCTTTGGCTCCGGTCAATAATATTCTCATGGATGTATCTTTCAGTTGTTTTCAAACAAAGTGATTCTATTTAATTTAATAATATCAAATAGGTAATTTTAGCCTTATCAATTCGGCTCAATTATATCAGCTTATCTTACGATTTGTATTTATTTACTGAAGACTAAGTGCAATTATCATTATGTGGCGCTTGGCGCTTCCCATGCTATCTGTTACAATGTATATCAGAAAATATAGAACAAGCCGCCGGTTTTTCGGGCGGCTTGCCTTTTTATGGAAAAAAACAGGTTCGGGCAGCGCTTAAGGAGAGTCTGCCCGAATCCTACTTCATGCGGAGAATGCAGTATGCAGAAAATTCCTTTAACCGTGCGTGGTGCCGAACTTTTAAAACAGGAGCTGCAGCAGCTGAAAAGTGTTGCCCGTCCTGCCATTATTGAGGCCATTGCTGAGGCCCGCTCCCACGGTGATTTGTCTGAAAATGCCGAGTATGAAGCGGCTAAGGAAAAACAGGGTTTTATCGAGGGCCGGATTGCCGAAATTGAAAACAAGCTGTCCCTTGCCCATATAATTGATCCGACTGAAATCCATGCCGAGGGCAAGATTGTGTTTGGCAGTACGGTGGTGTTGGAGGATTTGGCAAATGAAACCCAAGTCCGTTATCAGATTGTCGGAGACGATGAGGCCGACATCAAAGAGAGCAAAATTTCTGTTAGCTCTCCCATTGCCCGGGCTTTGATTGGCAAGGAAGAGGGGGATGTGGCTGAGGTGCAGGCGCCGGGCGGCTTGCGTGAATACGAAGTGGTGGAAGTGCTGTATATCTGATGCTTGGTCTTGCCTTGTGGCACTGAGTTTGCGATATTCTGATGTTAAGCTAATCTTCTTCGGCCACATAAATGACAGGCTACCTGAAAGTTTTCAGGTAGCCTGTTTTATATAGGGCAGGGGTAATTGTTTTATTTAACCAGGTTTACTTTCACATAGCTGCCCGGTGCGGCAGCCAAGGGCGGGAAGTTTTCGCTGCCGATGCTGCGGGCGGGAATTTTTTCACCGGCATAGGCTTGTACCCAGCGTTGCCAGTGTGTCCACCAAGAACCTTCATGATGTTCGGCGGCCGCTAACCAGTCTTTGCCGTTTTCAAAAGCGGCCGAGTTGGTGAAGTAGCCGTATTTGTTTTTGGCCGGCGGGTTGACGATGCCGGCTACATGGCCGGATTCGCCCAGCACCAAAGTGCTTTCCCCGCCTAAATGTTTGGAGCCTTTAAAGGTTTCTTCCCATAGTGCGATGTGGTCCTCTTTGGTGGAGATAAAGAAGTTGGGCGTTTTGACGCGAGACAGGTTGATGCTGACGCCGCCGAGCTTCACTTTGCCCGGCTCGGCCAAGCTGTTGTTCAGATAAAGATCGCGCAATAGGAAGCTGTGGACTTTGGGGGTGACGTTGGTGCCGTCGCTGTTCCAGTAGAGGATGTCGAATTCGGCAGGCTCTTTGCCTTTTAAGTAGTTTTCGATGTAGTAGTTCCAATAGAGCGAGTTTTCGCGTAGCAGGCTGAAGGTAACGGCCAGCTGGCGGCCGTCGAAATAACCCAACTGTTTGTCCATTTTTTCAATGGCGCTGATAACCGGTTCATTGATGAATACGCCCAGTTCGCCGGGGTTTTCGAAGTCCAGAACGGTGGTCATGTAGGTGGCGGACTTGATACGGTTTTTCAATCGCTTGCCGACATAATAGCCTTGAGTAGCGGCCAAGAGGGTGCCGCCCATGCAATAACCCAGGGCATTGACTTCTTTTTCGCCGGTGATGTCTTCGATGACGCGTACGGCTTCACAGATGCCGGAAACGGCCAAGTCTTCAAAACCGATGTGCTGCCGGGCTTTGTCGGGATTGGCCCAAGACATCAGGAAAACCGTATGGCCTTGGCTGCGCAGCCAGTGGACAAAAGAGTTCTGCTCGCGTAAATCGAGGATGTAGTATTTGTTGATGAAGGGCGGGACGATCAGCAGCGGGGTTTTGTAAACGTCCGGGGTAACGGCGTCGTATTGCAGCAGTTGGAAGATTTCGTTTTCGAAGACCACACTGCCGGAAGTAACGGCCAAATCAACGCCCACTTCGAAGGCGTGGTCTTTCATCATGCGGATTTTCAGGTAGCGTGCGCTGTTCATCAGGTCTTCGTGGAACAGCTTCATGCCGCGCAGCAGGTTTTCGCCGTTTTCTTCAACGGTGAGCTTGAGGATTTCGGGGTTGGTCCAGATGAAGTTGCCGGGGGAGAGCGCATTGATGGTTTGGCGCATGAAGAAGTGCAGGCGGTTGCGCACTGGTTCGCTGAGGCCGTCGACGGAATCGATCATGCTCTCGCAGGTGGTGGAGAAGTGCAGGTAAGATTGGCGCAACAGGTCGAATTGGGGTTGGGTTTTCCACAATTCGTTTTTAAAGCGGCGGTCGCCGGGCAGGTCGTCGATAAAGGGAGTCACGCTGTTGTCGGAAGCCCGCAGCATCACGTTGCGGTAAATTTCCATCTGACCCTGCCACCATTTCATCTGCATTTCCATCAGGCGGGCGGGGTTTTTGGCGACGGCTTCGTAGAATTTGCCCAAATCTTCGGTGTTGATTTTGGTGAGGGCTTCGCTCAGGGGGCTTTCGCCATAGTAGAATTCTTGGATTTTCTGCCAGATGTTTTCGTTGAAATTGAAGAACTGCTGTAGGGTTTCGTTGGGCTTGAAGGCTTCCTGCGTCATGTTGTACTCCCGAAGCGAGTGTGCGGTTAGGTAAACAAAAGGAAATGCGGCCGCCGTTGCCGGCGCCGCTTGCGGGCTGCAGTTTTTCAGGTAGCCTGAAGCGGCTCAGGAGCCGCTGTGGGCGGCGGCAGCCCCGAAGTCAGAGACTTATTTCTTTTTCTCTACGGATTCGGCAACCAGTTTGTCGAGTTCGGTTTTGAACTCGTTGGCCAGGGCAGACAGTTTTTTGCCGTCTTCAATCATTTGCTGGCTGATGCGGGTCATGGTTTCCATTTGTTTGGTGCCGCTGCTGATCAGGGTTTGTACGTCTTTGATTTGGCTGTTCATGTGGATTTGAGCCAAGCCGATGTCGGCGTATTGGCGGGCAGAGTCCAGTTGCAGATTGGTCAGCGCGGAAAAGTTTTTGGCGACCAGTTGGTTGAACTTCAATACCGGCTCAAAAGTGTTTTGCGATTGGTCGCTCAAGGTTTTGAACAAATCGGTGTACATAAAATCTCACTCCTTAAAAGGTTGGTTTCGGTTATTTACGGTTTAGTTAGAAGGATGCCGGATTTCCGGCGGAACGGGCCGCTAAGGTTTAACGGCAAATCAATGCATATACAGCCCGCCGTTGATCGACAGGGTTTCCCCGGTGATATAGGCGGCACCGTCTCCGGCCAGATAGCCGACGGCGGCAGCGATTTCGGCCGGCTCGGCCAAGCGCTGCATGGGAATTTGGGCTTTGATGCTGTCTACTACGTCATCGCGCATGGCGGTTACCATGGGGGTGGCGGTGTAGCCGGGCGCAATTGCATTAACGCAAACACCTGCACGGGCACCCTCTGCCGCCAAAGCCTTGGTGAAGCCGATCATGCCGGCTTTGGCGGCAGAATAGTTGGCTTGGCCGAACTGGCCTTTCAGGCCGTTTACCGAGGTGATGTTGATGATGCGGCCGGATTTTTGCTCCAGCATGCGTTGGAAAACCGGCTGGGTAACGGTAAACAGCGATTTCAAGTTGGTATCCAATACGGCGCACCATTGCTCGAAACTCATTTTTTTAAACTGGGCATCACGGGTGATGCCGGCGTTGTTGACCAGCAGATCGATGCGGCCTTCCGCATTGAGGGCATTGTTGATGGCCTCGGCGGCGGTGTCGTGTTGGTTAACATCGGTAATGACGAAACGGATGGATGATGCATCGAAGCCTTCCTGCTGCAACCACTGCCGCTCGCGCTCGCCGTCGCCGGAAGAGAGCAGGGCGATGATGCGGTAGTTGTCTGCCAGCAGGGTGCGGCAGATGGCCGAACCGATGCCCCCTAGCGCACCGGTTACCAAGGCAACTTTTTGGGTGGGGTTTTGTGCAGACATAATACAGACTCCTTTGCAGTCGTTGTGATGATGCCGGTTGCCGGCAACCGGCGCTTGATTTTTATTTTTTTATTGCTTGGTTTCAGGCAGCCCTTGGCTGTCGAAACTGTGTTTGCACGAATGTGCGGATTTATACCATAAATCGGCGGCGGAAAAATGGATTTATGTCAAAAAGAAATAAAATTTTAATTTATGTAAACCAGTTTTGCTTGTTTGGCTCTGCCGCAAGCCGTTTTTCCAATTTAAG
Organism: Eikenella sp.; assembly: GCA_030528345.1. Taxonomy (GTDB): domain Bacteria; phylum Pseudomonadota; class Gammaproteobacteria; order Burkholderiales; family Neisseriaceae; genus Eikenella. Next base: position 36,347 of record JAUMZB010000003.1, read on the forward strand.
CGTTTGCTCGGATATTAGCATAAGATTGTGACGGCTTAGGTACATTCTGCTTTTGATGCGGCGGAAGAACCGATTTTTCGGCGGCAGAAGGGAGTGGTGGCGGCCAGTTTGTTATCAGGGTAATGAATACGTGGTTTTCTGTGCTTGATTTGGAGGCTTATTCATATTCTTTTAAAAAATGAATATTTTTCAATTGGCTAATCCTTTTGGCTAGGCTTTGCCGCCTTCTTTCGGTAGAATAATGCGCTTAAAGCAGGGGTGCAGGCCGCCTATTTGCAAAAATTTTTTAAAAAACGTGAGCAACGCAGATGCAGGCCGTCCGTAAAGCAGGGGATGGCGGAGTTTTTCATCATGATTGAAACAGCGAATCCGATTTTGCCGCCCGCGATGCTGGGTATTTTGGGGGGCGGCCAGCTGGGCCGGATGTTTACCGTGGCCGCCAAGCAGATGGGATACCGGGTAACGGTGTTGGATCCCGATCCGAATGCGCCGGCGGCCGAGTTTGCCGACCGCCACCTCTGCGCGGCTTATGACGATTTGCAGGCTTTGGCCGATATGGCGGCCTGTGCGGCGGTGACCACCGAATTTGAAAACGTCAATGCCCAAGCCATGCGCGCTTTGGCTTTGGAAACGGCGGTGTCGCCTTCGGGCGATTGTGTGGAGATCGCACAAAACCGCATTCGTGAAAAAATGTGGATACGCAAGGCCGGCTTGCAGACTGCGCCGTATCAGGTGGTGGAAAAGCCTGAAGACATTAGCGAAGCCGAAACCGCTGCCTTGCTGCCGGGCATCTTGAAGACGGCGGCGCTGGGCTACGACGGCAAAGGCCAGGTGCGCGTGAGTACGGTGGAGGAAGTGCGGGCGGCATTTCAAACCCTGAAAGGCGTGCCTTGTGTGCTGGAAAAAATGCTGGATCTGCATGCCGAAATTTCCGTTTTGGTGTGCCGCCTGAACGACCGCCAGATCAAATGTTTCCCGCCCTCGGAAAACCGCCACGAAGACGGCATTTTGGCGTATTCCATCGTGCCGGCCCGCCTGCCCGACGATGTGCAGAAGCGGGCGCAGGAGTTGGCCGCCCGTTTGGCCAATACCTTGGATTATGTGGGCGTGCTGGCAGTGGAAATGTTTGTGATCGGCACGCGGCAGGAATTGATTGTGAACGAGATCGCACCGCGTCCGCACAACTCCGGCCACTATACTTTGGATGCCTGTGCCAGCGATCAATTCGAGCAGCAGGTGCGCTTGATGTGCGGGTTGCCGCCGGCCGATACCCGTCTGCTTACGCCGTGCTGCATGGCCAATCTGTTGGGCGATGTGTGGCCGGCTAACGGCAAGGTTGATTGGTTGCGCCTGCTGCAGCGTGCCGATGTGGCACTGCATCTTTACGGCAAGAAAGAAGCGCGGCCCGGCCGCAAGATGGGACATTTCACCGTGATGTCCAACCAGTCTTCCGATATTGCGTTTATGCTGGCGCACAAGCTGCATTGCCAGCTCGAACGGGCGGCAGAAGGCGGTGCCGATTGCGGCCAGTAAACCCGTCAAATGGCTTTCAGGTAGCCTCAGGCTACCTGAAAGCCCAAAATTCCAATCATCTATCCAAAACAGACAGCCATGATGAACAAAGACCAATTTGCCGACAACCACTTTATCCGCACCATCATCGACGAAGACCTCAAAAGCGGCAAGCATACTGCGGTCCAAACCCGTTTCCCACCTGAGCCGAACGGCTATCTGCACATCGGCCACGCCAAATCCATCTGCCTGAACTTCGGTTTGGCCTATATTTACGACGGCCTGTGCAATCTGCGTTTCGACGACACCAACCCCGAAAAAGAAAATCAGGAATACGTGGATTCGATTAAAGAAGACGTGCAATGGTTGGGTTTCGAATGGGCGGGCGAGCCCCGTTATGCGTCCGACTATTTCGACCAACTGTTCGATTACGCCGTCGGCCTGATTCAAGACGGCAAAGCCTATGTGGACGACTTAAGCGCCGAAGAAATGCGCGAATACCGCGGCACGCTCACCGAGCCGGGCAAAAACAGCCCCTACCGCGACCGCAACATCGAAGAAAACCTCGATTTGTTCATGCGCATGAAAAACGGCGAATTCCCCGACGGCAGCAAAACCCTGCGCCTGAAAATCGACATGGCCGCAGGCAACGTAAACCTGCGCGATCCGGTGATTTACCGCATCCGCCGCGCGCATCACCACAATACCGGCGACAAGTGGTGCATTTACCCCATGTATGACTACACCCATGCCATTTCCGATGCCATCGAAAAAATCACCCATTCGCTGTGTACGCTCGAATTTGAAGCCCACCGCCCGCTGTATGACTGGGTGCTCGATAATATCCCGATCGACAACCATCCGCGCCAATACGAGTTTTCGCGTTTGGAGCTGCTGTATTCCATCACATCCAAGCGCAAACTGAACCAATTGGTTTCGGAAGGCCACGTTACAGGCTGGAACGACCCGCGCATGCCCACTATTTCCGGCATGCGCCGCCGCGGCTACACGCCCGAAGGCTTGCGCCTGTTTGCCAAGCGCATCGGCATTTCCAAGTCCGAAAACGTGGTGGACATGAGCGTGCTTGAAGGCGCGATTCGCGAAGAGTTGGAAAATTCCGCCCCGCGCGTGATGGCCGTCTTAAACCCGATTAAGGTCACGCTCACCAATTTTGAGGCCGGCAAAACCCAAAGCCGCAGCGCGCCTTACCACCCGCATCACGAAGCAATGGGCGACCGCGAAGTGCCCATCAGCCAGACTCTGTATATCGAAGCCGACGATTTCAGTGAAACCCCGCCCAAAGGCTGGCAGCGTTTGACTTTGGGCGGCGAAGTGCGCCTGCGTTACAGCTATGTGATCAAGTGCGACGAAGTGGTCAAAGACGAAAACGGCAGGGTAATCGAGCTCAAATGCAGCATCGACCACGATACGCTGGGCAAAAAGCCCGAAGGCCGCAAAGTAAAAGGTGTGATCCACTGGCTGTCTGCGGAGCATGCCGTGCCCGCCACCGTACGCTTGTACGACCGCCTGTTTACCGAACCGCGCCCGGATGCCGTGCGCGGCGAAGACGGCGAATACCGGCCGTTTACCGATTTTCTGAACCCCGAATCCATGAAAGAAATCACCGCTTATGTGGAGCCGGCGGCGAACGCTTTGGCACCGGAAAGCCGCTGGCAGTTTGAACGATTGGGCTATTTTGTGACCGACCGCTACGACCATAGCAAAGAAAAACCCGTGTTCAACCGCACCGTGGCGCTGAAAGACACTTGGCAGGCCAAAGAAGCCTGAGCGGCTACCTGAAAGCCGATTGGCGACGCGCCCGAAGGATGCTTGTGATGATGCAGGCATCCTTTTGTTTTCAGGCAGCCTCTTTGCCGCAGACGAGGCGGCATGGTGCTATAATCCGCCCTTTTCCATTTTTCCGAATCTGCAAGGAGCGGTATGAGTTTAAAATGCGGCATCGTCGGCCTGCCCAATGTAGGCAAATCCACTTTATTCAACGCCTTAACCCAGTCTGGCATTGAGGCGGCCAACTATCCTTTCTGTACCATCGAGCCGAATGTGGGCATTGTGGAAGTGCCCGATCCGCGCATGGCCGAGCTGGCAAAAATCGTGAACCCGCAGAAAATGCAGCCGGCGATTGTCGAATTTGTCGACATCGCCGGCTTGGTGGCCGGCGCCAGCAAAGGCGAAGGTTTGGGCAACCAGTTTCTGGCCAACATCCGCGAAACCGATGCCATTGTGAACGTGGTGCGCTGCTTCGACGATGACAACATTGTGCACGTTTCCGGGAAAGTTGATCCGATTGCCGACATCGAAACCATCGGCACCGAGCTGGCATTGGCCGACCTTGCCAGTGTAGAAAAAGCCATTATCCGTGAAGGCAAACGTGCCAAATCAGGCGACAAAGACGCGCAAAAACTCGTTGCCTTGTGCGAAAAACTGCTGCCGCACCTCAATGAGGGCAAACCCGTACGCTCATTCGGCTTGGAGACCGAAGAACTTGCCATGCTGCGCCCCCTGTTCCTGCTCACCGCCAAACCCGCCATGTATGTGGGCAACGTTGCCGAAGACGGTTTTGAAAACAATCCGCACTTGGAGCGTTTGAAAGAATTGGCCGCCAAAGAAAACGCGCCCGTAGTTGCCGTGTGCGCCGCATTGGAAAGCGAAATCGCCGAACTCGAAGACGAAGAAAAAGCCGAATTCCTCGCCGAAATGGGTTTGGAAGAACCCGGCCTTAACCGCCTGATCCGCGCCGGCTATGATCTGCTGGGTTTGCAGACCTATTTCACCGCCGGTGTGAAAGAAGTCCGCGCTTGGACCATCCGCAAAGGCGACACCGCCCCGCAAGCCGCCGGCGTGATCCACACCGATTTCGAGCGCGGCTTTATCCGCGCCCAAGTCATCGCCTACGAGGACTACATTGCCTTGGGCGGCGAAGCCAAAGCCAAAGAAGCCGGCAAAATGCGGGCCGAGGGCAAGGAGTATGTGGTGCAGGACGGCGATGTGATCCACTTCCTGTTTAATGTGTAAATCCGCCCATGCGGGCTACCTGAAAGCCTTTCAGGTAGCCTGAGCACGACACCCCGGATATTTGGTGTTATCCTTGCGGCTTGACCGCTTATTGAATTTGGTTGTTGCATGAAAAAGTCATTATGGGCCGCTTCCGGCGCGGCCGTTACCGCAGCCGTTCTGTTCGGCGCCGCCCCGTATTATCTGGGCATCAAGGCCGAGCAGAGCCTGAGCCGCCAGCACGAAATGCTGGCGCAAACCTCGTTTCTGCAGGTGGAATCGCGCGAGTATGCGCGCGGCTGGTTTTCGTCCGCCGAAACCACGGTGCTGCGTTTCAAACCCACCTTTTTGGCACAGGTTCAAGACAAACTGCCGGATAATCTGAAAACCCTGCTCAAACAGCCGATTACGGTCAACAACCACATCCGCCACCATCTGTTTGCCAACGGCGTGGTACCGGTGCGTGCGGTGGTGGACAGCGAGTTTGTCTTCCAGCCCGAATCGCAACAAATTCTGCAACGTTTTTTCGGCAACCAGCAGCCGGTCCGTCTCAGCAACGTCATTCATTTGGATGGCAGCGGCAAACTCGATTGGCAGATTCCGGCCTTCCAGTATGAAGAGCTGTCGGGCATTGCCATCCAATGGCAGGGCTTGCAGGGTGAAACCGAATATGCGCGCCATTTTTCGTCTTACCAAACCGACATCCGCAACCCCGGCGTTACCATGACGCTGGCCGACAAAGGCAGTGCGGCCTACAGCGGTCTGCACATCCGTACCCACACCGAAGAAGGCCGCCACGGCCTGTCTTTGGGTAGCAGCGAATTCAAGCTCGATTCGCTCACCTTGGCGTGGAAAGACAGCATCGAATACGACATCAAGCTCAACGAGCTGATCAATATGGTGTCCGATCTGCAAATCGGCAGCTTTCTCAACCCCTACGGCCAGGTGGCGCCGTCTCAGGTGAAGCTGGAAAACCTGTATATGAACACCGCCATGTCGGAAGACGGACAATGGATCAACACCGAAGGCCGTTTCGGCTTTGCCAAACTGGCTTACGGCGAAGAGCAATACGGTCCGTTGGCGATCGAGGCTGCTGCCGGGCATTTGGACGCCGCCAGCCTGCTGGCTCTGAAGCAGCGCCGCGACGAGTTGATTTCGCGCCGGCTGGATGAAAACGAGATGCGCGAAGCGCTGTTGGCCAGCATCCGCAACGAAGCGGCCGGCCTGTTTACCAACGATCCCGTCATCACCCTGCGCCGTTTCGAATTTGCCATGCCGCAGGGCGCCATCCGCAGCGAAGGGGCATTGAAATTCAGCGGTCTGACAGCGCCGGATTTGAACGATTTCAATGCCATGATGCGCAAAACCGATGCCGATTTCCAGATCAGCCTGCCGCAAAAACTGGTGGAGCAGCTGGCGGTGGCGCAGGCGAAAAACTACATCAGCGTTGATCCCGAAGCAGGCGATGCCGATGCCGAAATCAGCGAGGCGGTACGCCTGTGGCTCGACAGCATGCTGACCGCCATGGCCGATCAAGGCTACCTGAAACTCGATCAGGGCATCATCAGTACCCGGATTGTGGTGCGGGACAACACCTTGAGTATGAACGGCAAAAAAGTGGATGTGCAGCCCGATGCCGATTTGCTGCCCGACAGCGCCTTGGAAGAAGGGGCGGCGGAAACCGCCGCAGAGGCAGAAGTGGCTTCTGCACCGGCTTCGTCATCCTGAGCACATCCTTCCTCATCAAACCGGGGCTGAAGCCGTGGCTGCTTCAGCCCCGGTTTTATTTCTCCCAGCCGAAATGCAGATAACTGCGCTCGGTGGCCATGCGCCCGCGCGGCGTGCGCTGTAGAAAACCCTGCTGAATCAAATACGGTTCGATCACGTCTTCGATGGTATCCGTGCTCTCACCAATGGCGGCTGCAATATTGTCCAGCCCCACCGGGCCGCCGCCGAATTTGTGCAACACGGCTTCCAGAAATTTTCTGTCCATCAGATCCAAGCCTTCCCCGTCTACGTCCAGCATGCGTAAAGCCGCATCGGCGGTGGCGGCGTCCACACGGCCGCTGCTTTTCACTTCGGCATAGTCGCGCACGCGGCGCAGCAGACGATTGGCGATGCGCGGAGTGCCGCGGCTGCGTTTGGCGATTTCAAACGCGCCGTCTTCCTCAATCGCCATCTGCAGCAAAGCCGCCGAGCGCGCCACAATGGTGGCCAAGTCGCCGCTTTCGTAAAATTCCAGGCGGGATACGATGCCGAAGCGGTCGCGCAGCGGATTGGTGAGCATGCCGGCGCGGGTGGTGGCGCCGACTAGGGTAAACGGCGGCAGGTCGATTTTTACCGAGCGGGCGGCCGGCCCTTCACCAATCATGATGTCGAGCTGGTAGTCTTCCAAAGCGGGATAAAGGATTTCCTCCACCACCGGGCTGAGGCGGTGGATTTCGTCGATGAACAGCACATCATGCGGCTCCAGATTGGTGAGCAGGGCGGCCAAATCGCCGGCGCGTTCCAACACCGGGCCGCTGGTTTGGCGCAGATTAACGCCCAGTTCGCCCGCGATGATGTGGGCGAGTGTGGTTTTGCCCAAGCCGGGCGGGCCGAACAGCAGGGTGTGGTCCAATGCTTCGCCGCGTTGTTTGGCGGCGGCAATAAAAATCGCCAGCTGTTCCTTGGCTTTGGCCTGGCCGATGTAGTCGGACAGGGTCTTCGGCCGTAAAGCACGCTCCAGCAGTTCTTCTTGGGCGGACATTTTTTGGGCGGTAATCAGCCGTTCGGGAGCGGCGGCGGTGAGGGAATCGGTGTGCAGCATGGCGGAGGCAGACAGGCGGGAAAGGGGGTTATGATAACCGAAAACAGATAGAAATTTTCAGGCAGACGGAGCCGTGGGGTGTTCAGGTAGCCCGAACGGCATTCAGGCTCCGCAAAAAACGCGGAGCCTGAATGTGCAGAGAGTGCTTGACTCAGCGCACGCGCTGCCAGGTTTGGGTGCGGCCCAAGGCGGATACGCCCATGTAGCCGCGCACTTTCAGCGCATTGCCGCCGTCGGCCAATTCGGCTTTGGCGCGGTAGGTATTGCCGCTCTTGGGATCAAAAATGCGGCCGCCCACATATTTGCCGTCTTCTTCTTTCAGGCCGGTAAGTACGGTCATGCCGACCAGCGGAGCGTTGGCTTTGTCGCCGCTGCAGCCGGGACAGCGGTTTTCGATGCCGGGCATCAGCTGTACGATGGTGCCGTTGTAAACGCCGTTGTTTTCGCTGATGCGGATCACGGCCTTGGGTTTGCCGGTTTCATCGTCCACAGTGCGCCATTGGCCGGTAATGCCTTCTGCGCCGGCAACGGCGGTAAGACAGGTGAGGGCGGCGGCAACAAGCCATTGTTTGGGGTTTCTCATGGGGCACTCCTTCGGTAGTGTTGGGGTCTTGATGGTGGAAACTGACTGCCGGATATCGGGCACTGCCTATTTTGTGAGGGATCAGGCGGCCGGGCAGTGGCAGGCACTATAGTGGATAAGCGGGCGCGGATACAAGGGTTTGCGGTTGAAAACAGGCAATAAAAACCGAATAAATATTACTAAATTTTACTCTAAATAAAATTTAAAGTTTTATTTATCCAATGGTTTTTCACTGTTCGGATTCAAACGGAATGAGGGGTGACGGGCAGCAGCGCCGCCAGTTCGGGAATGCGGCAGACATAACCGCCGGCCACGGCCGCTTCGGGGCAGACGGCCAGCTGGGCCACGGCCAGGCAGCGGTTTCCGGTGTCCGACCACACCGGCCACAGCGGGCGCAGAAAAGGCGGCACGCGGCGCTCCTGCAGCAGACGGCGCACACTTTTGTGGCCGCCGCCGCGCAGAGGCAGGCGGTCTTGCGCCGATACCGGCCGCCAATGTCCGTGGCGGATGAGTGATTCGGGCAGGCCGTATACCGCAGTTTGCCACTCGGGTGTGAGGCTACCTGAAAGCAATTGCCGAATCGGCTGGACGGCGGCATCGGCGGCATAAAGCAGATTGCCGTAATAAACCGCGCGGCCTTGCGGCAGCGGCCATTCGGCTTGTTGCGTGGCAGGGGCGGACAAGGTGGCGGCGAAGTCGGCCACGGAAGCGGCGGTGGGGGTGCCGAGTCGGTGGTTGCGGGCAAAGGCATACAGCTGCCGCTCGCGGCGCAGAGGGCTGAGGGAGCGCCATCGGGCAACATGGAAGCGGCCGGCGGCATCGTGGACGGCGGCCCAATCGGCGGCGGCATATTCCTCCAGCAAGGCCAAATCGCGCTGGAGTTGGGCGATGGCGGCAGGCAATTGGCGGACGAAATGGGGCACGCGTTGCTGCCACGGCGGCAGACCTTCCAAACGCAGCCAGTTGCGCAATAGGGTGGTGTCTTGGTTGCTGTCGTCTTCGATCCAGTCCAGCCTGTGTTCGCGGGCATATTCTTCCAACGCCTGGCGGGGAAAGGCCAGCAGGGGGCGCCATAGGCGGACTTCTGCACCCAAATCCCGTTGCGCCGGCATGGCCGCCAAGGCGCGCAGTCCGCCGCCGCGCAGTGCGGCCAGCATAAAGGTTTCGATTTGGTCGTCGGCATGGTGGGCCAAGGCAACGATATTGGCCGGGCTGGCGGCAAAGCAACGGTAGCGTTCGGCACGGGCGGCGGCTTCCCAACCCAGGCCGGCAGAGGCCACCCGAACGTATTCCACGCGCAGCGGAATCTGCCACCGGGCGCACAGCTGCCGGCAGAACACCACCCAATCGTCGGCCAAGGCGCTGAGGCCGTGGTGGACGTGAACCGCGCTCAGCTCCAGAGGCAGGGTGCCGCGCAGGCTGTGCAGGATGTGCAGCAAAACCACCGAATCGAGGCCGCCGCTGAGCGCCGCTTCCACGGAAAAACGGCCGGCTGCGGCAGCCGGCCATTGTTGTGCCACGGAGGCGGCCAATTTATTTTTCGCTGAATTGGCCATACGCCATGATGCGGTCAAAACGGTTGGCCAACAGGGCGTCTGTGCTTTGGCCGGCGCATTCGGCCAGCTGTTCGCGGATGACGCGGCGCACGTTTTCCATCACGGCCGCGTAGTCGCGGTGGGCGCCGCCCAAAGGTTCGTCGATGATGCGGTCGATCAGACCCAAATCCAGCAGGCGCTTGGCGGTGATGCCCAAAGCCTGGGCGGCTTCAGGGGCTTTTTCGGCGGTTTTCCACAAAATCGAGGCGCAGCCTTCGGGGGAAATCACGGAGTAGGTGGCGTATTGCAGCATATTGACCGCATCGCCCACCGCAATCGCCAGCGCACCGCCGCTGCCGCCTTCGCCGATAACGGTGCAGATTACCGGTACGCGCAGGCGGGTAAGCTCGTAGAGGTTGCGGCCGATGGCTTCGGATTGGCCGCGTTCTTCGGCGCCGATGCCGGGGTAAGCGCCCGGGGTGTCGATAAAGGTCAATACCGGCAGGCCGAATTTTTCTGCGGTTTTCATCAGGCGCAGGGCTTTGCGGTAGCCTTCGGGGCGCGGCATGCCGAAATTGCGGCGGATTTTTTCTTTGGTGTCGCGGCCTTTCTGATGGCCGATGACCACCACGCTTTGTCCTTCGAATTTCGCCAAGCCGCCTACGATGGCATGGTCGTCGGCGTAATGGCGGTCGCCGTAGAGCTCTTCGAAGTCGGTGCACAGCGCATCGATGTAGTCGAGGGTGTAGGGGCGTTGGGGGTGGCGGGAGATCTGCATCACCTGAACGGGGGTGAGCTTGGCGAAGATGGTTTTGGTGAGTTCCTTGCTCTTTTTCTGCAGGCGGGCGATTTCTTCGGAAATATCCAGCACGGAGTCGTTTTGCACAAAGCGCAATTCGTCGATTTTCTGTACCAGCTCGGCAATCGGCTGTTCGAAATCCAAGAAAATCTGCTTCATCGGTCGGCTTCTTTCTGGGTAAAAACTCCCGCTATGATACGCCAATACGGGCGCAGTTGCAGCTTTTCGGCGGCTGGTTCGGGGCAGGCGCGGAGGCGGTTGGGAGTAAGCATTTGTTTTGCTGAACAGATAAAGGGAAAAATTTTGTTAAGACAGGCTACCTGAAAACGGCTGGCCGGGTGTTTTTTGCTTAATGGCTTGAGTGCATTATTGAAAGAATGAGGATACTTTATTCTAAAAACGCCATCGACTATTTTTCAGGTAGCCCTTTGCGGTTGTTTGGGTTGTCTTCGCGGAAATAGGGTGTGCGACGGCGGCTTGGGATATCGGCGGCGCGGCGGGCACGGCAAAACGCTGAGTTGCGTCAATGCGCGGACCGGGGTTTTCCGTTAGAATTTGCCGTCTGTTCAGCCGAATTTGTATGTGAAGGAGTATTCCTGATGAAGCCGCATTACCTGCATCCTTTGTTTGCGCCGTCGCATGTGGCGGTGGTAGGCGCCAGCGACACCTCGGGCAGCGCGGGCCAGATTTTGCTCGGCAATCTGTTGGCCGGCGGCTTCAAAGGCAAAATCACGCCGGTCAATATCCGCCACGGCATGGTAGGCGGCCTGAAGGCTTATGCGCATTTGAGCGAGATTCCCGAGCAGGTGGACGTGGCGATTGTGCTGACGCGGATTGCCTCGCTGGAGGCGATTTTCAAAGATTGTGCGAAAAGCAAAATCAAATTTGCCGTGCTGTTGAAAACCCATAACCAAACCACGGCCAAAGACCGAAAACTGTTGGAAAAAGCGGTGAAAACGGCGAAAAAGCTGGGCGTGCGCGTATTGGGGCCGAGCTTTTTGGGCATGATGCGCCCGGCAGTCGGCCTGAATGCGGGCATCCACAACGGTACGGTGAAGGCGGGCAATCTGGCGCTGGTCAGCCAGTCCAGCGCTTTGTGCAGCGCCATGCTGGATTGGGCGGAAAGCCGCGACATCGGCTTTTCCACTGTACTCTCCTTGGGTGAATACACTTGGGACGTGGATTTCGGCGAGATTCTCGATTATTTGGTCAACGACCGCAGCACGCAGGCGATTTTGCTGCACATCCACCATGCCGGCAACGGCCGCCGCTTTATGAGCGCACTGCGGGCGGCCGCCCGCTCCAAACCGGTGGTGGTGATCAAATCCGGCAATGCCAACGGCCATTTGGCCGGCTATACCTTGGCCAGCCGCCGTTTGAGCGCCGGCCATGTGTTCGACAGCGCCTTGGCGCGTGCCGGCGTACTGCAGGTGAAAACCATGTCGGAAATGTTTACCGCCGTGCGCGTATTGGCGGCCAATTACCGCAGCAGCGGCGACCGCCTGGCCGTGGTCTGCAACGGCGTGGGCTTGGGGCTGATGGCGGCGGATACCGCGGCCGACACCGGTGTGCCGTTGGCGAAGCTGAGCGGGCAGACCATGTCTGCTTTGGCGGCCGGGCTACCTGAAAACTGGTCGCAGGCCAATCCGGTGGATATTTTGGGCGATGCGGGCCCGATGCGTTTCCGCACGGCGGTCAAGCTGTGTTTGGAAGACGAGCATACCGATGCCGTGCTGGTGTTGTTCTCGCCGCAAAACGGCACCGACCACCTGACCACCGCCAAGATGATGATTCAGTTGCAAAGCGAAACGCAGAAACCGATTTTGCTGTCTTGGCTGGGCGGTACCAAGGTGCAGAGCAGCCGCGATTTGTTTGCCCAATCCAAGCGGGTGCATTTCAGCAGCCCCGAGCAGGCGATGGCGGTGTTCCGCAAACTGGCCGACTACAACCACAACCAACGCCTGCTGCTGCAAACCCCGCCGCCCCTGAACGACACCCATCTGCGGCCCGATCTTCAAGCCGCGCACCGCTTGTTGGACTGGGTGGCCAAAAGCGGCCAGCATATTGCGCCGGAGCACATTTCCAAGCAGCTGCTCGGTCTGTTCGGCATCCACACCAACCCGACGCGCTTGGCGCTGAACGAAGAGGCGGCTTGTGAAATTGCGGAGGAAATGGGTTATCCGGTGGTGCTGAAAATCGATTCGCCCGATTTGTTTTACAAGTCCGATATCGACGGCGTGCGCCTGAACCTGGCCAACCGCGAAGAGCTGGTGGCGGCCTACCGCCAGGTGTTGGCCAATGCGGAGGCGGCGGCGCCGAAAATCCGCATCAACGGCCTGACCGTGCAGCCGATGTACGGAACCAAACACGGGCGCGAGGTGTCGGTGAGCGTGGCCAACGATGCGGTATTCGGCCCGATTCTGACCTTGGGCGCGGGCGGCGACAGCGCCGATATTCAGGGCAAACTGGCGGTGTCGCTGCCGCCGCTGAACGATACTTTGATCAGCGATATGTTTGCCCGGGCCGAAGTGGGCAAAACTTTCGGCAATTACCGCAATATGCCGCCCATCGACGATTTGGCGCTGCGGCATCTCTTGTTGCGCGTGTCGGAAATCGTGTGCGAGCTACCTGAAATTGCCGAAATCGAGATTGATCCGATTATTGTGGGGCCGGAAGGCATTATGGTGTTGGATGCGCGGATTGTGTTGCGCCAGCAGGAGGTGCCGGTTGCCCGCTACGGCCACATGGCCATCATGCCGTATCCGCATTTTCTGGAAACCGAAACCGTGTTGAAAGACGGCACTGCGGTGTTTGTGCGCCCGCTGCGGCCGGAAGACGCCGATATGGTGCAGGCCTTCGTGCGCGGATTGTCGGACGAAAGCCGCTACAACCGCTTTATGTCCAGTATCAAGCAGTTGTCGCAAAACGTTTTGGTGCGTTTTACCCAGCTCGATTACGACCGCGAAATGGCCTTGGTGATGCTCAAGCAGCACCCGGACGGTCATGAGGAAATTTTGTCGATCGCCCGCTATATCACCGACCCCGATATGATGACCTGCGAATTCGGCATTTCGGTTTCCGACCAATGGCAGGGTCACGGCATCGGTGTGATCATGATGAACCTGCTGTTTGATGCCGCCCGCCATCAGGGTCTGAAAACCATGCGCGGCGAAATCCTTACCGCCAACACCGGCATGCAGAAGCTTACCCGCAAGCTGGGTTTCAACATTAAGAAAGACCCGGACGACACCAGTATTTGTTTGGTGGAGCGGCCTTTGGCGGAGAAAGTGGAAAAGGCGGATAAGGTTTCTGACGACACGCCCTAAGGGCGGTCTGCCGATGATTCAGGCTACCTGAAAGCATGCGTTGTTTATCGCATCGGGCTTTCAGGTAGCCTGAACGGTATGTGGGCGTGTGCAACGGAATAAGGGAGGGCGATTTAAGCTGCGCAGCAGGGCACAGCCGTGAAGCGGCGGCGGTTAAGGCAAGCCGGTTTTCGGGCTGACGGTCAGAATTTCATGGCCGTCTTCGGTGACCAATACTTCGTGCTCCCACTGTGCGGAGAGTGAGCGGTCTTTGGTGACCACCGTCCAGCCGTCGGCCAGAATCCGCAGATGGCGTTTGCCTTGGTTGATCATCGGCTCGATGGTGAAAATCATGCCCGGCTCCAAGCGCAGGCCTTGTCCTTTGCGGCCGTAATGCAGTACCTGTGGCTCTTCGTGGAAGCTGCGGCCGATGCCGTGGCCGCAGAATTCCTGCACCACCGAATAACCGGCATTTTCCGCCACCTGTTGGCAGGCATGGCCGATGTCGCCCAAAGTGGCGCCGGGTCTCACCGCCTCGATGCCGGCCATCATGCTGGCGTGGGTAACGTCAATCAGGCGCTTGGCCTGCGGGCTGATTTGGCCGACGGCAAACATGCGGCTGGAATCGCCGTGGAAGCCGTCTTTTTTGATGGTGACGTCGATATTGACGATGTCGCCGTTTTTCAGCGGCTTGTCGTCGGGAATACCGTGGCAGATCACGTGGTTGACCGAGGTGCAGCAGGATTTGGGAAACGGTGGGTTGCCGTAATGCAGGGGCGCGGGGTAGCCGCCCTGCACATTGATGTGGTAATCGTGAATCAGCCGGTTGAGCTCATTGGTGGTGACCCCGGGTTTGACGAAATCGCCGATGTAGTCGAGCGCTTCTGCGGCCAGACGGCCGAGCTCGCGCATTTTTTCGATTTCTTCCGGGGTTTTGATGATAAGGGGCATACATATTCCATTGATTGGCAACACATCCAATCCGAGCGGCACGCAGTCGGATCAGATTTGCGGGGGGATGGGGGGCGGCGTTTATTCGCCGTTGCCGTCTTTTCTGCGGTAGCGCAGGCCGTGGGCGCCGTATTTGGGCGGAATCAGGCTGCTGCGTGCCAACAGCATCAGGCAGCCGGTCACCATCATGCCCAAAGCAAGCAGCGGCCCTTGGTCGAAAATATACTGGCTTTTCAGATAGACGGCGGCACCGATATAAATGAGCAGCGGGCCGTAAACAATGCTTTGTTTGTTGATGCCGTCCATCACCAGCACCGCTGCGCCGCCGACAACCAGGCCGATGGCGATTAAAGTGGCGGTGGGCGGCAGAATCTGGGTGGTTTTTAAAAACCAAATGGCGCCGATGACGATCAGCACCAAGGGAATCAGCAGAGAGCTTTGTCGCACGGTTTCCCCTTTCTTTATCTTCCATTTCCAAGCGGCAGCGGGCTTTCGGGCAGCCTGTGCCGCGACTGTGTTCAGCGCGTGTGCTTCATCAGGCGTTGTTTTTCGCGTTGCCAGTCGGCGTCTTTCATACTTTGGCGCTTGTCGTGCTGTTTCTTGCCTTTGGCCAGGCCGATGTCCATTTTGATGTAACCGCGCCGATAGTGCAGATTGAGCGGCACAATGGTGTAGCCCGCCCGTTCGGTTTTGCCGATGAGCTTGTTGATTTCAGCCTGCTTCAACAAGAGCTTGCGTTGACGCACCGGATCCGGTTTGACGTGGGTGGAGGCCGTCGGCAGCGCCGTGATGTGGCAGCCCACCAGATAAAACGCGCCTTTTTTCCAGTGGATATAGCTTTCTTTCAATTGCACCCGCCCGGCTCGCACCGCTTTTACTTCCCAGCCGTCCAACACCAGCCCGGCCTCGATTTGGTCTTCGATAAAATAGTCGTGAAAGGCTTTTTTATTGTTGGCAATGCTCATGTCGGTGTCTCTTCGCTACAGGCCGCGGATTGTAACAGCAATCGGGCGGTAGGAGAAACGGGGCGGAAAAGTACGCAGAAGCAGCAGGCCAGGCAAATTGGGCGCAGGGTTGCAGAGAAAACAGCCGGGCTTGGTTGACGATTCGCCGATGCAGCGGTTTTTGGCTTCGCCAGTCCGCAGATTGCCGGCCAAAAGCAGCGGGGTGAGCCGTAAAAATGCTGCAGGCGGTCTGCGGCATCCGTCATGCAATAGGCTGGCTGCATCCGGCCGCACGCCGCCGTGCCGGATGGCCGAACCATAACGGGTTACTGGTGCGGTTTGAACGGATGGCCGTCGTCGGTTTGGAAATTCATCGGAGCGCTTCCCCGGTTGCGGCGGGATCAGTCGATTTTAAGGTAAGCCACCGACAGAATTTCAATGTCCTCCCGCCCTTCCGGGCCGTGGAACACCACTTCGTCGCCTTCGCGTGCTTTGAGCAGGGTGCGCGCCAGCGGCGATATCCAGGAGATTTTGTTGCGGGCAGTATCGATTTCGTCCACACCGACAATGCGCACGGTTTGCTCTTGGCCGTTGCCGCGCAGAATCTCTACCGTGGCGCCGAAGAAAATCTGGTCGGTCGGTTCGCGGTTTTCGGGGTCAACCACTTGGGCGGCTTCCAAACGTTTGGTGAGGAAACGGATGCGGCGGTCGATTTCGCGCATCCGCCGTTTGCCGTAAAGATAATCGCCGTTTTCGCTGCGGTCGCCGTTGCCGGCGGCCCAGTTGACAATCTGTACGATTTCGGGACGCTCTTTATTCACCAGCTGATACAGCTCGTCTTTCAGAGCCTGCCAGCCGGCGGGAGTGAGGTAATTCGGTGTCTGTTCCATAAATGGGCAAAATAGCGGAATGGTTGGTGCGGGATTGTAACGCTTCCTGCGAACGGCAACAAAGGCGGGGCGGTCTGGATGGTCTGTATGAGGCTACCTGAAAGCCGTTGTGCGGAAACGGTGCAGCGGCAATGCGGGAAGGCGGGGCGCTAAGCGCCTGTCCGCATTCTCCATTGCGGCGGTGTTTGGGGGCAGCCTTCTCCGTCTGTTGCGCCGTCCCTAAGGGGTAAGGGAAATGCCCGCAGGATGTCCCATCTTGCTGCACCGGCCGGTTTGACTGGCAAAGCGTGTCAAGCTGCCCAAAACCATGCCATAAGAAGACGTTGAACGGGCTCGAAGTGCTCATTCCGGTTTAAAATTCATATATTATCGATCGACGGAAATCCATCGGCGGTTTATTGGCAACTACATTGAAAAGTTATTGAAAAAAATCGTTTGATTTTGATGCTTCCGCATGGCGGCACTTTTATCGTTGACAGCCATCGGCAAAGCCGCTTTAATTCGTTTCATAGAGTGAAAAAACCAGTCTAATAACAACAAACACACATCGCTTCAGAGACCGACTATCCAGCCTGTGCCCGCAGTTTTGCCGGCATTGAAGTAAACATCTGCACAAGGAGAAACCGCACTATGGCTTTGCCTACCCCGATTGCGCGCTACGGCGACAAATCTGCCAATGCCCCTCTGAAACTCAGCTACGACAAGGGCCCAACCGATACGCCGCTGATCGAGCAGACCATCGGCGAATTGTTTGACGAGCTGGTGCAAGCCTATCCCGACCGCGAAGCGCTGGTCAGCGTACACCAAAACAGACGTTTTACTTTCAAGGAATTACAGGCCGAGGCCAACCGTTTGGCCAGCGCCTTCATCAAAAGCGGCCTGCAAAAAGGCGACCGCATCGGCATTTGGTCGCACAACAACTACCAGTGGGTGGTGATGCTGCTGGCCTGTGCCAAAACCGGCGTGATTCTGGTCAATATCAACCCCGCCTACCGCCTGTTCGAATTGGAATACGCGCTGAACAAAGTGGGCTGTAAAGCCATTGTGGCGATGCGCCGTTTCAAAACCAGCGATTATGTGGGCATGCTGCAGGAATTGGTGCCGGAAACCGCCAGCCGGCCTTCAGGCAGCCTGCAGCCGGAAAAAGCGCCGATGCTGGAACGCATCGTGTGGTTTGACGAAGCGGGCGATACCGAAACTTTCGCCGGCATCGACAAATTCTCCGACTGGATCGCCACCGGCGATGCCGACGACTCCGCCGTCGCCGAGCGTGCCGCCACCCTAGACCGCCACGACCCCATCAACATCCAATTCACCAGCGGCACCACCGGCGCGCCCAAAGGTGCCACGCTCACCCACCGCAATATTCTGAACAACGGGTTCTTCATCGGCGAGGCCATGTACCTCACCAAGGAAGACCGCCTGTGCATTCCCGTGCCGATGTACCATTGCTTCGGCATGGTGTTGGGTGTGCTGGCCATCATGACGCACGGCGGCTGCATTGTGTATCCCAACGACGGCTTCGACCCGCTGACCGTATTGGAAACGGTGGAAAAAGAAAAATGCACCGGCCTGCACGGCGTGCCCACCATGTTTATTGCCGAATTCAACCATCCGCGTTTCAAAGAATTCGATTTGAGCAGCCTGCGCACCGGCATCATGGCCGGCTCCAGCTGCCCGATTGAGGTCATGAAGCGGGTGAATCAGGAAATGCACCTGGACGAAATCACCATCGCCTACGGCATGACCGAAACCAGCCCGGTGTCCTGCCAGAGCTCGCCGGCCACCCCCATCGACAAACGTGTGTCTACCGTAGGCTTGGTGCAGCCGCATCTGGAAGTGAAAATCGTCGATGTGATCACCGGCGAGATTGTGCCCTGCGGCGAATCTGGCGAACTGTGCACCAAAGGCTATTCCGTGATGCAAGGCTATTGGGGCAGCGAGGCGCAAACCCGCGACGCCATCCGCGACGGCTGGATGCACACCGGCGATTTGGCCACCATGGACGAAGACGGCTATGTGAAAATCGTCGGCCGCATCAAAGACATGGTGATCCGCGGCGGCGAAAACATCTACCCCACCGAAATCGAAGGCTTCCTCTACCGCCACGAAGCGATTCAAGACGTGCAGATTGTGGGCGTGCCCGATGCCCACTTCGGCGAAGTGCTGGCCGCTTGGATTATTGTGAAGGAGGGGCATGCGCTGGACGAGGAAGGCGTGCGCGAATTCTGTAAAGGCAACATCGCCCACTACAAAGTGCCGCAATACATCCGCTTTGTGAAGGAATTCCCGATGACGGTGTCCGGCAAAATCCAAAAATTCAAAATCGTCCAAGCGATGAAAGAAGAGCTGGGACTGGAATAATCTTCAGGTAGCCTGCCGTTTCCTCAGTGAAACGGCAGGCCGCCTTTTTTCGCCGCTTCCGCCGGCCGAAGGCTACCCGAACCTTCTGCTTTCCGATAAGATATGAACGAGTCCGGCCGCTCCGGTTGATACCATCATAAAAGAGAGAAACCCAGCAATCATGAGCCATTCCATTGTCAGCAAACTGAATCCCCGTTCCGCCGATTTCCAACACAACGCCGCCGCCATGCAGGCTTTGGTGGACGACCTCCACGCCCATCTGAGCCGCATCGCCTTGGGCGGCAGCGAAGCATCCCGCCAAAAACACCTCGCACGCGGCAAACTGCTGCCGCGCGAGCGGGTGGAACGCCTGCTCGATCCAGGTACGCCTTTTCTCGAACTCTCGCCGCTGGCCGCTTTCGGCATGTACGGCACCGACATCCCCGCCGCCGGTGTGATTGCCGGCATCGGCCGCATCAACGGCATCGAATGCATGATTGTCTGCAACGACGCCACCGTCAAAGGCGGCACCTACTACCCGATGACGGTGAAAAAACATTTGCGCGCGCAGGAAATCGCCCGCGAAAACCGCCTGCCCTGCGTGTATTTGGTGGATTCCGGCGGCGCCAACCTGCCCAATCAAGACGATGTGTTTCCTGATAAAGAACACTTCGGCCGCATTTTCTACAACCAGGCCAATATGAGCGCCGAGGGCATTGCCCAAATCGCCGTGGTCATGGGCAGCTGCACCGCAGGCGGCGCCTATGTGCCGGCCATGAGCGACGAATCCATTATTGTGAAAGAGCAGGGTACCATTTTTCTCGGCGGCCCGCCCTTGGTGAAAGCCGCCACCGGCGAAGAAGTGAGCGCTGAAGATTTGGGCGGCGGCGATGTGCACACCCGCCTCTCCGGCGTGGCCGACCATTTGGCGCAAAATGATCTGCACGCGCTGGCTTTGGCGCGTCAGGTGGTGGGCAATCTGAACAAACAGAAAGCCCCGCTGCCGAACCAGGTCGAGCCGGTTCCGCCCAAGTATGACGCCAAAGAGCTGTACGGCATCATTCCCACCGACACCCGCAAGCCTTTTGACGTGCGCGAAATCATCGCCCGCATTGTGGACAACAGCGAATTGGACGAATTCAAAGCCCGTTTCGGCACCACGCTGGTGTGCGGTTTCGCCCGCATCGAGGGCATGAAAGTCGGCATCATCGCCAACAACGGCATTTTGTTCAGCGAGTCGGCGCAGAAAGGCACCCACTTCATCGAACTGTGCTGCCAACGCAAGATTCCGCTGGTGTTCCTGCAAAACATCACCGGCTTTATGGTGGGCCGCAAATACGAAAACGAAGGCATTGCCCGCCACGGCGCCAAAATGGTGATGGCGGTGGCCAACGCCAACGTGCCGAAATTCACCGTGATTGTGGGCGGCAGCTTCGGTGCCGGCAACTACGGCATGTGCGGCCGCGCCTATTCGCCTCGCTTCCTGTGGATGTGGCCGAACGCCCGCATTTCCGTGATGGGCGGCGAGCAGGCGGCTTCCGTGCTGGCCACCGTGAAGCGCGACAACATCGAACGCGAAGGCGGCACCTGGAGCGCCGAGGAGGAAGAAGCCTTCAAAGCACCGGTGCGCGAGCAATACGAAAAACAAGGCCACCCCTATTACGCCAGCGCCCGCTTGTGGGACGACGGCGTCATCGACCCGGCCGACACCCGCCGCGTGCTGGCGCTCGGCCTGAGTGCGGCCTACAACGCGCCCATCGGCGAGCCGAAATTCGGCGTTTTCCGTATGTAAACGGCTTTCAGGTAGCCTGCCGATACATCGTGCAGGCTACCTGAAATGCTGCCGTCAAACCGCAACCACACCATACGCTAGGGAAGTATCATGTCTTACCAAACCCTGTTGCTCAACATCAGCCGCCATGTGGCCACCATCACCCTCAACCGCCCCGACAAACGCAATGCCTTCAACGACGAAGTGATTGCCGAACTGACCCAAGCCTTCACCGAATGCGGCCAAAACCCCGAGGTGCGCGCGGTGGTGCTGGCGGCCGAAGGCAAAGCCTTCTGCGCCGGCGCCGACCTCAACTGGATGCGCCGTATGGCCGATTACACCCGCGAAGAAAACCTGGCCGACGCCGGCGCGCTGGCGGAAATGCTGCGCGTTATCTACACCTGCCCCAAACCCACCGTGGCCGCCGTTCAGGGCGATGTGTACGCCGGCGGCATGGGTTTGGTGTCCGCCTGCGACATCGCCATTGCGGTGGAAGAAGCCCATTTCTGCCTGAGCGAAGTGAAGCTCGGCCTGGTGCCCGCCACCATCAGCCCCTATGTGATCCGCGCCATGGGGCCGCGCGCCGCCCACCGCTATTTCCTTACCGCCGAAGTGTTTGACGCCGCCAAAGCCGAACAAATCGGCTTCGTCCACCAAACCGTGCCCGCCGCCGGCTTGAGCGATGCGGTGGCCGCGCTCACCAAAGCGCTGGTCAACGCCGGCCCCGAGGCGGTCAAAACTTGCAAGCGGCTGGTGCTGGACGTGGCGCACGCCGACATCACGCCCGATTTGATCGCACAAACCGTGGCCGGTATTGCCGACATCCGCGCTTCCGACGAAGGCAAGGAAGGCGTGCAGTCTTTCCTGCAAAAGCGCAAGCCCAATTGGCTGCCCGAAAAACCGGCGGAATAAACATCAGGCTACCTGAAAGCCGTGTTTCAGCCAGCCTGAGGACACAAGAAAAATCACCGACAAAGGAAAACCATGTTTAAAAAAATCCTGATTGCCAACCGCGGCGAAATCGCCTGCCGCGTGGCCGCCACTGCCCGCAAACTCGGTGTACGCACCGTGGCCGTGTATTCGGATGCCGATGCAGAGGCCAAACACGTGGCCGCCTGCGACGAAGCCGTGCACATCGGCGGCAGCGCGCCCAAAGAAAGTTATTTGTTGTGGGAGCGCGTGATTCAGGCCGCCAAAGACACCGGCGCCGA
Source organism: Eikenella sp. (assembly GCA_030528345.1). Classification (GTDB taxonomy): domain Bacteria; phylum Pseudomonadota; class Gammaproteobacteria; order Burkholderiales; family Neisseriaceae; genus Eikenella. The sequence continues at coordinate 58,012 of JAUMZB010000003.1, forward strand.
AGCCATCCACCCCGGTTACGGCTTCCTCAGCGAAAACGAACAATTTGCCCGGGCCTGCGCCGATGCCGGTTTGGTCTTCATCGGCCCGCCGGCATCCGCCATCAAAGCCATGGGTTTGAAAGCCGAATCCAAGCAGCTGATGCAGCAGGCCGGCGTGCCGTTGGTGCCGGGCTACCACGAAAGCAATCAGGATGCGGATTTCCTCAAACAGCAGGCCGACGCCATCGGCTATCCGGTGCTGATTAAAGCCAGCTCCGGCGGCGGCGGCAAAGGCATGCGCCTGGTGGAGCGCAGCGAAGACTTCCTCGCCAATCTCGAATCCTGCCGCCGCGAAGCGCAAAACAGCTTCGGCAACGATGCCGTGCTGGTGGAGAAATACGTGCTCAAGCCGCGCCACATCGAAATCCAGATTTTCGGCGACACCCACGGCAATTATGTGCATTTGTTTGAGCGCGACTGTTCGGTGCAGCGCCGCCACCAAAAAGTATTGGAAGAAGCACCGGCGCCCGGCGTTTCCGAGCAGATGCGCGCCGAAATGGGCGCCGCCGCCGTGGCGGCTGCCAAAGCCGTGAATTATGTGGGTGCGGGCACGGTGGAGTTCATCGTGGAGCAGCGCGACGGCGGGATGACGTTCTATTTCATGGAAATGAACACCCGTCTGCAAGTGGAACACCCCGTTACCGAAGCCATCACCGGCACCGACCTGGTGGAATGGCAGCTGCGGGTGGCGGCCGGTGAAAAACTGCCGAAAACCCAAGACGAGCTGACAATCACCGGCCACGCCATCGAAGCGCGCATCTGCGCCGAAAACCCGGACAACCAATTTCTGCCGGCCACCGGCACGCTGGCGACCTACCGCAAACCCGAACACGAGGCTTTTCAGGTAGCCTCCGTGCGGGTGGACGATGGCGTGCGCGAAGGCGACACCATCAGCCAGTATTACGATTCGATGATTGCCAAGCTCATCGTGCATGCGCCCAGCCGCGGCGAAGCGCTGGCCAAGCTCGACAATGCGCTGGCCGACACCCGCATCGTCGGCCTGCCCAATAATGTATCGTTCCTGCGCCATATTCTCGCCACCGAGTCCTTCAGCGGCGCCAATCTCGACACCGCCCTGATCGAGCGCGAAAAAGCGGCGCTGTTCGACCAACCCGGCCTGGCCGCCGAATGGGCGGTGGCCGCCGCACTGACCCAGGCGCTCAGCCGCGAACACGCCGCGCAAGGCAAAGACCCCTTCACCCACACTGACGGCTGGCGCCCCTACACCGACTATCTGCGCGGCTTCAGCTTAGACTACAACGGCGAAGCGCTGAAAGCCCAAGTCTGCTTCAACCACGACGGCAGCCAGAACCTGAGCATCAGCCGCAACGGCGAAACCGTGTTTGAAGGCCGCTACGCCTTTGCCGCCGGTAATGACCACACCGCCACCATCACCCTCAACAACGCCCAGCGCCGCCTGCAATACTGGACGCACGGCGAAGACGTGCATGTGTTCAGCATGTACGGCAGCAGCCGCATCCGCCTCATCGACGACATGGCGCACACCGGCGAGGAAGCGCAAGACGGCGGCCGCCTCACCTCGCCGATGCCGGGCAAAGTGGTGTCGTTTGCGGTGCAGCCGGGAGACAAGGTGGAAAAAGGCCAGCCGCTGGCCGTTATCGAAGCGATGAAAATCGAGCACACCATTTCCGCGCCGGCCGAAGGTGTGGTGGCCGAAATCCTGTTTGCCGCCGGCGACTTGGTGGCCGACGGCGACGAATTGCTGAAATTGAATCCGCTTGCATAAGGCTACCTGAAAGCCGGCGGCACTTGGCTGCCAAGGCCTGCCGCCGGACAAACAAGGAACACAAATATGAATTATCCGCAAAAAGTGCAACTCATCGATGTGGGCCCGCGCGACGGCCTGCAAAACGAAAAGCAGACCGTGCCCGCCGACATCAAAATCCGTCTGATCGAGATGTTGGAGGCAGCCGGCATCCGCAAGCTGGAAGCCACCAGTTTCGTGTCGCCCAAATGGGTGCCGCAAATGGGCGACAACGCAGAAGTGATGGGCGGCCTCAAGCGCCGCGCAGACGTGTGTTACTCGGTGCTGACGCCGAATATGAAAGGCTTTGAAGCCGCACTGCCGTTTGCGCCCGACGAAGTGGTGATTTTCGGCGCCGCCAGCGAGGCGTTCAGCCAAAAAAACATCAATTGCAGCATTGCCGAGAGCATTGAGCGCTTTGCGCCGGTGGCCGCAGCGGCCAAGCAGCACGGCATCAAGGTGCGCGGCGTGATTTCCTGCACCGTCGGCTGCCCCTATGAAGGCGAGATTGCGCCGGAAAAAGTGGCCTATGTGACCAAGCTGATGCGCGACATCGGCGCCGAGCACATCGGCATTGCCGACACCATCGGCGTGGGCACGCCGCTGAAGGTGCGGCGCGCTTTGGAAGCGGCGCTGCAATATGTGGACATCGACAATCTTTCCGGGCACTTCCACGACACCTACGGCCAGGCGCTGGCCAACACCCTGGCCGCCCTGCAGCTGGGCGTGTGGCAGTTCGATACTTCGGTGGCCGGTTTGGGCGGCTGCCCTTATGCCAAAGGTGCCACCGGCAATGTGGCCACCGAAGATGTGGTCTATATGCTGCACGGCATGGGCATCGATACCGGTATCGACCTCGACAAACTGATCGACGCTGGCCAGATGATCAGCGACTTCCTGGGGCGTCCCAGCCAATCCCGCGTGGCGCGTGCGGTGCTCAACAAACGTCAGGCTACCTGAAACCCGATTTTCGTCCTTATCCCCCCACAAACTTGACCACTGATTCAAGGAGAAACCTATGCAACACATTCCCGGCTTAGACTTCCAATTAGGCGACGACATCAATGCCCTGCGCGAGGCCGTACGCGATTTTGCCCAAGCGGAAATCGCCCCCCGCGCCACCGAAATCGACCATTCCGACCAATTTCCGATGGATTTGTGGCAGAAGTTCGGCGAGTTGGGCGTGCTCGGCATCACCGTGCCCGAAGCCTACGGCGGCGTGGACATGGGCTATCTGGCCCACATGGTGGCGATGGAGGAAATCACCCGCGCTTCCGCCTCGGTGGGTTTGAGCTACGGCGCGCATTCCAATCTGTGCGTCAACCAAATCAAACGCAACGGCAACGAAGAACAGAAGCAGAAATTCCTGCCCAAGCTGATCAGCGGCGAATTTGTCGGGGCCTTGGCGATGAGCGAAACCGGCTCCGGCTCCGACGTTACCTCCATGAGCCTGCGCGCCGAAGACAAAGGCGGCTACTACCTGCTCAACGGCAGCAAAATGTGGATCACCAACGGCCCCGACGCCGATGTGATGGTGGTGTATGCCAAAACCAACCCCGAATTGGGCGCCAAAGGCATTACCGCCTTCTTGGTGGAAAAAGGCATGAAAGGCTTCTCCACCGCGCAAAAACTCGACAAACTGGGCATGCGCGGCAGCCACACCGGCGAGATGGTGTTTGAAAACGTGGAAGTGCCCGCCGAAAACATCATGGGCGGCCTGAACAAAGGCGTGCAGGTGTTGATGAGCGGTTTGGATTACGAACGCGCCGTGCTGGCCGCCGGCCCCATCGGCATCATGCAGGCGGTGATGGACAATGTGGTGCCTTACATCCACGACCGCAAACAGTTCGGCCAATCCATCGGCGAATTCCAGCTGATTCAGGGCAAAGTGGCCGATATGTACACCGTTTTGCAGGCCGGCCGCAGCTTTTTGTACACCATCGGCAAAAACCTCGACCTCTTGGGCGCCGACCATGTGCGCCAAGTGCGCAAAGACTGCGCCAGCGTGATTTTATGGTGTGCGGAAAAAGCCACTTGGATGGCCGGCGAAGGCATTCAGATTTTCGGCGGCAACGGCTATACCAACGAATACCCGCTGGGCCGCTTGTGGCGCGATGCGAAATTGTACGAAATCGGCGCCGGTACCAGCGAAATCCGCCGCATGCTGATCGGTCGCGAGCTGTTTAACGAAACCAAATAAGCGGATGCCGCCAGCGGTACGGCCGTCACAGCCGCTTAAAAACCATCCTCTGCTTTGTGGCAAGGCAGAGGATGTTTTACAGGCAGCCGGGAACGGCTCCGGGGCGGCAGACCAAAAACGGCTGGATGGGGCTTTATGGACATTTGTGCGGGCAAAAAGCCCCGTTTTGCCGTTGAAACCCTCGTCCAATACGCAAGAAAAACGGCAGGCAGGGATACCGATGTTCTGCCTGCCGCCAATTTCTTCCTGTTTTAAACACGCATGGCAAACCGCTCGAATGTTCATGAAGCCGGAAAAGCAGGCGTTTCCCGACCGGAGGAAACGCCTGCTTTGTTGCGCCTGCTCCGGTCAGCGCCAGCCGTGCAGGTTTTCGCCGGCCAAGGCGGCCAGCATATCGGTGCAGGCAGGGCTGTCGTTGAGGCAGGGGATGAAGCGGTAGGTTTTGCCGCCGGCGGCGTGGAACTGCTCGCGGCCGGCAATGGCGATTTCTTCCAAAGTTTCCAGGCAGTCGCTCAGAAAGCCGGGGCAGAAAACATCGAGTTCGTACACTTGCTGCTGTTTGGGCAATTCGTCTAGCAGTGTCTGGGTGGAGGGGCCGATCCAGCGGTTGCGGCCGAATTGGCTTTGGAAGGCCACGATATAGTCCTGTTCGTCCAATTGCAGGGCTGCGGCCAGCAGGCGTGCGGTGTGGCGGCATTCGTCGGGATAGGGGTCGCCTTGGATATGGGCGGATTCGGGAATGCCGTGGAAGCTGAACATCAGTTTGCGCCCGCGGCCGTGCTGCTGCCAGTAGGCTTCGATGTGGGTTTTCATCGCTTTAATGTAAGCGGGATGGTCGTAGAAACGGCTGACGGTGCGCAGGCTGAATTGGTTGCGCTGTTTGAGCAGGGTATTTAAGACCTTGTCGACGGCGGCCCCGCTGCTGCTGGCGGCGTATTGCGGATAAAGCGGCAACACCAACAGGCGGCCGATGCCTTGCGCTTTCAGCTCGGCCAGGGTGTCGGCTACGGCAGGGCGGCCGTAAGTCATGGCAAAGCGTACGGTGAGGTCGGGCAGAGCCTGCTGCAGGGCTTGGGCCTGGCGGGCGGTGAACACGGCCAAGGGCGATCCTTCCGGCTGCCAGATTTGATGGTAGGCATGGGCACTTTTGCGGGGACGGAAGGGTAAGACCAAGCCGCGTAAAATCGGCTGCCAAAACAGTTTGGGCAGTTCGACCACGCGTTGGTCGGACAGGAATTCGCGCAGGTAGGGGCGTACGGCTTCGGCGGTGGGGGCGTCGGGAGTGCCCAGGTTGATTAGCAGCACGGCGGTGCCGTTTTGCTGTTTGGGAGCAGGAGGGGGTTCGGGTAAGAAGGCGGGCATGGTGTTTTCCTTGGTGGTGGCGGTGCCGGCTACCTGAAAGCGGTTTCAGGTAGCCTGTATTGATTTGGGTGTGTTTGCAGTTAACGGCGGTTTCTTGTGCCGGTGCGGGCCTTTTATAGCCAGCGGCGGGTTTGCCGGCAGTAGCGGCGGTAGGCATCGCCGAATTTTTCGCCGAGCATGCGCTCTTCCGGACCGATTTGGAAGCGGTTCATATACAGCACAAACAGCGGGATGCCGAACAGTGCCGGCCAGCGGCCGAGCCAGATGCCCCAAGCCGCCAAGAGCAGCGCCATGCCCAGATACATGGGATTGCGGCTGTGGCGGAAGATGCCGCTGTCTACCAGCGCGCTGGTTTTGTGCGGATGAAACGGGCTGATTGTGGTGCGGTGGCGGCGGAAGGCAAACGCACCGGCGGCCGCTGCGGCCAGGCCGGCGGCGGCAAGCAAAAGGGGCAGCCATAAAGGCGGCTGCCAAGCGTGGCCGGCGTTCAGGCGGCTGAGGCCGTACATCAGCACGGCGGCAGACAGCATCACCACGGGCGGAGGCACTTTCAGTTCCATAGCGGCTGTTTCTTTAGTAATGGGGTCTCAGCCTGAAAGCCTGTTGACGAGAAGGCGTCAGAGCACGTCTTTCTGTGCCAGGATTTTGCGGCTGCCGCCCAAATCGGGCGGCGACACCACGCCGGCATCTTCCAATGCCTGCATCAGATTGGCGGCGCGGTTGTAGCCGATGCGCAGCTGGCGTTGCAACGAGGAAATCGAGGTTTTGCGCGATTCCAGCACAAAGGCCACGGCCTGGTCGAACATTTCGTCGCTGTTGGCATTGGGGTTGACCGCGTTGACAGTTTCCTGAGCCGCTTCGCCGCTGAGCAGGCCTTCCACATAGTTGGCCGGTTGCTGGCGCTTGGCAAAGGCCGCCACTTCGTGCACTTCGTGGTCGCTGACAAACGCGCCTTGCAGGCGGGTGGGGTCGGCATTGCCCGGCTGTAAAAAGAGGAGGTCGCCGTATTTGAGCAGGTCTTCCGCGCCCATTTGGTCGAGAATGGTGCGGCTGTCGATGCGGCTTTGCACGGTAAAAGCCATGCGGGTGGGAATATTGGCTTTGATCAGGCCGGTCACCACATCCACGCTGGGGCGCTGGGTGGCCACAATCAGGTGGATGCCGGCGGCGCGCGCTTTTTGCGCCAGGCGGGCGATTTGGGTTTCTACAGCCTTGCGCTCCACCATCATTAGGTCGGCCAATTCGTCGATTACCACCACGATATAAGGCAGTTTTTCCAAAGGCTCGGGCTGGTCGGGATTGAGGCTGAAGGGGTTGGGCAGGGGTTTGCCGGCCGCTTGCGCCTCGGCCACTTTGGCGTTGAAGCCGGCCAGATTGCGCACGCCGGCGTGCGCCAGCAGGCGGTAGCGTTTTTCCATTTCGGCCACACACCAATTGAGCGCCTGGCCGGCCTCGCGCATATCGGTCACCACCGGGCAGAGCAGGTGGGGGATGTCGGCATACACCGACAATTCCAACATTTTGGGGTCGATCATGATGAAGCGCACTTCGTCGGGCGCGGCTTTATACAGCATCGACATAATCATGGCGTTGACGCCCACCGATTTGCCCGAGCCGGTCATGCCGCCCACCAAAAGATGCGGCATTTTGGCCAAATCGGCCACCACCGGCTGACCGGCGATGTCTTTGCCCAAGGCCACGGTGAGCTTGGATTCGGCCCCGGTAAACACGGGGGAGGAGAGGATTTCGCGCAGCAGCACTTCCTGCCGTTTTTCGTTCGGCACTTCGATGCCCATGGTGTTTTTACCGGGAATGGTTTCCACCACGCGCACCGACTGCATCGACAGCGATCGCGCCAAGTCTTTGGCCAGATTACTGATTTGGCTGCCTTTTACGCCTTGCGCGGGTTCGATTTCGAAGCGGGTGATCACAGGCCCGGAAATGGCGCTCACCACTTCCACACGAATGCCGAATTCGGCCAGTTTGGCTTCGATGCGCTCGGCCATGCGCTGCAGGGCTTCGGGGTCGATTTCGGCTTGGCTGCCTTTGGGCTGCGACAGCAGCTGGATGTCGGGCAGGCGGTAGCCGTCTTCTTCGGCGGCCGCTTTGTTGTCGAACAAGTCTTTTTGGCGCTGCGGGGGGGGCGCCTCCACGCCGGGCGGCGCGGCGCCCGATTGCACGGAAAGCAGACGGCGGTTGCTGCTGGCGCCGGTAACGGTTTCCACTTTTTCCGCCGTGATGTTTTGGGCTTGGCGCACCATGCGGCGGGTGAATTTGGCATTGGGGATGTCTTTGATGAAACGGTGCGGTTTGCGGATTAAACGGTACCACAACCACTCGGCCTGCGCGCCGGCTTTTTCCAATAGCGTCAACCAAGACACCTGCAGCAGAAGCGAGAGGCCGGCCATAATCAGCACCAGCAGCACCAACAGGCTGCCTGAAACGCCCAACAGACGGGTAAACACGCCGCCCAGCGATTGACCCGCCAAGCCGCCGGCACCCACCGGCAGGCTGTTTTGCAATTCTGCCGACCAAACGGCTGCTTCCAAGAGCGGGCTGGCAAACAGCAGCAGGGCAATGCCCGCCAGGCCGAGCAGGGGGTTGTAGGGTTTGTCGCGGTTGAGCTTGACCGTGCGGAAATTGCGGTAGAGCCAAACCAGGGCGGCGGGCAACAACCACCACACCGAGAGGCCGAACAGATAATAAGCGATGTCGGCGGTGTAGGCGCCGATGAGGCCGGCCAGATTGTGCGGTGCGGCGGTATCGGGAATGCTGCGCGACCAAGCGGGGTCGCCCATGCTGAAGCTGGCCAGTGCCAGGGCGGTGCAGACGGTAAAAAGCAGCACCAGCAGCCACAGCACGTCGGCCAGCAGATTGACGGCGTCGGAAGGCGCCACTACCGGCTTGGCTTTGCCGCCGGTGTCGAGTTTGGGTTTGGCCGGTGCGGCTTTGGCGGCACGCTTTTTGGCCGCGGAGGGAGAAGACGGTTTTCGGCTCATGTAGGGCGGGGCTGCGTCGGGCAGCGTTGGACAATCGGTGTCGCGCGGCGGCGGCCGGCGCGGCAAAGGGCGCATTATAGCACCGGACGGCCGGATATTTCGGTATTCGGCCGCTGAAAAAGGCTGCCTGAACAGCCCGGAACGATTTCAGGTAGCCTGAAATACAAGCGGTGCTATGCCGACGAAGAGTCTTAAATGGCAACAGAAGATGGGGCGCGGCGCAACCGCCAGGCAGTAAAGCCCAAACTCTGCCAATACGGCTCGGGCGCTTCGAAACCGCATGTTTTTGCCAATGCATCCAGTCCGTCGGGGGTGAGCGGAAAAAATTCCTGCTGCAAACGGTTGCGTAGCAATTCGAGCTCGCTGTCGGGCAGGCCTTGGGTGCGGGCATACTGCACCAGGCATTCGGTCTGCCCGCCGTATTGTATGGCCAAGTCGGCCAGCAGCAGGGGAGCACTCGGTTTCAAACGGCGGGCGGCTTGCCGCAGCAGCGCACTCTTTTCCCTTATATCGGGCAGAAAGTGCATCACAAACAGGCACAGGGCTGCGTCGTAGTCGGGCACCTCCGGCAGTTCTTCCAGCAAACCGTGATGCCAACAGACGGTATTCGGCAAGCGTACCGCTTTTCGCTTGGCCTGTTCGAGCATGGCTAAGGAGGGGTCTAGGGCGGTGAAAGCGGATTGCGGCCGACTATCGGCAAGGGATAACAGCTCGGTGCCGGTGCCGACGCCGATCAATAAGATGCGGGCATCGGCGGGCAGAGTATGCAAGACGGCGGTATTGAGGCGGTGCAGCCCGGCATAGCCGGGAATCAGGCGGGTAATCCGTTGGTCGTATCCGGCTGCACCGGAGCCGTCAAAACGGTGTTCGGGTAATGTTCGGCACATGGGGAATGGCTCCTTGATGAAAAAAGGCTACCTGAACAGCCCGGAGCGGTTTCAGGTAGCCTGACGGAGAAGGCGGTCTCAGCCGTGTTGGCGTTGGGCATCGACGGCGGCCAAGGCCACCATATTGACGATGCGGCGCACGGAGGAGATGGGGGTGACAATGTGCACCGGCTTGGCCATGCCCATCAGAATCGGGCCGATGGTGACGCCGTCGGAGGCGGACACGCGCAGCAGGTTGTAGCTGATGTTGGCGGTTTCCACATCGGGCATCACCAATAGGTTGGCGGAGCCTTTCAGCGGGGAATCGGGCATGATTTGCCGGCGGATGTTTTCGTTCAGCGCGGCGTCGCCCTGCATTTCGCCGTCGATTTCCAAATCGGGTTTGGCGGCCTGAATCAGACCCAACGCGGTTTGCATTTTGCGGCTGGAGGGCGAATCGATGGAGCCGAAGTTGGAGTTGGCCAGCAGCGCCACCTTGGGCACGATGCCGAAGCGTTCCATTTCTTCCACGCACATCAGGGCGCCGGCGGCCAATTGTTCGGCATCGGGCTCGGCATTCACATAGGTGTCGGTGATGAAGATGCTGCCGCCGCTGAGGATCAGCGCGTTCATGGCGCAGGCGTTGCGTTCGGGATTGTTGTAGCCGATGATTTCTTCCATGATTTGGAAGTGGTCGCGGAAACGGCCCATGGTGCCGCATACCAAGGCGTCGGCATGACCCAGCCGTACCATCATGGCGCCGATCAGGGTGGTGTTGCCGATCATGCGGCGGCGCGCCATTTCTTCGGTGACGCCCCGGCGTTTGCGCAGGCGGTAGTATTCTTCCCAATATTCGCGGTAGCGCGGGTCGTTTTCATTGTTGACCAGTTCGAAGTCTTTGCCGGCCTGAATGGTGAGGCCGAGTTTTTTCAGGCGCGCTTCGATCACATTGGGACGGCCGATCAGAATCGGGAAGGCCAGTTTTTGCGACACGATCTGCTGGGCGGCGTGCAATACGCGCTCGTCTTCGCCTTCGCTCAACACCACGCGTTTGATGTCTTTTTTCGCCTGATTGAACACCGGCTTCATGAACAGATTGGATTTGTAGACGAAGTGGTTGAGGGTTTCCACATAGGCATCGAAATCGGCAATCGGGCGGGTGGCCACGCCGGAATCCATGGCGGCTTTGGCTACGGCGGGGGCGATGCGGGCGATCAGGCGCGGGTCGAAGGGCTTGGGAATCAGGTATTCGGGACCGAATGAAAGCTCGGTGCCCATATAGGCGCTGGCGACTTCGTCGTTTTGCTCGGCCAGGGCCAAATCGGCAATCGCGCGCACGCAGGCGAGCTTCATTTCTTCGTTGATGGTGGTGGCGCCCACGTCCATGGCGCCGCGGAAGATAAAGGGGAAGCAGAGGACGTTGTTGACCTGGTTGGGGAAGTCGGAACGGCCGGTGCCGATGATGACGTCGGGACGGGCGGCTTTGGCTTCGGGCGGCCAGATTTCGGGCTGCGGGTTGGCCAAGGCGAATACCAGCGGTTGAACGGCCATCTGTTTGAGCATGTCGGTGCTCAGCACATTGGGGCCGGAGAGGCCGAGGAAGATGTCTTTGCCGGGCACGGCATCGGCCAGGGTGCGTTGGCCGCAGTCGGCCACGGCGTAGCGCACTTTGCTGTCGTCCATGCGCTCGCGGTCTTCGCGGGTTTGGAAGATGACGCCTTTGGAATCGCAAACGGTGATGTGTTCGCGCTTCATGCCCAAGGCCACCAAAAGGTCGAGACAGGCGATGGCGGCGGCGCCGGCGCCGGAGCACACCAGTTTCACTTCGGCGATGTCTTTGTCCACCACGCGCAGGCCGTTGAGGACGGCGGCGGCGGTGATGATGGCGGTGCCGTGCTGGTCGTCGTGGAAGACGGGGATGTTGCAGCGCTCGCGCAGTTTTTTCTCGATGTAGAAGCACTCGGGGGCTTTGATGTCTTCGAGGTTGATGCCGCCGAAGGTGGGCTCGAGGGAAGCGATGATGTCCACCAGTTTGTCGGGGTCGGTTTCGTTGACTTCGATGTCGAAAACGTCGATGCCGGCGAATTTTTTGAACAGGACGCCTTTGCCTTCCATCACCGGTTTGCTGGCCAGGGCGCCGATGTTGCCCAAGCCGAGGACGGCGGTGCCGTTGGAGATGACGGCCACCAAATTGCCGCGGGCGGTGTATTGGTAGGAGGCGAGCGGATTTTCGTGGATTTCCATGCAGGGGGCGGCCACGCCGGGGGAATAGGCCAGCGAGAGGTCGTATTGGGTGGCCAGAGGTTTGGTGGGGGCTACCTGAATCTTGCCGGGGCGCGGAAATTCGTGAAAATCCAGCGCGGCTTGTTTGAGCATATCGTCCATGGAAAATCCTTGTTGCGGGTGTTTGGGTGCGGAGGCGTTTCAGGCGGCCTGCCGGGGAAAGGGGCTACCTGAAAGGCGGATTACTGTGCCGGTTGGGGGGCGGCTTGGTGCATGGGTTGCAGGGTGAGGCTTTGGCCTTGGTTGGTTTCCCAGCGGCCCTGCACGCGCCATTGGCCGGCTTCGTCTTCCACGCGCACATACCAGTGGTGGGTGGGCGGCAGCGTCTTGAAAACGGCGGTGTATTCTACTTGATTGCCCGACTGGGCGGCATTCCCCTGCCGCTGCAGCACCACGCTTTGGTCGTGCTCGCTGCGGGCGGGGTGCAGCCAGAGCAGGCGCAGTTTGCCGTCGGAGCCGATTTGGCCGCTGAGCAGCACTTTGGCACGGTCGTTATCGGGGTTGACCAGCACTTGGGCGCGGATGCCGCGCGCTTGGGCGGCTTGGTCGCGTTCCAGCTCCAAACCGATGTTTTTGCCTTCTTTATAGTAGTCGTCGGTCACCATGGAAGGCTTGTTGCGGTTGGCGGCCAGATGGTAGGTGTAGAGGGCGGCGAACACAACAATAACGGGGCCGGCGGCCAAGAGCCAGGGCCAGGGTTCGCGGTACCAGGGATTGGCCTTGCGCTTATTGCTCAAAATCATTCTCCGATAAAAGTGCTTTTCTCGCTGATGGTGCTGCTGTCTTCGGGGTCTTGCGCATCGGCGTAGCGGAAGGTGAAGCGGATGGGGTTGCTGCCTTTTTCCGCATACTCCGGAATCACGGCTACCTGAACCGGTACGGTGATGGTCTGGCCGCCTTCGAGGCGCAGGCCGTCGGCGGGCAGGCCGGACATCTTGATGTCTTCCAAGCCTTCCACTTCGGCGGTGAGGATTTTCACGTCTTCGCTGGCGTTGATGATGCGCAGGTTGTAGGCGTTTTCCAGCCAGCCTTCTTTGTTTTGGCGCACCATCACGCCGCGGTCTTTGATCACGTCCACGCGCACGGTTTGGCGGAAGAACAGGCTCACAATCAGGCCGGCGGCCACTACGGCCAATACCGCGCCGTAGCCCACCACGCGGGGGCGCAGCAGGCGGCCGGGGATTTTGTTTTCCGGGTATTCTTTTGCCAATGCACCTTCGGTGGTGTAGCGGATCAGGCCGCGCGGATAATTCATTTTATCCATGATTTCGTCGCAGGCATCGATACAGGCGGCGCAGCCTATGCACTGGTATTGCAGGCCGTCGCGGATGTCGATGCCGGTGGGGCACACCTGCACGCACATGGTGCAGTTGATGCAGTCGCCCAGTCCGGTTTCTTCGCGGCCGACATTCTTTTTGCGCGCGCCGCGCGGTTCGCCGCGCCCGGCGTCGTAGGAAATGATCAGCGTGTCGTGGTCGAACATCGCGCTTTGGAAGCGGGCGTAGGGGCACATGTGCAGGCACACCTGTTCGCGCATGATGTGGCCCATCAGCCAAGTCATCAAGCCGTAGAAAGCGGCGGCAAACAGGGCGGCGCCCGAAATGGCGGCGAAGTTCAGGCTGAAAATATCGGCCGTCAGTTCGCGGATGGGCACAAACCAGCCGGCAAAGGTGATGCCGGTCCAAGCGGCCACCGCGAAAATCAGCAGGTATTTGGTGAGCTTGATGCGGATTTTGCGCAAATTCCACGGCTCTTTATCCAGCTTCAGCCGCTTGTTGCGGTCGCCTTCCACCAAGTGGTCGATCCACAGCATGATTTCGGTGTACACCGTTTGCGGACAGGCGTAACCGCACCACAAACGGCCGGCAATGGTGGTCCACCAAAACAGGCCGAAGGCCGAGAGCAGCAGGATGCCCGTGAGGTAGATCAGGTCGCCCGGCACCAGGGTGAGGCCGAATATATAGAAGTGGCGGCCGGGAATATCGAACCAGACGGCTTGGCGGTCGCCCCACATCAGCCACGGAATGCCGTAAAACACCAGTTGGGTGGCGATGACGGCGAGGATGCGCCAATTGGCAAAGCGGCCTTTGGCCAGCTTGGGATGGATGCGCTTGCTGCCTTGATAGAGGCTGATAACCTGTTCTTTGGGCTGTGTCTTTTGCTCGGATTGCTGACTCATGGCAAAGTGTTCCTAAAACGGTGCCGGTAGCATATATTATGATTTTCATGGTGATGCATGGTGCGGCCGCTCCGGCAATGCGCCGCGATTATACGCCCCTGTCAGGCGGCCTGCCAGCCTTGGCCGCTTTTGTGTGCGGTACTTGGCCGATATGCCTTTTTATCGGGCTTTCGGGCTACCTGAAAAACCGCTACACTCCGTTCCTTTTGATATAAATGAAAGCAGCATCATGAGAACATCCCCCGTCCGTGCCGGCATTGTCGGCGCCACCGGCTACACCGGCGTGGAACTGCTGCGTCTGTTGGCCCGCCACCCTCAGGTGAGGGTGGCGGCGGTCACCAGCCGCAGCGAAGCCGGTGTGCACATTGCCGATTATTTCCCCTCGCTGCGCGGTGTGTACGATTTGGTGTTCCAAGCGCCGGATGCGGCGGATTTGGCCGCCTGCGACGTGGTGTTCTTTGCCACCCCGCACGGTGTGGCGATGCGGGATGCGCCGGCGCTGCTGGAAAAAGGCGTGCGGGTGGTGGATTTGTCGGCCGACTTCCGCCTGCAAGACATTCCCGCATGGGAGCGCTGGTACGGCATGCCGTTTACCGCGGAGGAAGCCTTGCGGGAAGCAGTATACGGTTTGTGCGAACTGAACCGCGAAGCCATCCGCAGCGCCCGCCTGGTGGCCAACCCCGGCTGTTACCCCACCTGCGTGAGTCTGCCCTTGATTCCGCTGTTGAAAGCCGGCGCGGTGCAAACCGGCCGCCCGCTGATTGCCGACTGCAAATCCGGCGTTTCCGGCGCCGGGCGCAAAGCGGCGGTGGGCACCCTGTTGTGCGAAGCGGGCGACAATTTCAAGGCTTACGGCGTGGCCGGCCACCGCCACCTGCCCGAAATCCGCCAAACCATTGCCGGCCTGCAAAACGGCGTGGCCGGGCATCTGGTGTTTGTGCCGCATCTCACGCCGATGATCCGCGGCATGCACGCCACCACTTATGTGCATTTGGAAGCCGGTGTTGATCCGCAGGCGTTGTTGGCCGAATATTATGCCGACAGCCCGTTTGTGGACGTGCTGCCGGCCGGCAGCACGCCGGAAACGCGCAGCGTGCGCGGCGGCAACGTCTGCCGCATCGGCGTGCAGCGCGCACCCGACAGCGAAGTCTGGATTCTCTTGAGCGTGCAGGACAATCTGGTCAAAGGCGCGGCAGGGCAGGCGGTGCAGAATATGAACATTATGTTCGGCTTCGATGAAGGTGCCGGTTTGGATAGCGTGCCTTTATTGCCTTAAATATCTGTCTTTATAAGCAAACAGGCTACCTGAAATGCTTTCAGGTAGCCTGTTTGGCATGAGGTCATAATCAGCCGTCCAATTCGGCATTGGTCCACACGCTGAGGTAGGAAACATAGCTGACCAAGCTGTTCCACACGCTGAAAAACAACAAAGCCGGAATGCCGAGCAGAACCATCAGGACAAGGGCAAGGGATTGGGGCAGGATGCCGCCCAGCAGCGCGGCCAGCAAACCGAATGCGATGGCCAAGCCAATCAAGGCCAGCACATAAACCAGTAGCGGCAGCAGGTTGGCCAAACCGCCTCGGAAACTCATGCCGATGGCTCGGACGGGGGATACGTCATGCAGCATCACCAAAGCAGGCGTAAACCAAGTAATCAGCACGATGCCCAGCCCCACCAGTATGCTGACGATGATGACGGCAAGCAGAAGGCCGCCCCAATTCTGGCTTAAAGCGGCATAGTTAAAACTGATGCCGAACAGCAGAAAAACGGGCACAGCAACCGCCAGCAATAAGCCGAGAATGAGGAGGAATTGGAGCAGACCCAAAACCAGAACTTCTTTAAATTTCAGCTGGAAGCCGGCAAACAGGCCGCCGATTTCCAGTTCGCCGTTTTCCACTTGCGAAGCGGCGCAATAAACCATGCCGCATATCAGAAAAATGCTCAGCAAAAATGACAGTATCGAGCCGATCCATGCCACTTCGGGCGGTAAAAGCTGTTCGGCAGCGCTAAGCGGCAGGCTGCACAACAGTGCGATCAGGGCGATCAGCAGCCACATGCCCCAGCGTTCGCGGAAAATCGAGAAGGCTTGCGGAATCCAAGCCCAGCCGGTGGCGGCCGGGCAGCGGTTGGGGGCGGCCAGCAGGCTCACTTCTCCGCCGTCTTCCGGTTCGCCGCCGGATTCGGGGGTCCGATACAGGTCATACATACTCATGATTTACTTCTCCTAAGAAAAAATTAACGCGATTTTAAGAAGTAAACGCTCGGGATTCAAGTGGCAGCCGGTTGTTTGTTCGGATAGGCAATCTGCCGCATCGGTTTGTTTTCAGGTAGCCTGCGGTGAGGCGAGGGAGAGCGCTCAATTGAAATTAGACAAAATGTATACGGAAATTCAGACCGGGTAAAAATCGGGCTTGCGTGCATGTCCAATTATGCGTATATTGCGGCCGGCAAACCGCAGCTGTCTGCAGGTTGAGATTAATTTCTAGACAAAAGGTCTATTATGCAACTGGATATCGAACGTTTGATTGCGTATTTCGGCGGCGTGAATGCGCTGGCGGAAGCCTTGAAACAACAGCATCCCGAAGACGCCGCTTCGGCGGCGGCCATTTACAAATGGCGCACCCGCGGCTCGCTGCCGCTGAACCAACTGCAACGCCTGAGCGCGCTGGCCGAGGCGCAGGGTCGGCCTTTGGATTTGAACGCTTTTCTGCAACAACAACCTTCTCTGGAGCAAACCACCATGTCCAATCCCAACAACCGCGTCATTATTTTCGACACCACGCTGCGTGACGGCGAACAGTCGCCCGGCGCCGCGATGACCAAAGAAGAAAAAATCCGTGTGGCCCGCCAGCTGGAAAAGCTGGGCGTGGACGTGATTGAAGCCGGCTTTGCCGCCGCCAGCCCGGGCGACTTCGAGGCGGTAAACGAAATCGCCAAAACCATTACCCGATCCACCGTGTGTTCGCTGTCGCGCGCGGTGGAGTCGGACATCCGCAAAGCAGGCGAGGCGGTGGCACCGGCGCCGAAAAAACGCATCCACACCTTTATTGCCACCAGCCCCATCCACATGGAGCACAAGCTGAAGATGAAACCCAAGCAGGTGTTGGATGCGGCAGTAAAGGCGGTAAAAATCGCCCGCGAATATACCGATGATGTGGAGTTTTCCTGCGAAGACGCACTGCGCTCCGATGTGAATTTCCTGGCCGAAATCTGCACGGCGGTGATTGAGGCCGGTGCCACCACCATCAATATCCCCGATACCGTGGGCTACTCCATTCCGCACAAAACCGAGGCGTTTTTCCGCGAACTGATTGCCAAAACACCCAACAGCGGCAAAGTGGTCTGGTCGGCACACTGCCACAATGATTTGGGTTTGGCGGTGGCCAATTCACTGGCGGCGGTACAGGGCGGCGCGCGCCAGGTGGAATGTACCATCAACGGTTTGGGTGAGCGGGCAGGCAATGCCAGCTTGGAAGAAATCGTGATGGCGCTGAAAGTGCGCCACGATGTATTCGGTTTGGAAACCGGCATCGACACCACCCAAATCGTGCCCGCTTCCAAACTGGTGTCCACCGTAACCGGTTATCCCGTCCAGCCGAATAAGGCGATTGTGGGCGCCAATGCCTTTGCCCACGAATCCGGTATCCATCAGGACGGCGTGCTCAAACACCGTGAAACTTACGAAATCATGTCTGCCGAGAGCGTGGGCTGGAGCGCCAACCGCCTCACCTTGGGCAAATTGTCCGGCCGCAACGCCTTTAAAACCAAGCTGGCCGAATTGGGCATTGAGCTGGGCAGTGAGGAGGCTTTGAATGCGGCCTTTGCCCGCTTTAAAGAATTGGCCGACAAAAAACGCGAAATCTTCGATGAAGACCTGCACGCGCTGGTGTCGGACGAGATGGTGAGCCTGTCGCAGCAGGAGCATTACAAATTTATCTCCCAACACATCACCACCGAAACAGGCGAAGCCCCGCAGGCGGAAGTGGTGTTCAGCATGCACGGCGAAGAAAAACACGCCCATGCCACCGGCTCCGGCCCCGTGGACGCGATTTTCAAAGCCATCGAAAGCGTGGCGCAAAGCGGCGCGCAATTGCAGCTGTATTCGGTGAATGCGGTCACTGCCGGTACCGAAAGCCAGGGCGAAACCAGCGTGCGCCTGTTGCGCGACGGCCGCGTGGTCAACGGGCAGGGGGCGGACACCGATATTTTGGTGGCCACGGCCAAAGCCTATCTGTCTGCACTGAGCAAATTTGAAGGTGCCGAACGGGTGAAGGCACAAGGCACGATTTAACCGCCCGCCTTCCGCGAGGCAAAAAAAACGCCGCTGTAGCAACAGCGGCGTTTTGACGGCATAACGGTTATTTGGCAACCGATTGATCCACCCGTTCGCGCAATTCTTTGCCGGGCTTGAAGTGGGGCACGTATTTTTCCGGTACGTCCACTTTTTCGCCGGTTTTCGGATTGCGTCCGACACGGGCCGGGCGGTGGTTGAGATCGAAGCTGCCAAACCCACGAATTTCGATGCGCTGGCCGCGAGCCAGGGAGCGGGTCATGGTGTCCACCAAAACCTTCACGCTCTGTTCGACATCTTTGGCGGCCAGCTGGGTATTGCTGTTGGCAGCAATATACTTTTCAGCCAAACGAACCATTAACTCTGATTTGGTCATGGCCGCATCCTTATTCGTTGTCGCCGCCCAGCTTGGCTTTCAGCAGATCGCCGAGGCTGGTGGTGCCGGCGCTGGCGGAAGAGGCCGCGTTCACGGTGTTCAGCGCATCGCGGTTTTCTTTGGCGTGTTTGGCTTTTACAGACAGCTTGATGCTGCGGTTTTTGCGATCCACGGTCACGATGACGGCTTCCACTTCGTCGCCTTCTTTCAGCTTGGTGGTCAAATCTTCCACGCGCTCGCTGTCGAATTCGGAAGCGGGCAGGTAGGCGGTCACTTCGTCGGCCAGGGTGATTTCGGCACCTTTGGCTTCCACAGACTTCACGCTGCCTTTCACCAGAGAGCCTTTGTCGTTCACGCTGATGTAGTTGCCGAAGGGGTCGCCTTCCAGCTGTTTGATGCCTAGGGAGATGCGCTCTTTTTCCACATCGATGGACAGCACCACGGCTTCCACTTCTTCGCCTTTTTTGTATTTGCGTACGGCTTCTTCGCCGCTTTCGCTCCAAGACAGGTCGGAGAGGTGTACCAAACCGTCGATGTTGCCGGGCAGGCCGACGAATACGCCGAAGTCGGTGATGGATTTCACGGCACCTTTGATTTTGTCGCCTTTGTTGAAGCCGGCTTCAAATTCTTCCCATGGATTGGCTTGGCATTGTTTCATGCCCAAGCTGATGCGGCGGCGGTCTTCGTCGATGTCCAAGATCATCACTTCTACTTCGTCGCCCAGTTGAACGACTTTGCTCGGGTGAACGTTTTTATTGGTCCAATCCATTTCGGAGACGTGTACCAAGCCCTCGATGCCTTGTTCGATTTCCACAAACGCACCGTAATCGGTGAGGTTGGTGACTTTGCCGAACAGGCGGGTGCGGGCGGGGTAGCGACGGGCCAAACCGTTCCAGGGATCTTCGCCCAGCTGTTTCATGCCCAGAGACACGCGGCTGCGTTCTTGGTCGAATTTCAATACCTTGGCTTCGACTTCTTGACCCACTTCCAGCACTTCGCTCGGGTGTTTCACGCGGCGCCATGCCAAGTCGGTGATGTGCAAGAGGCCGTCGATGCCGCCCAAATCCACGAATGCGCCGTAGTCGGTGATGTTTTTCACAATGCCTTTGACCACGGTGCCTTCCTGCAGGTTTTCCAGCAGGGCTTGGCGTTCTTCACCCAGGGTTTCTTCCAGCACGGCGCGGCGGGAAACCACCACGTTGTTGCGTTTTTTGTCCAGTTTGATGACTTTGAATTCGACTTCTTTGCCTTCGAAGTGGGAGGTGTCTTTGACCGGACGCACGTCCACCAAAGAGCCCGGCAGGAAGGCGCGGATGCTGTTGATCATCACGGTCAGGCCGCCTTTGACTTTGCCGTTGATCACGCCGGAGAGGATGTCGCCGTTTTCCATGGCTTCTTCCAGAGTGATCCAGTCGGCCGCGCGTTTGGCTTTTTCGCGGGACAGCTTGGTTTCGCCGAAGCCGTTTTCCACCGATTCGATGGTGACGGTGACGAAATCGCCGACTTTAACTTCCAGTTCGCCTTGGGCGTTTTTGAATTCGCTCAGATCAATCAGGGATTCGGATTTCAAACCGGCGTTCACGATCACATATTTGTCGGTGATGTCCACCACTTCGGCGGTGATGACTTCGCCTTGGTTCATTTCCTGTACGGCTGAGTACTCTTCCAATAACTGGGCAAAATTTTCCATGTTATGCATTTCTTTCATACACCGCCAAGGGGTGCGGGGTTGGGTTGGAGAAAAGCCTGCCGCCCTTGGCGCGGCAGACGGCAATCCGGGCGCCCTTGCCGGCCGTTTGACGGTGGCGGGCGCACAAAACGCGGCATTGTACCTTAATTTGCCTTTTGCCGATACCAATCAAGCACTTTTTTTACCGCCTCTTCAATGCCCATGGCCGAAGTATCCAATAATTCGGCTTCAGCCAGCCTGTGCAGCGGCGCGGCGGCGCGGTTGCGGTCGGCTTCGTCGCGGGCTTCGATGTCGGCCAGAATGCGGGCGAAGGCTTCGCCCGCTATGGGCAGGCCGAGTTGGCGGGCGCGCCGTTCGGCGCGTACTTCGGCGGAGGCGGTGAGAAAGACTTTGAGCACGGCATCGGGAAACACCACCGAAGCCATGTCGCGGCCGTCGGCCACCAGACCCGGGGCGGTGAGGAAATTGCGTTGGCGCTGCAATAGGGCGCTACGCACGGCGGGCAGTTTGGCCACGGCGGAAGCGCCCATGCCGATGGCTTCGCTGCGGATGGTATCGGAAACGTCTTGTCGGCCGAGCCAGATGCGGCCGTTGTCGAAGCGGGCCGGCAGGGCTTGCGCCAAGGCGGCGACGGCTTCTTCGTCCGCCCAATCGGTGTTTTGCTGTTGGGCGTGCAGGGCGGTCAGGCGGTAGAGGGCGCCGGAATCGAGGTAATGCCAGCCCAAGGCCTCGGCCACCCGTGCGGCAACGGTGCCTTTGCCGGAGGCGCTGGGGCCGTCGATGGCGATCACGTTTTGTATCATGATGTGTCCTTGCAATGGGGAGGATTGATGCGGCACCGGGACGGCAACCGCCCAAAAAGAAACAGGCCGCAATGCGTTGCGGCCTGTGTGCGGATGTGGTGGGTCCGGTGGGGTTCGAACCCACGACCAAGGGATTATGAGTCCCCTGCTCTAACCCCTGAGCTACAGACCCGGTCAGATGAGAAGGCGGCATTCTACCGATTCGCTGCCGGGCTGACAAGCCGCGCCGGGCTTTTCAGGTAGCCTGGAATGGGGTTTATTGTTTGTGGTCTTCGCTGTCGAGAAAGCTCTTGAGGCGGTCGCTGCGGGAGGGGTGGCGCAGTTTGCGCAGGGCTTTGGCTTCGATTTGGCGGATGCGCTCGCGGGTGACGTCGAACTGTTTGCCCACTTCTTCCAAAGTGTGGTCGGTGTTCATGTCGATGCCGAAGCGCATGCGCAGCACTTTGGCCTCGCGGGGGGTGAGGCTTTCCAGAATGTCGCGGGTGACGTCGCGCAGGCTGGAATACATGGCGGCATCGGCCGGCGCCACATTATTGACGTCCTCGATGAAGTCGCCCAAGTGGCTGTCGTCGTCGTCGCCGATGGGGGTTTCCATGGAAATCGGCTCTTTGGCGATTTTCATGATTTTGCGGATTTTGTCTTCCGGCATTTCCATCAGTTCGGCCAGTTTGGCGGCATCCGGATCTTCGCCTGTTTCCTGCAGGTATTGGCGCGAGATGCGGTTCATTTTGTTGATGGTTTCGATCATGTGCACCGGAATGCGGATGGTGCGCGCCTGATCGGCAATCGAACGGGTAATCGCCTGGCGGATCCACCAAGTGGCGTAGGTCGAGAATTTGTAGCCGCGGCGGTATTCGAATTTGTCTACCGCCTTCATCAGGCCGATGTTGCCTTCCTGAATCAAATCCAAAAACTGCAGGCCGCGGTTGGTGTATTTTTTGGCGATGGAAATCACCAGCCGCAGGTTGGCCTGGATCATTTCCTGCTTGGCGGCGGCGGTTTCTTTTTCGCTCACCACCATGTTTTTGCTGATTTCTTTCAGCTCTTCAATCGAAATCTGCGCCTGTTTTTCCAAGTCGGCCAATTCGGTTTGTTTTTCGATGATGGCGTATTGGAAGCGGGCCAGCGCTTCGCTCCACACGCGCTTTTTGGCGATTTCTTCTTCCACCCAAGCCAGATTGGTGGGCTGGGGCAGGAAGCTGGCGATGAAATAGTCGCGGTCCATGTGTACGCGGTCGAGGCAGATGTCGCGGATTTCGCGCTCCAGGCGGCGGATATTGTCTACGCGTTTGCGCAGGCTGCTGCTCAGGGCTTCGATCTGGCGGGTGGCGAAGCGGACGTTTTGCAATTGGTCGGCAATTTCGCTGCGCAGGGCCAGATAGTTGGCATGGCGGCTGTCGTGTTTCTTCAGCACGGCCACCATTTTTTTGTACGAGGCGCCGATGCCTTCAAAATGGCCGAGAACTTTTTGCTTGAGCTCTTCCAGATTGGCGGCGGTGATGGCGCTGCTGTCGCTTTCCTCTTCTTCGTCGTCGCCGTTTTCACTGTTGCCTTCATCGAGTTCGGCCGATTCGCTGCCGTCTTCTTTGGCGGCCACGCCGATGCCCAGTTCGTCGAGCAACTCTTCGTGCGGGTCGATGATGTCTTCCACCACCTCGTCCACACGCACCTCGTCTTTGCGGATTTTATCCACCAGTTCGAGAATTTCGGCCACCGAGCCGGGGCAGGCGGAAATGGCCTGAATCATATTGCGCAGGGCGGTTTCGATCTTTTTGGCGATGACGATTTCGTCTTCGCGGGTCAGCAGATCCACTTGACCCATTTCGCGCATATACATGCGCACGGGGTCGGTGGTGCGGCCGAATTCTGAATCGGCTTGCGAGAGGGCGGCTTCGGCTTCGGCCACCGCATCGTCGTCGGTCATATTGGCGGTGTTGTCGCCCATCAACAGGGTTTCGGCGTCGGGCGCCTCTTCGGTTACCTGGATGCCGAGGCCGGAAATCATGTTGATGATGTTGTCGATCTGCTCGGCATCGGCCGACATTTCGTCGGGCAGGGCGTCGTTGATTTCGGCGTAGGTGATGTAGCCGCGCTCTTTGCCCAGCAGAATCAGCTGCCGCAAACGCGCCCGCTGTTCTTCGGGCGTCAGCGGGCGGTTACCGTCTTGTTCGTCTTCGGAGACGTGGTTGTTCAGTTCGGACATAAGGCTCTCGTGTTTCTCGGAAAAGGTGGGGGAACGGCGCGGCCGTTTACCGGCAGGGCGGCCTGAAAGCGGTTTCAGGTAGCCTCTGCCTGCGGGGGATGCCTCAGCAGACCCAGCAGCAGTTTTTTTTCGTCTTCGCTCAAGCCGTGCGTGCTGTGTTTTCGCTTTAACGCTTCGATTTGCCGGTGTCGCAGGGAGTGCATCAGTTTTTCCATGCCCAGTCGGAAATGGTGCAGTTCGCGCTCGCTGCCGCTGTCGAACTGGACGCTGTCGCCGCCGGCCTGCACCACTTTGTGCAGGCTGCCCGCGTAGGGGCTTTGGCGCATGGCTTCCATCATTTGGGCGCTGGACGGAGTGTGGCTGCAGCGGCGCACATAGGCGGCCATGGCCGCCAGACAGGAAAGGTCTTCGCCCAAATCCAAGTGGTCGGGCAGGTCGATATATGCAGCCCATTGCGGATTTATCAATAGGCTGCGGATCTGTTTTTGTGCCAGCGTGAGCATTTCGGGCTGGCGGAAGGTTTGCCGCGGCAGAGTGTAGCGCTGTTGGGCCACATACCGTTTGGGTATTTCCTGACCCAGCAGGTGGGCGAGGTTGGCGGGGTCGATGCCCACCAGGCCGCTCAATTCCTGTTTGAGCAGAAAAGCCAATGCCGGGGCGGTGATCCGGTTCAGCAGCGGCGCGGCGCGTTTGACCAACTCGGCCTTGCCTTCTTGGGTGTGCAAATCGAGCGGTTCGGTGAGCGCTTCCCAAAAATAGGCCGACAAGGGCTTGCTTTGATTGAGCAGGGCGTCTTCGAAACGCTGTCTGCCGAATTCGCGCACATAGCTGTCGGGGTCGTGCGTTTCCGGCAGAAACAGGAAATGCAGCGCTTTGCCGTCTTTCAGCTGCGGCAGGGCGTTTTCCAGGGCGCGCCAGGCGGCTTGGCGGCCGGCGCGGTCGCCGTCGAAGCAGAAATAAATGCTGTCGGTTTGGCGCATCAGGATTTTGATGTGCTCGGCGGTGGTGGCGGTGCCCAGAGCGGCCACGCAGTAGCCGATGCCGAATTGGGCCAGCGCCACCACGTCCATATAGCCTTCCACCACCAAAATACGCCCCGCGTCTTTGACGGCGGCGCGGGCTTCGTAGAGGCCGTAGAGGTTTTTGCCTTTGTCGAACAAAGGCGTGTCGGGCGAGTTGAGGTATTTGGGTTTGCCGTCGTCCAACACGCGGCCGCCGAAGCCGATCACCTGACCGCCGGTATTGCGGATGGGGAACATGATGCGGTGGCGGAAACGGTCGTAATGTTTGCCGTCTTTTTCCAGCACCATACCGCTTTCCACCAGTTCGACGGACGGATAGGGCTGAATCTGACGCGCCAGCGGCTGCCAGCCTTCGGGGGCGTAGCCCAAGCCATAGTGGGCGATGATCTCATCGGAGAGGCCGCGCTGCTTCAGGTAGCCTCGGGCGGCGGGGCTGTCTGCCAGCTCGCGGGCGTAAAAAGCGGCGGCTTGGGCGGTGATGTCTTCCAGCGTTTGCTGCTTTTTCTTGCGCTGCGCCCGTACCTCGGGGCGCTCCTGATGTTTGCTGCGCGGCACCACCAGGCCGACGCGGTCGGCCAGATACTGCACGGCTTCGGTAAACGACAGGCCTTGGTATTCCATCACAAAGCCGATGGCCGAGCCGTGGGCGCCGCAGCCGAAGCAGTGGTAAAACTGTTTGCTCGGGCTGACCGAAAACGAGGGCGACTTTTCTTTGTGAAAAGGGCAGCAGGCCATGTAGTTGGCGCCACCTTTTTTCAGCGGCACCTGTTCGTCGATGATGTCGACAATGTCTACTTTGGCCAACAGTTCGTCGATAAATTCGCTGGGTATCATATCGGACGGAAGATAAGCAGGCAGGCTACCTGAACGGTTTCAGGTAGCCTGATTCGGGCAAAACGGCTTTATTCGCCGGGCGGCACGTATCCCTGAACGGCATCGGCGCCTTCGCCGAAGAAATAATTTTCCATCTGTTGGGCCAGGTATTGGCGCGCACGCGGATCGGCCAGGCTCAGGCGGTTTTCGTTGATCAGCATGGTTTGGTGGCGCGTCCAAGCGTCCCACGCCTCCTGCGATACGTTGTCGAAAATGCGTTTGCCCAATTCGTTGGGCAGTGGGGCGAATTTCATGCCGGGGGCTTCTTTGCCCAGCTTGATGCAGTGAACCATGCGGGTCATGAGGTTTCCTTTTTGAATGAATCAGGGCTTGAGGCCGAGCACGTCCTGCATGTCGAACAGGCCGTGGGAATGTTGTTGCAGCCAAACCGCAGCGCGGACGGCACCGGTGGCGAAGGTCATGCGGCTGGAGGCTTTGTGCGTGATTTCCACCCGTTCGCCTTCGGCGGCGAAAAGGGCGGTGTGATCACCCACAATATCGCCGCCGCGCA
The DNA here is from genome assembly GCA_030528345.1 of Eikenella sp. Taxonomy (GTDB): domain Bacteria; phylum Pseudomonadota; class Gammaproteobacteria; order Burkholderiales; family Neisseriaceae; genus Eikenella. Next base: position 83,475 of record JAUMZB010000003.1, read on the forward strand.
CGGTGGCAAAGCCGATGGTGTGTGCGTGGCGGGCGCCGGTTTGGCCTTCGCGGCCGTACACGGCACAGTCTTTCAAATCGCGGCCCAGCGCCCGGGCGATCACTTCGCCCATGCGCAGGGCGGTGCCGCTGGGGGCGTCGATTTTGTGCCGGTGGTGGGCTTCGATGATTTCGATGTCGTAGCCTTCGTTCAGCACGCGGGCCACGGTGTCGAGCAGATGGAAAGTGAGGTTGACGCCCACGCTGTAATTGGCGGCGAACACGATGGCGGTCTGTTCGGCGGCGCGGGCGATGGCGGCTTTGCCGGCCTCGCCGAAGCCGGTGGTGCCGATCACCATTTTCACTTTTTGTTCGGCGCAGCGGGCAATCAGGCCGGCGGAAACGTCGGGGCGGGTGAAGTCGATCAACACATCGCTGGCGGTCAAAACGGCGTCGGCGTCGCTGCTGATGACGATGCCGGTGTTCAGGCCGGCGGCGTGGCCGGCGTCTTGGCCGAGGGCGGACGAAGCGCTGTGCTCGAGGGCGCCGCTGAGGCGGGTGTGCGGATGGCGGCAGACGGCCTCTACCAGCATTTTGCCCATGCGGCCGTTGGCGCCGGCAATGGCGATGTTTAAGGCTTGGTTCATGATGCTTTACTGAAGTGTGTGTGCTTCTCCGGCTACCTGAAAGCGGTATCGGCGGATGCCGCAACCGCGTGGTAGGGATGCCGGAGTGCTTATTGGACGGTGTCGCCGGCAGGGGCGTTTTGCTCCGCGGCCTGCTGGCGGATGTGTTCCAACACATCGCCTTCGGCGCGCGCGAGGCCGCCGTTTTCATCGAAATGCAGGGTCAGGTTTTTACGGTCGCGCACCACGCCGTTGCGGCTGATGTTGAAGGTGTAGTCCCAGCGGTTGGCGTGCAGGGGGTCGCGCAGCAGCGGCGTGCCGAGCAGGTGCTGTACCTGCTCTTTGCTCAAGCCGGGCCGGAGCATGGAAACGGCCTGTACATCCAGTTCGTTGCCTTGGACGATGGTGAGCTTGTAGGAAGGGAAATGGGAAATGCGTTCGGAGCCGCAGGCGGCCAAACCCAGGCAGGCAGCCAATATCAGGCAGACGGATTTATTCACTGGATCACCTTTCGGTCAGTCGGACAATGTGTGCCGGCACGCTCTGCACCGGCCGCCGCCGGCAAACGCTGCCTTTAAAATTTTCTATAGACCGGCCGGCAGCGGTACGGCCATAGTGGGCAAGCGCGCGGAAAATGCGTATTATAGCGGCTATTCGCCAACTGTGAACCGAGATTGATTAAGGCTTATGGAAAATAACAATATCGCCCAATTGAAAGACAGCGGCCTGAAGGTCACCGGCCCGCGTTTGAAAATCCTCGATCTGTTTGAAACTTATCCCGAAGAGCATCTGAGCGCGGAAGACGTTTACCGCTTGCTGCTGGAAGAAAAAATCGAAATCGGCGTGGCCACGATTTACCGCGTGCTGACGCAGTTTGAGCAGGCCGGCATTTTGCTGCGCCACCATTTCGAAACCGGCAAGGCGGTGTACGAGCTGAATACCGGCGGCCACCACGACCACATTGTCTGCATCAAGTGCGGCAAGGTGACCGAATTCCACAACGAAACCATTGAGAAGCTGCAGGATCAGATTGCCGAGGAAAACGGCTACCGCATTGTGGACCATGCCTTATATATGTACGGCGTGTGCACCGATTGCCAGAAAAAAGAAAAGCGTTGATTGTAGAAAAGTTGCAGGTTTCAGGTAGCCCGGTTCAGGCTACCTGAACGCATTTTACCGCCGGACAAACCATGTGGAATACGCCGTTGCTGCCGCCCGAGTGTTTGGAGTTTCCCAATCCCGAACCGGCCATTGCCCATAACGACGGTTTGGTGGCCGTGAGTACGGACTTGCAGCCGACACGCCTGTTGTCTGCCTACCGGCAGGGCATTTTTCCGTGGTTTGCCGAGCAAGGCTATTTTTTCTGGTTTGCGGTGGCGCCGCGCACGGTTTTGCTGCCGCCGCATCTGCACATCGGCCGTTCGCTGGCGAAAACCCTGCGCCGCAAAATCTACCGGGTAACGGTGAATCGCGATTTCGCGGCGGTCATCGCCGCCTGCGCCGCCATGCCGCGCCCCGGCCAAGACGGTACTTGGATTGCCCCCGAATTTCAGGCCGCTTATACCGATCTGCACCACCGCGGCCACGCCCATTCTTTTGAATGCTGGTATCCCGACGGCCAGGGCGGTTGGCAGTTGGGCGGCGGTTTTTACGGCGTGCAGATCGGGCGGGTGTTTTACGGCGAATCGATGTTTGCCGCGGCTGCCGATGCTTCCAAAATCGCCTTTGCCTGCGCGGTGCCGTTTTTGGCCGGTTGCGGCATCGAATTGATCGACTGCCAGCAGGACACCCGCCATTTGGCGCGCTTCGGCTCGGAGCCAATGGATTTTTCCGCTTTCCAAGCCGCTTTGCGGCGCTTGAACGCCCTGCCTCTGGCCTCGCCGATTCAGGCCGGCACGGTAAAGGAAAATGGGGCGGGAGCGGCCACGCAGGCTACCTGAAAGCCTGAGACCTTTGCCAAACCCCCATCTGCGGCGCATTTCTGCGTTGTGCGCTGCTCGCTCGCTTGCCTACCTCCACGGTATGTCTGCGCTCGCTGCGCTGCTACGCCTTGAACTGCATCCACATCTGGGGGTTTGGCAAAGGTCTCAGCCTATTATTGATTGTTTACAACCGTTTGAAGGAAACCGTATGTCATTACAAAATATTATTGAAACCGCTTTCGAGCAGCGTGCAGACATCACGCCGAAAACCGTAAGCGCCGAGGTGAGGGAGGCGGTGGAAGAAACGCTGCGCCGGCTGGATTCCGGCGCCTTGCGGGTGGCCGATCGTTTGGGCGTCGGCCGATGGCAGGTAAACGAATGGGCGAAAAAAGCGGTGTTGTTGTCGTTCCGCATTGCCGACAACGCAGTGCAGGACGACGGCGTAAACCGCTATTTCGACAAAGTGCCGACCAAGTTTGCCGCTTGGGACGAAGCACAGTTTCAGGCCGCCGGTTTCCGCGCGGTGCCCGGCGCGGTGGCGCGCCGCGGCAGCTTTGTCGGCAAAAACGTGGTGCTGATGCCCTCTTATGTGAACATCGGCGCTTATGTGGACGAAGGCACCATGGTGGACACTTGGGCCACGGTAGGCTCTTGCGCCCAAATCGGCAAAAACGTGCATTTGAGCGGCGGCGTGGGCATCGGCGGGGTGTTGGAGCCCTTGCAGGCCAGTCCGACCATTATTGAAGACAACTGCTTCATCGGTGCGCGTTCCGAGATTGTGGAAGGCGTGATTGTGGAAGAAGGCAGCGTGATTTCGATGGGCGTGTATATCGGCCAATCCACCAAAATTTACGACCGCGAAACCGGCGAAATCCATTACGGCCGCGTACCCGCCGGATCGGTGGTGGTGTCCGGCAGCCTGCCGGCCAAAGACGGCAGCCACAGCCTGTATTGTGCGGTGATCGTGAAAAAAGTGGACGCGCAAACCCGCGCCAAAACCAGCGTCAACGAATTGCTGCGCGGGGTTTAAGGCCAAGGCAGCCTCGCTAAAAGGTCTCAGGGCTACCTGAAAGCCTGACCCATTAAAAACAACCGGATATCCTTTGCAGACAGGATATTCGGTTGTTTGTTATCTACGTCGCATAGACGGTGAAACCCGTATCCGGCTTTCAGGTAGCCCCTAACTGTTGCTCTTGGCGCAGGGTGCGTTGGCGGCGGCTTTCGCTCAACACCATGCCGGCGCTCACGGAAACGTTCAGGCTCTCTACCATGCCCAGCATGGGAATCGACACCAAGGCATCGCAGTGTTCGCGGGTGAGGCGGCGCATGCCTTCGCCTTCGCTGCCCATCACCCAGGCCACGCTGTCGGGCACGGCGTAATGGTAGAGGTCGGCTTCGCCGTCCATGTCGGTGCCGACAATCCAAATGCCGTATTCTTTCAGTTCGCGCAGGGTGCGGGCCAGATTGGTGACGGTGATGTAGGGCACGGTTTCGGCGGCGCCGCAGGCCACTTTGCTCACGGTGGCGTTGAGGCCGGCGCTTTTGTCTTTCGGCGCAATCACGGCGTGCACGCCCATGGCGTCGGCCACGCGCAGGCAGGCACCGAGGTTGTGCGGGTCGGTGATGCCGTCGAGAACCAGCAGAAAGGGGGGCTCGTTCAGGTTTTCCAACACGTCTTCCAGGTGCACATGGTGGCGGGAAGCATCGATGAAACCGGCCACGCCTTGGTGGCGGGCGTTTTTGCACAGGTTGTCGAGCCGCGCCGCATCGGCGAAATGCACGCGCACGCCTTCGGCGGCGGCTTTTTCCAAGACAGCGCGGGTGCGGGCGTCTTGGCGGCCTTCTTGAATGTAAAGCTCGGTCAGGCTTTTGGGGTTTTGCCACAAACGGGCATTGACGGCGTGAAAGCCGTAAATCAGGCGTCGGTTGGCCATGCTGGGCTCGGGGAAGCGTCAAACAGGCGCATTATACGCGATACGCGGTAGCTTGCGCGGGCTACCTGAAAAGCGGAGCCTCGGCCAGCGGTTTGCGCTGCCAAAAGCGCCGCGGCAGCAGGCTTGGCTGCAAGCGGCCGTTGCCGAGCAGGAAGTCGATGCGGCCGCTGCGGGCGCTGGTGTAAAGCCGAATGCCGCGGGCACTCAGGCTGTGGCGTACCTCGGCGGCAGGATGACGGTAGGGATTGGCAAAGCCGTTGGCGGCCACCGCTGCGTGCGGCGCCACGGCTTCCAAAAATTCGACTGAGGAGGAGGAGCGGCTGCCGTGGTGGCCGAGCAGCAGGATTTGGCTGTGCAGACCGCTGCCGTAACGGCGCACCAATTCGCGCTCGCCGGCTTTGCCCAAATCGCCGGTAATCAGCAGGGCTTCGCCGTTGGCGACCACGCGCAACACGCAGCTTTGTTCGTTGTCGGCCAAATGAGGTTGCGGCGGCGGGGTGAGGAATTCAAACCAGACGCCGTCCCAAGTCCAGTTGAGGCCGTCGCGGCAATGGTGTGCCGTTTGTCCGGGATAAGCGGCAGGCTGGCCGGCATAGAGTAATGCGGGCGGAAAGGCTACCTGAACGGCTGCCAGGCCGCCGTCGTGATCGGCATCGTGGTGCGATACCACCAGCACATTGGGCGGCGGCAGGCCTTGCGCCCACAGCGCAGGCAGCAGCTGCAGCCGGGCGGCGTTTTCGGTGCCGGTGTCGAAAAGCAGCCAATGGTTGCGGGTGCGGATGTGCACGGCCAGCCCCTGGCCGACGTCGTGGATGCGTACTGCGGCCGTGCCGTCGTCCGGCGCGGGTGTGCGGTAAAAGCAGGACAGCAGCAACACAGCGGCCGCCCACGGCCGCAAACCCAAGCCGCGCGGCAGCAGGAGCACGGCCAAAGCGGCCAGCACCGCCAGCCAAAAAAGCGGCGGCAGATGGGGCAGGCTGCCCACCGGCACCTGTCCGCCCGCCCACACGATGGCCGTGAGCGTGTATTCCCCCAGGGCCGCCGCCAAGCGGAGCAGGGCGTCGCCGGGCAGCAGCGCCGCCAGCAAAGCCAAGGGCACCAGCAGCCAGGAAAACCACGGAATCAGCAGCAGATTGGCCAAGGGCGCCGCCAGCGGTACCACACCGAAAGCCTGGCCGGCCGCCCAAAAGCCGAACACGGTAACCGCAGCCTGCCCGCGCCAGAGCGCGCGCCATTTGCCGTGGCGCAGGCGCTTGTCGGCGGCCCAAATTAGCACTGCCACCATGCCGAAGGACAGCCAAAAGCCCACACCTAAAGCCGACAGCGGCTGCCACAGCAACACCGCACCCAGGGCGAACCACCAGCTCTGCCAAGGCGAAGCGCCGCTGCGCCGCCACCAATGCCAGACAAACACCGTCAACATCAGGAGGCTGCGTTGCACCGGTACGCCGAAGCCGGCCAAAGCGCCGTACGCCACGGCGGCGGCCAAACCCGCCGCCAATACCCAGCGCCGCGGCTCGGCCAGGGGCAGCGGCCACAGCAGCAGGCGTGCCGCCAGGCCGGCTGCCAAGGCCGTCATGCCCACGTGCAGGCCGGAAATGCTCACCAAATGGTTGATGCCCAAATGGCGGAAGGCCTGCCAATGCTCGTCTTCCAAACCGCCGTAGCCGCCGGTACCCAAAGCCCGCATCAGCGCCGCGCCTTGCGGATAAGCGGCTGCCACGCCCTGCCAGCGCTGCTGCGCCCGATACCGCCATTGCTGCCAGCGGTTGCGCCAGCCGCGGTCAGGAGCCAGTTCGGTGCGCTCCGCGCCTGCAGAGGCCAAGCCGTGCAGGCCGCGTGACAGCGCCCAAGCTTCGCGGTCGAAGCCGTTGTCGTTGCGCTCGCCAATGGTGGGGCGGATGCGCGCCTGCATCCGCCAGCGGCTGCCGGGCAGCCATTCTCGCTTGAGGCGGTCGCTCAACAAGAAGCGGTAGCGTTCGCCGTCCGCCGTTTCGGCAAGGGCTTCGACACGAACCGCATAAGGCGTTTCCTCCGCCACCGAGGCTACCTGAAACACCATTTCCGCCCGTTGCGCTTCCGGCTCGGCCGGCCATTGCGCCGACACGGCGGCCCCAATCCGCCACACGCCGTAGAGCAGGCCGGCCAGCAGCCACCAGGCGGCGCGGAAACGGCGTATGCCGCCCACAGCAAACAACAGCAGGCAGGCGGCCGAAAGCAGGGCGGTAAAATGCGCCGCCGGCAATAAAAATGCCGCCAGCACGCCGACCGCCGAAAAACGCCATCCGCTGCCTGCCATATTCCGCCCGCCATAGGAGAGTGATTGCCCGGCAGCAGTGTACGGGAAACATTTGAGGCGGAGCAAGGCATGGACGCGGCATCGGAAGCTTGGCAACGGCGGCAGAGGCTTTTCAAGCAGCCTCAAAACCAAACCACCGGCCATCGGGCCGGTGGTGCGTCAGGTGGTAAGGTCGGCTTTACACGCCCAAAAACCAGAATTTGGCGGCCCAGGCCACGGCCACAATCCACACCATTACCGGCACTTCTTTGGCGCGGCCGCACAAGAGCTTGATCAGCGCGTAGCTGATGAAGCCCATGGCGATGCCGTCGGCAATCGAGTAGGTAAAGGGCATAAAGGCGATGGTGAGGAAGGCCGGCGCCGCTTCGGTGATGTCTTCCCAGTCGATTTCCAGGGTGCTGCGCAACATATGGATGCCGATGTAGAGCAGGGCCGGCGCGGTGGCGAAAGCGGGCACGGCCTGCGCCAGCGGCGAGAACCACAAGCAGGCCAGCATCAGCACGCCCACGGTTACGGCGGTGAGGCCGGTGCGGCCGCCGGCGGCCACGCCGGAAGCGCTTTCCACATAAGGCGTAATCGAGGAAGTGCCCAAGCTGGCACCGGCGATGATGGCGGTGGAGTCGGCAAACAGGGCGCGCTTCAGGCGCGGCAGCTTGCCGTCCACCAGCAGGCCGGCACGGTGCGACACGCCCACCAAGGTGCCGGTGCTGTCAAACAGATCCACTAGGAAAAACACGAAAATCACCGCAATCATGCTGCCGTTGAACAGCTGGTTGAAATCCATCTGCATAAAGGTGGGCGCCACGCTGGGAATCGGCGCCACAATGCCTTTGAATTCGGTCAGCCCCATGCCGGCGGCAACCGCGGTGACCGCCAGAATGCTGATGATGATGGCGCCGCGCACGCGGAAATAATCCAGCACCACAATCAGGAAAAAGCCGAGCAAGGCCAGCAGCACCGGCCAGTTGGGCAGTTTGGCGCCGGCTTCGTTCAGCACATACAGATCGCCCATTTTCACCAGGGTGGCATCGCTGGCCACCACCAAGCCGGCGTTTTTCAGCGCAATCAGCGCCAAAAACAGGCCGATGCCGGCGGCAATCGCCATTTTCAAGCTCATGGGCAGCGCGTTGACCAGCATTTCGCGGATTTTGAAAAAGCTGAACACCAAAATGATGAGGCCGGACACAAACACCGCCGCCAGCGCCACCTGCCAGGGCACGCCCATGCCTTTGACCACCGCAAAGGTGAAATAAGCATTCAAACCCATGCCCGGCGCCAAGGCCACCGGATAATTGGCCAGCGCGCCCATAATAAAGCAGCCGATGGCGGCCGAGATACAGGTGGCCACAAACACCGCGCCGAAATCCATGCCGGTGAGCGAGAGAATGCCGGGGTTGACGATGACGATGTAGCACATGGTGAGGAAGGTGGTGACGCCGGCCATGATTTCGGTGCGCACCGTGGTGTTGTGCTCGGAGAGCTTGAAATGGCGGTCGAGCCAGGATGTGCTTGTGCTCATGAAGATTCCCAATTGAAATGCGGTCAAACGCCGGCCGCCTAGCCGGCAAAAAAGCGGCATTATAAACTTTCGGGCGGCCGCATGCAGCGGAAAAAAGACCGGCTGAAAACGCCGAAGCGCTTTCAGCCGGTCTTTGCGTCCTTTCGGGTAGCCTTTGTCCTTTCGGGCTACCTGAAAGCTTTAGCCGCCGTGTTCGCGCAGCAGCACTTCCTGCAAGTCGATTTGCTGTTCGGCCGCTTCGGGCAATTCGGCGCGTACATAGCTGCCGTCGGGCTGCATCAGCCAGGCTTTGCGGTTGTCTTGCAGCGCCAAGGTCAGCCCTTCGCGGATGACGCGTGCTTTCAGTTTGGCTTGCTCGATCGGGGTGCAGGTTTCGATGCGGCGGAAGAAGTTGCGGCCCATCCAGTCGGCGCTGGAAATAAAGGTGTCTTCGGCGCCGTTGTCGTAGAAATAGAAGATGCGCGAGTGCTCCAGCAGGCGGCCGATGATGGAGCGCACGCGGATGTTTTCCGACAGGCCGGGCACGCCGGGGCGCAGGGTGCACATGCCGCGCACGATGAGGTCGATCTGCACGCCGGCGGCGCTGGCTTCGTAAAGGGCGCGGATGATGCCCGGCTCGATGAGCGAATTCATTTTCGCCATGATGCGCGCCGGTTTGCCGGCCTTGGCGTGTTCGGCTTCGCGGGCAATGCGCTCCAGCAGCATGCTGCTGAGGGTGAAGGGACTGTGGTAGAGCTTGTTCAGGCGGCTGGGTTGGCCCAAGCCGGTGATTTCCATAAACAGGGTGTTGACGTCGGCGGTGATGGCTTCGTCGGCGGTCAAGAGGCCGAAGTCGGTGTAGATGCGCGAGGTGCCTTGGTGGTAGTTGCCGGTGCCGAGGTGGGCGTAGCGTTTCAGGCGGCCGTTTTCTTCGCGGCGGATCACCAAGGCCATTTTGGCGTGCACTTTGTAGCCGAACACGCCGTACACCACGTGGGCGCCCACGCTTTCGAGTTTGTTGGCCCAATTGACGTTGTTTTCTTCGTCGAAGCGCGCCATCAATTCCACCACCACGGTCACTTGTTTGCCGGCGGCGGCGGCGTTCATCAGGGCGCGGGCGAGTTCGGAATCGGTGCCGGTGCGGTAGATGGTCATTTTGATGGCCACCACGTCGGGGTCGGCGGCGGCTTCTTGGATAAAGCGCACGGTGGGGCTGAAGGATTGGTAGGGGTGGTGCAGCAGCACGTCCTGCTCGCGCAGCACGTCGGTGATGCGGCGTTCTTTGCGCAGCACTTTGGGGATGCTGGGGCGGAAGGGGCGGAACTTCAAATCGTCGCGGTTCACCATATCGGGCACCGCCATCAGGCGCACCAGATTCACCGGGCCGGTTACCTGATACAGATCGTTGCGGCTGAGGTTGCATTGCTGCAGCAAAAAGTCGATCACATTGTCGGGGCAGTTGTCGGCCACTTCCAGCCGTACCTCGTCGCCAAACTGGCGGCCGCGCAACTCGCCCTGAATGGCGGTGCGCAGATTGGTGAGGTCGTCTTCGTCTACGGTGAGTTCGCTGTTGCGGGTGAGGCGGAATTGATAGCAGCCTTTTACCGTCATGCCGATAAACAGTTTGTGCACATAGGCGTGCAGAATAGACGATAGCAGCACGAAGCCGTGGTGGCCTTCGCACAATGCGGCCGGCAGTTTCAGAATGCGCGGCAGAATGCGCGGCGCCTGCACAATCGCCATATCGGAGGAGCGGCCGAAGGCGTCTTTGCCCTCCAATTCCACTGCGAAGTTGAGCGATTTGTTTAACAGGCGCGGGAAGGGGTGGGAAGGGTCGATGCCGATGGGGGTGAGGATGGGCAAGAGTTCGCGGTGGAAATAGTCTTCGATCCATTCGCGCTGCTCGGGCGTCCAGCTGCGGCGCGGGTAGAAATAAATCCCTTCTTCGCGCAGGGCGGGAATCAGGGTGTGGTTGAACAGCGAGTATTGCTCTTCAATCAGGGTGCGCGCTTCGCGGCTGACGGCGGCAATGGTTTCCGCCGGCGTGGCGCCGTTGTCCAGCGGGGTGTCGGGGTTGAGTTGCCCGGCTTTTTTCAGCCAAGCCATGCGTACTTCGAAAAATTCGTCGAGATTGGAGGAGACGATGCACAAAAAGCGCAGCCGCTCCAAGAGCGGAATGCTGCCGTCTTGCGCTTGGGCCAGCACGCGGCGGTTGAAGGCGAGCAGGCTGAGCTCGCGGCAAAGAATGGTATCGGTTTCCTGCATGGTTTCACCTGTGTTTTTTGGCGTGTTATCGGGCGGGCAAACGGTGACGGGAAACGGTTTGCGCCGACGCTTATTCTAGCATTTCCCAAGCAGGCTTTCGACCGGTGGGTAAGAGCGGCAAAGGCTACCTGAAATGCTTTCAGGTAGCCTAGAATGTTGCGGGATGATTGTTCGGGCCGTGTTTCCGCATGACAGGCTATCTGAAAAGGTTTCAGGCAGCCTGTTTGGCCGGGTGGGATTATTTGCCGCGCATCAGCTCGAAAAAGTCGTTGTTGTCTTTCGAGGCCTTGAGTTTGCCCACCAAAAATTCGGTGGCTTCGATGTCGTCCATCGGGTGCAGGAATTTGCGCAGCAGCCACATGCGCTGGAGTTGGTCGTTGGACACCAGCAACTCTTCGCGGCGGGTGCCGGATTTGTTGATGTTGATGGCGGGGAAAACGCGTTTTTCGGCCAGGCGGCGCTCTAGGTGCAGCTCCATATTGCCGGTGCCTTTGAATTCTTCGAAGATCACGTCGTCCATGCGGCTGCCGGTGTCCACCAGGGCGGTGGCGATGATGGTGAGCGAGCCGCCTTCTTCCACGTTGCGGGCGGCACCGAAGAAGCGTTTTGGGCGGTGCAGGGCGTTGGCGTCCACGCCGCCGGTGAGGATTTTGCCGGAGGCGGGCACCACGGTGTTGTAGGCGCGGGCCAGGCGGGTGATGGAGTCGAGCAGGATGACCACGTCTTTTTTGTGCTCTACCATGCGTTTGGCTTTTTCAATCACCATTTCGGCTACCTGAACGTGGCGGGCGGCCGGTTCGTCGAAGGTGGAGGCCACCACTTCGCCGCGCACGCTGCGGGTCATTTCGGTGACTTCTTCGGGGCGCTCGTCGATGAGCAGCACGATCAGCTCGGCTTCGGGGTAGTTGGCGGTGATGGCGTGGGCGATGTTTTGCAGCATCACGGTTTTGCCCGATTTGGGCGGAGCCACCAAAAGGGCGCGCTGGCCTTTGCCGATGGGGGAAACGAGGTCGATGGCGCGGCTGGTGAGGTTTTCTTCGGCCTTGATGTCGCGCTCGAGTTTGAATTGCTGGGTGGGAAACAGCGGGGTGAGGTTTTCAAACAGGATTTTGTGTTTGCATACTTCGGGGTGGTCGCCGTTGATGCTGTCGAGGCGGACGAGGGCGAAATAGCGCTCGTCGTTTTTCGGCACGCGCACGGTGCCTTCGATGGTGTCGCCGGTGTGCAGGTTGAAACGGCGGATTTGGTTGGGGGAAACGTAGATGTCGTCGGGGCTGGCGAGATAGGAGGTGTCGGTGCTGCGCAGGAAGCCGAAGCCGTCGGGCAGGATTTCGAGGGTGCCGGAGCAGTTGAAGCTTTGCCCCTGCTTCATCAGGTGGCGGACGATGGCGAAAACGAGGTCTTGCTTGCGCAGGCGGTTGGCATTTTCAATGCCGTGCTCTTCGGCGATTTCCAGCAGTTTGGAAATATGCTGGTTTTGTAGTTCGGAAACGTGCATAGAGAAACAGATGTGGTGTTGGAGAATGAATGAGGGTGCCGTGGTCTGACGGGGGAGGCGGGAATGGTGTTTGAATCGGCCGAATGGCGGAGGAAGTCATTCCGGAGCGGAACGCTGCTTTGAACGGTTTCTGGGCAGCAAAGGCGCGGCATTCTAGCGGCGGCCGGTATGCCTGTCAAGAATCGGGGGCAAAGAGAAGCCGCCGCCGTTTCCGGCAGCGGCCGATGGCTTTACAGGGAGGCGTTGAGGAAATCGGCCAGCTGGCTTTTCGACAGGGCGCCCACTTTGGTGGCCACGCGTTGGCCGTCTTTGAAGACCATCAGGGTGGGGATGCCGCGCACGCCGAATTGGGCGGGGGTCTGCTCGTTGTCGTCGATGTTCATTTTGACCACTTTCAGCTTGCCTTGGTATTCGGCGGCAATGTCGTCCAAGATAGGGGCGATCATTTTGCAGGGGCCGCACCAAGGCGCCCAGAAGTCGAGCAGTACCGGCTCGGCGGCTTGCAGCACGTCTTTTTCGAAATCGGCGTCGCTGGTGTGGAGGACTAAATCGCTCATCGGTTTTCCTTTCGATAGGGTGTGGGTGGAGAGGTCGGCAAAGATAAGGGGGACGGCACAAAATATCAAGCCGGCGGCGGGCGGATAGTTTCCGGCAATCGGACACATAAGCCGCTCTGGCGGCTTGAAAGGCGGCGGGGCGTTTATTTGCCCACCACAAAGCCGATCAGAAATTCCTTAAACAGAAAACCCACTACGCCCAAGCCGAGCACCAGAAACAGGATAAAGGTGCCGAACTTGCCGGCTTTGGATTTTTTGCCCAGATCCCAAACAATGAAACCGAGAAAAACCACCAGTACGGTCAGGCAGATTTTCAGGGACCAAGCGGCGAATTCTGCTTCGCTCATGCCGTGTTACTCCTGAGAAAACGGAAAAGGACAGGCCGTCGGGCGCTGTCCGGCCGGGTGCATTATAGCGTGTTTCGGGCTGCTCCGTGTTTTCAGGTAGCCGGAAATACACCTGCCGCCGGAAGCGGAACAGGGCGGAGCGCCCCATCAAAGCCCGGCGGCCTGTTCGCCGAGTACGAGAGGGCGGGCGGCATACCAACCGCAGACGGCGGCCAGCAGCAGGGCCGCAGACAGCAGGCCGTAAACGGCATTCCAGCTGCCGCTGTGTTCGAACAGCCAACCGGCGCCCAAGGGGCCGGCGGCGGCCACCAGATAGCCGGTGCATTGGGCCATGCCCGAGAGGCGGGCGGCATCGGCGGTGTTGGCGGTGCGCAGGCCGATGAACATCAGGCTCATCAGAAACATGCCCGAAATCCCCACCGTGGCCACGGCAATGCTCCACGCGGCAGACGAAGCCGGCAGAAACCACAAGCCCAGCAGGCCGGCAACGACCAAGGCCGCCATGCCCGAGGCGGGCAGGCGGTGGGCATCGGTTTTGCCCAACAGCCAGCCCAGCAGCAGGAAAGTGGGAAAGCCCATCCATTGCGATAACGAAGCCACCCAGCCGGCCTGCAGCGCCCCCATCCCCTTGGCCGCCAGCATACTGGGCAGCCAGGCGGCGAAGGTGTAGAACACCAAAGACTGCAAACCCATAAACAGGCTGACCTGCCAGGCCAGCGGGGTGCGCCAGATGCGCACGGTAGCAGCGTCATGTCCGAGCTTGGGCGGCAAATCGCGGCCGATGCGCCGCGCCAGCGGCGGCCACAGCAGCAGGGCGCCCAAGGCCGGGAGCAGCCAAATACCGAGCGATACCTGCCAGCCCCATGTGTCGGCCAGCGGTACCGCCGCTACGGTGGCCAAGCCGCCGCTGATGCTCATGGCGGCGGTGTAAAGGCCGGTCATCAGGCCGGTGCGCAGCGCGAAATAGCGGCGGATGAGCACCGGCAGCAAAACGTTGGCCACAGCGATGCCGGCCGACAAAACCAAGGTGCCGGCCAACAGAGCCGTGCCGGAAGGCCATGCCGAGCGCAGCAAGAGGCCGGCAAACACGCAGGCGGATGCTGCGGCCAAGGCCGCACATAAACCGAATCGGCGCGATAAAGAGGAAGCGGCCAGCGACAAGAGGCCGAAGGCCAATACCGGCACCGCACCGATCAAGCCCAAGGTGGTGGCGTTGATGTTCAGTTGTGTGCCGATGGCGTCCACTACCGGGCCGAAAGCCACCAGCGGCGCCCGCATCACCGCCGCCAGCAGCACCACGGCCGCAGCCAGGGCGAGCAGGCGGCGCGGACGTTGCAGGGCGCGGGGCAGGCTCATGTTGATTTTCCTTATGCGGCCAGCAGCCAAAGATAGAGCCGGTGCGCCAGCCAGCCCAAGGCGGCGCCGGCCGGCAGATCAATCAGATAATGCTGCTTGGTAAACAGGCAGGACAAGGCAATCAGCAGCGGAAAGGCAAACGCCGCCGGGCCCAAAGACGGCGCAGCGTGCAGCGCAGTGAGCATGGCCACGGAAACGTGCATGCTGGGGAAGCAGTTGCTGGATTGGTCGAACTTCTGTACAAACAGCAAGAATTTTTCCGAAGCCGTTTTGCCGGTATTGATGCTGCGCCAATGTGCCGGCGTGGACACCGGCAGCAGCCAGAAAAACAGCATCTGCATAAACAGCAGCATCAGAAAGCTGAAGGCCAGCATGGTAAACTGCCGCGCATCCGACACCAGCCAGTTGAGATACAGAATGGCCGGATAATAAAGAAAACTGTAGATCCAGGACCACCACGGCACAAACGGAATGCGCTCGTCCAAAGCGGACCGGAACTCTCGGGCCGCCCGCACGGGGTGGCGCTGGGTAAAGAAGTAAAACTGGTAGGCACCCACAATCAAAATGCCGCTGAGCACCAGATTCACCATATAATCGACAGCCGTCATTTTGATGAATGTTTGCGTTTTGTTAAAAAGGCGCGCAATCTAGCAGCCGCCCGCCACCCTGTCAAACCGAGAACCGCCATGCCCCTGCAAATCGTCCCTATTCCCGCCTTTCAAGACAACTACATTTGGCTGCTGGTATCCGGCGGCCAAGCCGTGTGCATCGACCCCGGCGATGCCGAACCGGTAACAGGCTACCTGAAACGCCACAGCCTCACCCTGACACAGATTTGGATTACCCACGCCCACCGCGACCACACCGGCGGCATCGAAGCTTTGCTGCGCGATGCGCCGGGTTGCGCCGTTTACGGCAACCGCGATATTCAGGCAGCCACGCACAAAGTGGGTGAGGGCAGCCGTTTGGCGGCATTCGGCCGTGCGGTTGACGTGTGGCAGCTGCCCGGCCACACCGATGCCCATCTGGCCTATATATTCAACGACGGCAGCCGGCGGCATGTTTTCTGCGGCGACACCCTGTTCAGCGCCGGTTGCGGCCGCGTGTTCACCGGCACGCCCGAACAGCTGTTTCACAGCCTGCAGCGGCTCAACAGCCTGCCGGCCGACACCCTGTTTTATCCCGCCCACGAATACACTGCGGCCAATCTGCGCTTCGCCGCCCACATCGAGCCCGATAACCCCGATGTTCTCGAAACCCAAGCCGGGCTTGCCGTGCCCAGCCTGCCGGTGAGTCTGGCGCATGAGCGGCGCATCAATCCCTTCCTGCGCACCGGCCGGCCGGAAGTGGCGCAGCGCACAGCGGCCTTGAGCGGGCAGGTGCCGGCGGACGAATGTGCCGTCTTTACCGCCATGCGCGAATTGAAAAACGGCTTTTAAACACCGAAAGGCTGCCTGAACGGCAGCCGGATACATTTGAGGCTACCTGAAAGCCAAGTTCCATTCGGAATCGGGCTTTCGGGCAGCCTTTTATGTTGCTGGCGACACACCCTGGGCTTAAGGCTGGCCGGTTTTGGCTGAGGAGCCGGGCTCCGGCAGCTTCTGTATCCACTGCCACTGCTGGTTGAACACTTCCTGCAGGGCTTGGCGTTTCTGCTCCGGGGTTTGCAGGCCGCCGGTGATGCGCTCGTAATCGAGGGCGAAACTCGGGCGGCTGATGCTGCCGCCGATTTTAAACGGCAGCCACAGATTGCGGCCGGCGCTGGCCAGCAGGGCGTAATTCAGCGTTTGCACCCGGATGTCGAAACTGCCCCGGCCGCTGAGGTTGAGGCTGCTGCTGCTCAAGCTGAGGGACGGCGTGTGGCCGACGCCGTTTTTCAAATCGACTTCGATGCGGAAGCGGTGAAAAGGCGTGCGGCTGTCTGCGTTGTAGAAAAACAGGTTTTGTTCGGGGGTGTCTTCGGGGCGGTCGAGCAGCTTGCCCAAGTTGATGCCCTGCCAGTCGCCATGCTCCAGGCTGAGTTCGGCACGGCCGCCCAAGCCGGCCAGCCATTCTTGGGAGGTGAGGCCGGCGGAACTGAGGCTGAAACGGGCTTCGCCGCGCCCGCTGAGGTGGTTGAAGCGGAAGGCGTCCTGCAGCAGGGGTTTGATTTGGACGTCGGCAAAGTGGATTTCGCCGGCCCATTCGGGCACGGGACGGTTGTAAAACACGGCATGGCCGACCGACCGCCCTTCGTACAGCGACATCTCGACCGCTTCGGCCTGGATGCGTTCGGCATCGGCGCTTAGGCGGGCTTGGAAGTCCTGAATGCGAAGGCCGGAAGTTTCCAACACGTCGATAGCGGCGGTCAGCAGCAGCCGGCGGCGGCCGATCAATTGCCGCCAAGATTGCAGGATGTCGGTGGAAAGGTGGACTGCGCGGGGATTGGCAGGCAAATAGGGAGTGAGCGAGAGCTTGTCGAGCTGTAGGCTGCCTTCCATCACCGGGACGCCTCCGTCGTGGCGGGCGTGCAGCTGGAGTTGGGCCGGCTGGTGGTCGAAGCTGCCCTGCAGCTGCAGTTGCCAAACGTCGGCAGCCGGCCCTTCCGCCATGCCCTGCCAATGGCCGACAAAGGCGGGTAGGGCGCCGGAGCCGGCGGTGTGGCGGGTATCCAGTTGCAGATTGCCGATGCGGAAGCGGCCGTCGGGATAGCGGGTAAAGCTGCCGTTGAGATTGAGTGCGGTTTGGCTGCCGTTGCGGCTGAGGGCGGTTTCCGCCTGAAAGGTGTCGATGTGCAGGATGTTGTTGTGGTAGGCCGCGCGGCGGATGTGGCCGCTGCCGTTGTGTTCCAGCGGGCCGTAGGCGGTATGGAAAACGAAACGGGTATCGGGCAGCTCGGCACCGGCGGCGGAGATTTGCCAACCGTGGGTTTGGGCATCGAGGTTGAAGCCGGTATCGGGCAGGCGGAAATTGAGGCGGCCGTCACGGCTGAGGAGGCGGCCCTGTTCCGGCTGCAAGCCGGCCGCGCCCTGCCAGCCGAGGGTAAAGGGGCGGCCGTCGGGCAGGAAGGAGGCGGCTTGCAGCTCCAGTTGCGGCAGCTCGCCGTTCTGATAGCGGCCGGACAGCTTGAAACGCGCCTCCTGCGGCGCGAACAGGCCGGCTTCAAAGCGGAAGCCGCCGTCCGATCGGTCGAAATGGCCTTCGGTTTGCAGCAGGCTGAAGCGGTGTTGCCGGGTTTGCAGATGGAGGGTGGATTGGATCAGCTCGATGCGTTGAGGCAGGAGGGTGCCGCTGCCGGCGGCGTTCAGCGGCCGGTCGGCCAGCTGCCATTGTCCGCTTTCGGTTTGGCGCAGATAAATGTCGGCATCTTGGGCCCGCAGGCGGCGGATACCGACGTCCCCCCAGAGGGAAGACCAGCTGAAGGCTACCTGAAGGGAATCGGCACGGAATGCGGTTTCGGCCGGCCGCTGGGGTCGGCTGAGACGGACGTCGTGCAGGGTAAAGAAAGGGTAGGGAAACCAGCCGCGGCTGATGCGTGCGCCGTTGAAAGTCAGTTCCTGGCCGTCGGCGGCGAAAGCGGCGGCGGCAGCAGACCGGATGCGGGTTTCGCTGAAGAAATAGTGGAGGGCGGAATGGATGCCGGCCATCAGCAGCAGCGGCAGCAGCAAGCCTGCGGCCAGGCTCTTGAGCCAAAATTTACCGGAATGCAGCAGTCGGATCATGGGTGCTCGCGCATCGGGAGAAATAAAAAACGAAGAGCGGTTTGCGTCGGATTCAAGAATCCGATCGATGCCCGCTGCCTTGGTCCGCACGGTTATCTGATGCCGGTTTGTCTTGTTCCAGGCCGAACAACAGGGCAAAAATCAAGCCGGGCACCACCATGGTCCAGTCTTTCAATATGAAAGCGATTGTCGTAAACATGGCGATATACACCCAAAGCCAACTGTTGGCACGCCGTTTACCGATTTTCATTACTTAAAACTCCGCTATGATGATTGGGACGTATGGTCAGAAGGCGTTGCGGTGTCTTTGCGGTCAAAAATCACGCATGCCGGGCGGTACCCGAAGGGGTGACGCGCCCTAGTAAAACCGGCCGTGCGGCAAAATTGGGCGTCTTGCGGACATTTCTTCATCCCGTGGAGGTGACGCCGCAGGCGGGAGTTTCGACCCCCGGCGGCGGCGCAAGGCAGACTTGGAACAGGCTCTTAGGGTAATCGGCTTGGCGGCGGCTGGCAAGGCGTTTGCCGCTTTTTACCGCTCCGGCGGCCTGATTCGGGCTTTCAGGCAGCCTGTATGCGGTGAAACGGCATGTAGAAATCCTGCTTGCTTTATTAAATGATAAAGATTATCATTTATAAATTTAAGCGAGGCATATTTTATGGGCAGTTTCTCTTCCGTGCAATTGGCAACGGCTTTCGGCATCACGCTGGCGGCGGGTTTGGCCACCGTGATGGGCAGTATTTGGGTGTTTTTGTCGCGCGGGCCGAATCCGCGCCTCTTGGCCTTCGGACTGGCGTTTGCCGGCGGTGCGATGGTGTATGTGTCGCTGACGGAGATTTTCGGCAAGTCGGTGGAGGCGTTTGGCGAAGCTTACGGCGGACAGGCCGGTTCGGCTTATGCCACGCTTGCCTTTCTGGCCGGCTTGGCGGCGGTGGCGCTGATCGACCGGCTGGTGCCCAATCCGCACGGCAGCTTGGACGCCGGGGATCCGGCCTTTATGCAGCAGAGCCGAGGGCATGTGGGCCGTGTGGGCATGATGGCGGCGCTGGCGATTACGGCGCACAATTTTCCGGAAGGCTTGGCGACGTTTTTTGCCACGCTGGAAAACCCGGCCGTCGGCCTGCCGCTGGCTCTGGCGATTGCGGTGCACAATATTCCGGAGGGCATTTCGATTGCGGCGCCGGTGTATTTCGCCACCCGCAACCGCCTGCTCACGGTGTCGCTGTGTCTGCTGTCGGGCTTGGCCGAGCCTTTGGGTGCGCTGCTCGGCTACGCGGTTTTGCAGCCCTATCTGTCGCCGGCGGTGTTCGGCAGCGTGTTCGGCATGATTGCCGGGGTGATGGTGTTTCTGGCTTTGGACGAATTGCTGCCGGCGGCCAAACAGTATGCCGAAGGACACGAAACGGTGTACGGCCTCACCACCGGCATGGCGGTGATTGCGGTGAGTCTGGTGTTGTTCCAGTTTTGAGGGGCTGTCTTTCAGGTAGCCTCAAGGTCTCGGTTTGTTCCGGTTGGATATTGAAAAAACGGCCCGGCTATCCCGATAGCGGGATGGGACAAGGGTTCCCGACAAACGGTTAAAACAAACGTTTCGGCAGCGGCCAAATCACGGCAACCGTCATCGCGGCCACAATCAGCAGACCGCCCAGCCAGACATGGCTGCCGATGTGTTCGTTCAGCAGCCACCAGGCGAAGAGGGCGGAGAAGAGCGGTTCCAGATTGAAAATCAGTGCCGCCCGCTGCGGCGTGGTTTGGTTTTGAAAACGCATCTGCACCCAAAAGGCAAAAGCGGTGGCGAAACCCGCCGTCAGCAGCAGGGCGCGCCACAGGCTGAAATCCCAGTTTTGCGGCCACAGCGGCTGCCCGCTCGGCAGGCAAAGTGCGGCAAACAGCAGGGCGGCGGCGGCTAGTTGGATTACTGTCAGCCATTCGGCGTTGTGGCGCAGGGTGAGCCTGTCGGCGGCGATGATTTGCAGGGCGCTGAATACGGCACCTGCCAACACCAACATATCGCCGAGTGCCACGCGCTCGAAGCTGAGTTGGGAAATCACGGCCAAACCGGCCAGGCCGAGCAGCACCGACCATTTCACCCCGGCCGACATCGGTTTGCGCCATACCAAGCGTTCCAATAAGGGCACGAACAGCATGGTCAGCCCGGCCACAAAACCGGTGTTGGCGGCGCTGGTGTATTGCAGGCCGCCGATGAGAAAGGCGAAGGTGAGAAACAGCAAAGCGCCCAACACACTGCCGGTAAACAGGGTGCCGCCGCCCAGCTCGCGCGGGCGGCGCAGGGCAAACGGCAGAACCAAGAGGGCGGCCAGGGTGAAACGCAGCCATAACAGCGTCCACATGCCGTGCTGGGTCATGGCGTCTTTCATCAAGGGAAAGCCCAAGCCCCAGGCAATGGCGATGTTGAGCAGCATCACTTCGGCCAGCAGGGTGCGGCGCTTAAGCAGGGTATTCATCGGGGCGTGTTAAAGAGGGTGGGGAGTGAGAGAAGGCTACCTGAAACCGTTTTCAGGTAGCCTTCGGCTGTGCGGCGGATCAAACGCCCTGTTTCAGGCTGGCTTCGATGAAGCCGTCCAAATCGCCGTCGAGCACGGCTTTGGTATTGCCCATTTCGTAACCGGTGCGCAAGTCTTTGATGCGCGAGGAATCGAGCACATAGGAGCGGATTTGGTGGCCCCAGCCCACTTCGGACTTGCCGTCTTCCAAGGCCTGTTTTTCTTCGTTGCGTTTGCGCATTTCCAATTCGAACAGTTTGGATTTGAGCATGTCCATGGCCGCGGCCTTGTTGGCGTGCTGCGAGCGGTCGTTTTGGCACTGCACCACGATGCCGGTGGGCTCGTGGGTGATGCGCACGGCGGAATCGGTTTTGTTGATGTGTTGGCCGCCGGCGCCAGAAGCGCGGTAGGTGTCGATGCGCAAATCGGCGGGGTTGATCTCGATTTCGATGCTGTCGTCCACTTCGGGGTAAACAAACACCGAGGCAAAGGAAGTGTGGCGTTTGTTGTTGGAATCGAACGGCGAGTAGCGCACGAGGCGGTGGATGCCGGTTTCGGTACGCAACAGGCCGTAGGCGTATTCGCCGTCGAGCTTGAGGGTGGCGCGGTTGATGCCGGCAATCTCGCCTTCGTCTTCTTCCAGCACTTCCACTTTGAAACCTTTGCGCTCGCCGTAGCGGGTGTACATGCGCAAGAGCATGCCGGCCCAGTCTTCGGCTTCGGTGCCGCCGGCGCCGGCGGTGATGTCGACGAAGCAGTTATTGACGTCGGCGGGCTGGTTGAACATGCGCTTGAATTCCAATTCCGCCATTTGGTCTTCCAAGCCGGCCACATCGGCTTCTAGGGCGGCAAAGCCGTCGGCATCGCCTTCTTCCACCGTCATTTCGATCAGCAGGCGGTTGTCTTCGATGCCGCCGGCAATGGTGTCGAGCGTGAGCACGATGCCTTCCAGCACTTTGCGCTCTTTGCCGATTTCCTGCGCTTTTTTGGGATCGTTCCACAATTCCGGGTCTTCAGACAGCCCGATCACTTCTTCCAAACGGTCTTTCTTGCCGTCGTAATCCAAGTAAACGCGGATTTCGCCGCTGCGTTTTTCGAGGTCGTCGAGGGTGTGCTTGAGTTGGTTGATGCGTTCGGCTTCCATGAGTTTCTTTACTGAGGGCTGAATTTTTAAGGCGCGTATTGTAGCAGAGTTTGCCTGCGGCAGAGAGGGCGGAAAAGCCCGCAACAGCGGGCTTCGGGCTTTCAGGTAGCCTGGTGCGGCGCTTTATTCGCCGCTGCCGCCGGTCATCTGCTGCATGGTGTCAAAAAAAGCTTTTTGCTGGCCCAACAGGGCTTTTTGGCTTTGTACCGCCTGCAATTGGAACTGCAGCCAGGTTTCGATGTAGTCCAGCTCGGCGATTTTGCGGGCGGCTTCTTCCGCCGAAGCCGGCGGCATAAAGGGCAGGGTGGCGGCGCTGTTGCTTTGCCAGAGCTGCTGCCAGGCGGCGAAAGGGTTGTCTGCGGACATGGTTTTCTCCTCGGTGGTGTGGTGGCTTGTATTTGTGGTGCTGTGTGCCGTCAGGCTACCTGAAAAGCGCTTAAGGGCAAACGCTATGGGGCTGGTCTCCGCCGTTTTCCTGACCGCAGGCCGCGCGAGCCGGCCAAGGTATGGCCGGGCCGACTGCGGGCTTGGCCGACAGGGCTTCGAGCAGTCTGGCGTATTCGGGCGACTGCTGCAACAGCACGCCGGCGGCGGTTTTCAGGTTGTTGACGTCTCGATACGGCAGCTGGAAGCTGGTGGAAATATTGAGCACGTCGTGGCGCAGCGGCGTATCGGGCAGATCGCGCAGATTGAGGCTGACGAAATGCATGCTGATTTTGCGGCCGGCCGGCGTGCGGATGTCGCTGTCGTTCCACTGGTCGGCCACGGCACGGAAGCGGCGCAGCGATTCTTGGGAGTATTGGTCGATCGGCACATTGATGACGGCATTGAGTACATCCGCAAAGCCCGGTACGGCGGCCGACTGGTCGATATTGCTGCTGAGTTGGTTTTGCGCATTCACATTGATGATGGCGATGGTGTGTACCTTGCCGCCGGCAAACTGGCGGCGCAGCATGTTTTCGGGATAGATTTCGGAAGCATCCAGCAGGCTGCGCAGGCCGAGGTTGTCGGTGAGGCCGCCGTCGATCAGGTGGATGTACGGGCGCTTGCGGCTGTCGCCGTATTGGCTCAGGTGTTGGGTGGCGAACTCGCGGCGGGTTTGGTTTTGCAGCCGTTCTTCATCGGTATCGGCCAAGGCCCGGCGCATGCTCGGCGGCAGGGTGTAAGCGCAGTTGCCGCCGTGGTTGTTGAGGGTGAGCGGGCTGAACACCAGAGGCACGGCGCTGGAGGCGGCGACGGCGCGCGCCACCGGCAGCTTGGACAGATTCAGACACATCACGTCGAAATATTCTTGGGTGAAGTCGAAGCGGCTGCCCAACGACATATCGGTGGCGGAAATCACCGCAAACGGCCCCTTGCGGCGGGCGGCCAGATCGCCGAAAGTGGTGTTGCCGAACAGGGTGTTTTCAAACTGTTCCTGCAGCAGATCGCCGCGGCCGAACTCCGGCGAGGTCAGGCGGGGCAGATTAGCCAACGAGAATACCTGGCTCACCACCTGTTTTTGGAAATTTTGCTTCAGAAAATTCTGCTCGAAAGCCGGGATGGTGTCTTTGCCGTGCAGGGCGTAATAAGCGGCCAATACCGAACCGCCGGAGACGCCGTATACCAAATCCACACTGTCCATCAGCGTGGTTTCGCGGCCGTTCACATACACCTTCTGGCGGCTCAATTCTTCCAAAACGCCGTAGCCCAAAGCGGCCGCCCGCGAACCGCCGCCGGAAAACATCAGAATCACAAACACGTCATCGTCGTGTTTCTGCAGATTGTGGCTCAAACGGTAGCCTTGTTGGCGGTCGATGCGGCTGATGGTTTCCAGCGGCTGGTATTGCACCAGGGCGCAGGCGGAAAACATCAAAGCCGCCGCCAACCATAAGCTGCGGCCAAACAGAGAGAGCAGACGGGGCGCTTGCATGGTGTTCAGCCCGAATGGAATGGAAGGGAAAAAGAATGCACAACTGCCGTGCGGCAGTATAACCGAAAGCCGGCGGCAGCGGATATGCCGCAAAATGGAAAACAGGCTACCTGAAAGCGTTTCAGGTAGCCTGTTCGGCATCCGTCGGGTAATTAAGCGCCGTAAACCGGATTTTTTTCGCACAAAGCGGTAGCGGCTTTGGCTACACGCTCCAGCGTGGCTTGGTCTTCGGGGTTCTCCAACACATCGGCCACCAAATTGGCCAGCTCGCGGGCATCGGCTTCGCTGAAGCCGCGGGTGGTAATCGCGGCTGTGCCCACGCGGATACCGGACGTGACGAACGGTTTTTCCGGGTCGTTCGGAATGGCGTTTTTGTTAATGGTGATGTGCGCTTTGCCCAAAGCTTCTTCGGCGGCCTTGCCGGTGATGTTTTTCGAGCGTAAATCCACCAGGAAAACATGGCTTTCGGTGCGGCCGGAAATAATACGCAAACCGCGTTTCACCAATTCTTCCGCCATGGCGGCTGCGTTGATTTTTACCTGCTTGGCGTATGTTTTGAATTCCGGCTCCAACGCTTCTTTGAAAGCCACGGCTTTGG
>JAUMZB010000028.1 GCA_030528345.1 Eikenella sp.
CCAGCCGCCGCCCCAAAGACGGCCGCTACGGCGACAATCCCAACCGCCTGCAACATTATTACCAGTTTCAGGTAGCCTTAAAGCCCGCGCCCGCCGATATTCAAGAACAATACTTGGATTCATTGCGCGAATTGGGTATAGACCCGCAAGTGCACGACATTCGCTTTGTGGAAGACGACTGGGAAAACCCCACCCTCGGCGCCTGGGGCTTAGGCTGGGAAGTGTGGCTCAACGGCATGGAAGTCACCCAGTTCACCTATTTCCAGCAAGTCGGCGGCTTGGATTGCACCCCCGTTTTGGGCGAAATCACCTATGGCATTGAGCGCTTGGCCATGTATCTGCAAGGTGTGGAAAACGTGTACGACTTGGTGTGGTCGCACACGCCCGACGGGCAAGCCGTCACTTACGGCGATGTGTACCACCAAAACGAAGTGGAGCAATCCACTTACAATTTTGAATACGCCGATGCCGCCTGGCTGTTGCATCAATTTAACGACTACGAAGCCCAAGCCCGCCGCCTGCTGGCAGTGGAAGACACTTCACTCGCCCTGCCCGCTTACGAACTGGTACTCAAAGCCGGCCACACCTTCAACCTGCTGGATGCGCGCGGTGCCATTTCCGTCACCGAACGCGCCACTTATATCGGCCGCATCCGCACCTTAAGCCGGGTTGTGGCGCAGAAGTTTGTCGAGAGCCGCGAGAAATTGGGGTTTCCGTTGATTAAGGATAAAACAGCATAAAATTGGTATGAAAATAAGCTGGATGAAAATCCAGCTTCCAAACTGAGAGACGGCAAAATAACAACCAACTGATTAATATTTATGCGAAGTAAATAGTGGTGTTTTATTTAATTAAAAACAGACCTCATAATTTATCTTAAATGCAGATGAGGACACATTATGTACATTACAGCTGACTACTTAAATATCCACCAAGGAAATGCTCGTTATTTATTTTACTTATTAACGGAAGATTACATCGAAGAGCAGAAAAATATTAAAGAGCAATTTGCACCCTTAATGAATAGATTTTCGCGGAATATTTCACAAAACATTCTAGTCACACCCTATGAAAAGGATGCATCCAAAACTTTAAATCAAGTAATTGAAAAGCTAGGTGATAATTTTAAAGAAAAAATTGCAAAAACTCCTTCTTTATTGATTCTTGACAAATCTCTTGAATCTTTTAACCCTGAAAAAGACCAACATATTTTTATTCATTTTAGAGAATTTATAGATGATTACGGGAATATAAAGATATTTCCTATAAAAGAATTGCTCGAACTTCTGGCTGAATGGTCTCTACACGAAGACACAGAAGGCTTATTTCAGCTATTTAAAGAATATCAAAACAAAAAAAATAAAAAAGAATTAGCAACAAAAGTCTATGATTCCCTAGAACTAACCCCGAATATAGCGGGCATAGGAATAGATTTAAAATCTGCAATAAATCTATTAATAAAACCATTTAGTAAAAAAGATTGAATATTTAGCCATGGCTATTAGAAAGCATCCCAAATGAACCAAACCCTGTTAATCGAACTCCTGACCGAAGAGCTTCCGCCCAAAGCCCTCAACAACTTGGGCAACAGCTTGGCCGCTTCCATCGTTGAAGGCTTGGCAAAAGAACAGCTTATCGAAGGTGCGCCCGAATACGCCGCCTATGCTTCTCCGCGCCGTTTGGCGGTACAAGTGAAAAACGTTAAGTCCGTGCAGGCCGATCGTGTGGTGGAGAAAAAAGGCCCAAGCGTTTCTGCCGGTATGAAAGACGGCGCACCCACCAAAGCCTTGGAAGGTTTTGCCCGTTCGTGCGGCACCGATATTGCCGGTCTGAAAATCGGCCATGACGGCAAACAAGATGTATATGCGTATGAATTTACGCAACAAGGCCAGCCTTTGGGCGACTTAATCGGCGGTATTTTGGCACAGGCCGTAAAAAAGCTGCCGATTCCCAAAGTGATGCGCTGGGGCAGCAGCACGCATACTTTTGTACGCCCTGTGCACGGTTTGGTGGTGATGCACGGTGCAGATACCGTGCCGGCTTCGGTATTGGGTTTGGACAGCCGCAGCCACACCCTCGGCCACCGCTTCTTGAGCAGCGGCGACATCGTATTCCCGAATGCCGACAGCTATGCCGAAAAAATGCACCATGAAGGAAAAGTGATTGCCTCGTTTTCCGAGCGCAAAGCCGCCATTCAGACGGCCTTAAACGAAGCGGCAGGCCGTCTGAATGCCACGGTAGCCGCCGATGAAGCACTCTTGGACGAAGTAACCGCACTGGTGGAATGGCCGGTGGTATTGGAAGCGCAGTTTGAAGAACACTTCTTGGCCGTGCCGCAAGAGTGCCTGATTCTTACCATGCAGCAAAACCAAAAATACTTCCCGCTGCTTGATCAAAACGGCAAGCTGATGAACCGCTTCCTGCTCGTTTCCAACCTGCAAGCCGAAGACCCGAGCCACATCATTCACGGCAACGAACGCGTATTGCGCGCCCGTCTCGCCGATGCCGAATTCTTCTACAAGCAAGACCAAAAAGCCACGCTCGAAAGCCGCCTGCCCAAACTGGAAAACGTGGTGTACCACAACAAACTGGGCAACCAAGCCGAGCGCATCAGCCGCCTGATGAGCATCAGCGGCCACATCGCCAAAGCATTGGGGGCTGACGTTGCCGTTACCGAACGCGCCGCCCGCTTGGCCAAAGCCGACCTCGTTACCGAAATGGTCGGCGAATTCCCCGAACTGCAAGGCACCATGGGCAAATACTACGCCCGCTCGGACGGCGAAAGCGAAGAAATCGCCCAAGCCATCGAAGCGCATTACCAACCGCGTTTCGCCGGCGACAGGCTACCTGAAAGCCCGGTTGCCACCGCCGTGGCGCTGGCCGACAAACTGGAAACCCTCGTCGGCATTTGGGGCATCGGCCTGATTCCCACCGGCGACAAAGACCCCTACGCCCTGCGCCGCTCCGCACTGGGCATCTTGCGCATGTTGATGCAGCACGATTTGGACATCAACGATCTGCTTCAGACGGCCTACAACAGTTTCCCGCAAGGCAAACTCGCCGACAACACCGTTGCCGAAGTCGCCGAATTCATGCAGGCACGTTTGGCCGTACTGCTGCAAAACGATTACCCGCAAGACATCGTCGCCGCCGTATTGGCCAAACAACCCAGCCGCCTGAACGACCTTGCTGCCAAACTGCAAGCCGTGGCCGCGTTCAAACAACTGCCCGAAGCCGCCGCCCTTGCCGCCGCCAACAAGCGCGTGCAAAACCTGCTCAAAAAGGCCGATGCCGAATTGGGCGCAGTAAACGAAAGCCTGTTGCAGCAAGGCGAAGAGAAAGCCCTGTTTACCGCCGCACAAGCCCTGCAACCGAAAATCGAAGCCGCCTTGGCTGCGCAAGATTTTCAGACGGCCTTATCCGCTTTAGCTTCGGTGAAACCGCAAGTGGATGCCTTCTTCGACAATGTGATGGTAATGGCCGACGATGCTGCGGTAAAACAAAACCGCCTGAATCTGTTGAAACAACTGGCGGATTTGATGAACGCCGTGGCCGATATTGCCAAGCTGGGCGAATAAACCATCCAACCATTCCGTATATTGGCAGGCTGAGACCTTTACAAAATCTCCAGATGTGGGTGCAGCTCAAGGCATACAGCACAACGAACATGAACGCCAGGAATCCCTTCATCTGGATAGACAAGTGAGTGAGTGCGCCCCTAGGATAAACGCACAACGCGGAAATACGCCGCAGATGGGGGTTCCTCAAAGGTCTCAGGCTACCTGAAATCCGTTTGGTGCGTCATCAAAACGCCGGAACGCTGTCCGGCACAACAGGGAGCAATAAAAATGGGCCGATTGTTATTTGGGCTGTTGCTGGCCGCAGCAGCATGGTTGCTGTGGCGGCGCTTGCGCCCGCGCCCGGCGGCACAGCTTTCGGTGGCAGATGTGCCGCAGGTGGAAGCCGACCCGTC
This sequence comes from Eikenella sp., assembly GCA_030528345.1. Taxonomy (GTDB): domain Bacteria; phylum Pseudomonadota; class Gammaproteobacteria; order Burkholderiales; family Neisseriaceae; genus Eikenella. The sequence goes on from JAUMZB010000028.1 coordinate 3,974, forward strand.
GTTTCGCCGCTGGTTGGCGGTATTGCACGGGCAGGATGCCGATGCGGCGGCGCTGGAGCGGGCTTATTATGCCGAGCTGGACATGGACAGCGCCGCGCCCATACGCCCCGACGATGCCATCAACTTTGCAGTGGCGGAAGTATTGGACCCGGCCTATGCCTTTGCGGTGGACTGGAAAGACGGCGACAGTTTTGCCGGCTATGCCGCCGATATGGCAGCTCGTTTCGGTTTCGTTTTGGATTGGGACGGCCTCGATGTGGAGGAAGAATTGCCCGAAGCCCTGATGCCGGTGGCCTATCGGCAGTTTTGGGCGCACGGTGCGGTGCTTTATAATGCCAATACTGACGGCGACTTTTATTTTCTGATGCTTGTGCCGGAGGGGCGCAGTGCCGCATTCGAAGCCGCTTCCGCCGCCTGGGGCCTGAACATCCGCACCGCGGATAGGCCGTATTGAAGAAAGACACCATGCATTACGACCACATCAGTTTCCACCTCGACGAAAACTACCCCCACGGGCTACCTGAAAGCCACGCCGCCCACCACATGGGCTACTACTACGCCTGGGCGGTATCGCAAAACCTGCACAACCCCGCCGCAGCCGCCCTGCCCGGCTTCGAGCAACTGCAAAACGGCCGCCTCTCCGGCGCGGCATTCGTGCAGCAGCAATTGGGCGGCGGCCTGGACGACACCTGCTTCAACGACTTGGGCAAGCGCTTCACACTCTATTACTACTACGACGAAGAAGAGGGCTACGGAAAATTCATCGAAGACTACTTTCACGCCCTCGGTCTGACAAACAACCGCGATTTCTACCGCACCCAAGATACGGCAGAAAACCAACAACGCCTGTCCACCGTTTTTCAGGTAGCCTTTGAGCGTTGGCAAAACAGTCTTCGATAACGGATTTTGCAGATGAGCGCCCCCCGCATTTACTTGGCCTTACCCGACATCAGCGGCATTACCGCCCTGCTGACGGCCAGCCTGCGCCATCACGGCTTTGAGGTCATTAGTGCCGATGTACCGATGCAGTTCCGTTATCCCTCGCTGGGCGACAGACTGCGCACCAAATGCCGGCAACTGCTGTTGCAAGACCGCGATGCCAAATTGCGCCTGCAAAGCAAGCTTCTTCAGGACACCCTCAAGCGCCAATTAAACAGACAACCGGTAGATTATGCCTTAATTATCCGAAGCGATTTGCTGCACCCAGATTTTTTAGACTTTATCCGCCAAAATACCCGCCATACGACAGCAGCTTACCAATGGGATGGCATACACCGCTATCCGAATGTTTGGCGCACAATCCCCTATTTCGACCGTTTTTTTGTTTTCGATCCTGCCGATCTCACAGCCTCTTCACAAAACTTATTGCCCGCTACCAATTTTTATTTCGACCACCTGACTGCTGCCCCCGTAGAAAACCCAAACAATGATTTCTACTTTGTCGGCTTCCATAATCCCGACCGAGCCGCAGATATTGCTGCTTTTGCCTGCCACGCAGAACAGCAAGGCTGGCAACTAGACTTCCGTATATTATGGAATCAGCCTCCGCAGGCCGCCAAAGCCGTTTACCCCAAAAATGTCCGCATAAGCGACACCCCGATAGACTTCACAAACAATCTGGAAAACACAAAGTACAGCAAGGTATTGACAGACTTTGTTATTCAAGCACATAAAGGCCTATCTTTCCGGGCTTTTGAAGCACTGGGCTTACGCAAAAAACTGATTACCACCAACCCCGAAATCCGGCGTTACGATTTCTACCACCCCAATAATATCTTTATCTGGGACGGCCTTAACTTTGAAGGCATCGCAGAGTTTCTACAGCAACCTTATTACGAGATTGACGCCGCCGTTCGAGAACGCTACAGCTTCGGCAACTGGATTCGCTATATCTTGGATATTCCCCCCTACCAACCCATCGGGCTACCTGAAACCGCCGCCCGCACCCAACCAATGTGATGAACCCACCCACTATTTTGCTGGGCATGCCGCCCGACAACCAAATCTTCCGTCTCATCGAAACCAACCTCCGCCACCACGGTTTCGAAGTGGTCAACATCGTGGACGACGGCAGCCGATTCCGCTACCCCTCTCTTTACGCCCGACTACAAACCAAACTCCGCCAACTGCTGCTGCAAGACCAAACAGCCAAACAGCACCTCAGAGACCGACAAGCCTCGCAACATATCCACAGCCAGCTTGACCGATACGGACACTTCGATTACGGCCTGTTTATTCGTGCCGACATTTATCCTCGGGAGACGTTGTCAACCATCCGCAAACATATCCGCTACAGCATGGTCAATTACCAATGGGACGGCCTGCAACGCTATCCCGACATCCAAAGCCGCATCTCCCTGTTCAACCGCTTTTATGTATTCGACCCGTCTGATGTGGCCGGATCACTGTTACCCAATACCAATTTCTATTTCGATCACGATTTAGCCGATTTACCCGATCCCACTACCGACTTTTATTTTGTCGGCAGCCATTTGGACAGCAGGATGCCCTCAATTGCCGCCTTTGCCCGAAAAGCCAGAGAAAAAGGCTGGAAACTGGACTTCCAAATTTATTGCGGCTCAAAAAAGCAGGGAAGCTTTCAGCATTACAGAAGCCTCTACCCCGACGGTAATATCCGACTGCTCAACCACCATAAAAGCTTTCAAGAAAATCTCGATTCGGCCAAACGGGCCAAAGTATTGGTGGACTTTAAAGCTGCCGCCCACAACGGCCTCTCATTCAGGGTATTCGAGGCACTCGGCTATCAACGAAAATTGATCACCACCAATGCCGATGTGGCCAAATACGACTTTTACCATCCGGATAATATATTCATTTGGGACGGCGTGCACTTTGACGGCATGGAAGAATTCCTAGTCAGCCCATATCATGTACTCAATCCCGATATCCGCAGCAAATACAGCTTTGGCAATTGGATACGTTATGTTTTAAATCTACCCCCATACCAAGCCATCCGCCTGCCCGCAACAGAGTAGGCACACAGGAACATCCAAGCAACCAGCATCCGACAACTTCATCACGAGTAGGCAATGGAAATCCAATTACTCCCCCTACAATGCCACGGCGACCAACGCGGCTCATTGATTGCGTTAGAAGAAGGGAAAAATGTTCCCTTCAATATCAAAAGGGTGTATTACCTATACGGCACCCAACCCGGCGTTTCCCGCGGTTTTCACGCTCATAAAAACCTAAAACAGGTGGTGGTGGCCGTGCGCGGCAGCTGTCTGTTTGTACTGGACGACGGGCAGGAAAAGGTCAGTCTGCGCTTAGACAACCCCGCACAGGGGCTTTTGATTGAGTCGGGCGTGTGGCGCGAAATGCACGACTTTTCCGACGACTGCGTTTTGATGGTTTTGGCCAGCGAACTATACGATGAGGCCGACTATATCCGCGACTACAATACTTTCATTCACATCACCCGGAAAAACAGATAAATTTATGCATACCCTACGTGCCAAAACCGTACACCTCACACTGGTGGGGGAACAAGATGCCGCCTTCATCTGCACGCTTCGCGGCAACGAAGAATTAAACCGCTACCTATCGGCAACCGAATGCAGCGTGGACGCCCAAAAGCAATGGATTCGAAATTATAAAACCAGAGAAAAAAACCAAGAAGAATACTATTTCATTATCCGCCGCAACCAAGACCAGCTGCCCATCGGCACCGTACGGGCATACGACTTCCAAAAAAATCCACCGTCTTTTTGCTGGGGAAGCTGGATACTCAATGAAGACAAAACCCAATCCGCCGCATTGGAAAGCGCCTTATTAATCTATCGCTTCGGCTTCCAAGAATTGGGCTTTGAGCAAAGCCATTTTGACGTTCGGAAGGGCAACCAAAAAGTCCACTCCTTCCACCTAAAAATGGGTGCCGAGAAAATCGGAGAAGACGCCGATAATATTTACTACATCCTGACTGAAAAACAAAACCGCGCCAACCAAAATACCTATTTAAAATTTCTGACAGAATCATGACAAAACCGAAAGTGAAATTTCTAGACTTGCAAAAAATCAATGCCGGCTATCAGGCAGATTTAAAAGCTGCCTGTGCCAGAGTAATTGACTCCGGATGGTATTTGCTCGGACAGGAACTTGAAAATTTTGAACATCAGTTTGCCCGCTATTGCGGCACCCGCTACGCCTTAGGCGTGGCCAACGGCTTGGATGCCTTAACTTTGGTGTTGCATGCCTGGAAAGAATTGGGATACCTGAAAGACGGCGATGAAGTCATTGTGCCGGCCAATACCTATATCGCCAGCATTTTGGCCATCAGCGCCAACCAGCTTGTCCCCGTTTTGGTTGAGCCCGATCCACACACCTACAATATCGACCCAGACAGAATCGAAGCTGCACTTACTAACCGAACCAAAGCCGTTTTGCCGGTACACCTTTACGGACAACTGGCGGATATGCCTCCAGTAATGCAGATTGCGAAACAACATCATTTATTGGTATTGGAAGACTGTGCGCAAGCACACGGAGCAGAAGACAATGGGCGCAGGGCAGGCAATTTCGGCCACGCCGGCGCATTTAGCTTTTATCCGGGAAAAAACTTAGGCGCATTGGGCGATGCCGGCGCCATTACCACCAACGACGAACAGCTGTTTCAAACCCTGCTTGCACTGCGCAACTACGGCTCACACGAAAAATATCAAAATCTCTACCGCGGAACCAACAGTCGCTTAGACGAAATCCAGGCGGCAATGTTATCGGTGAAATTGAAACATTTGGCTGGCGAAACCCGGAGACGGCAACAAATTGCCGACCAATATCTGAATACCATCCGCCATCCCGATATCATACTGCCCCGTTGTCAAGACAAGGCCGCCCATGTTTGGCATTTATTCGTCATCCGCAGCAAGAAGCGCCAAGCTTTACAGAAACATCTGGCCAATCACGGCATAGAAACCTTGATTCATTATCCGATTCCGCCGCACAAACAGGCGTGCTATCCCCAATGGCACAGCCAATCTTTACTGATTACCGAAAATATCCACCAAGAAGTCTTGTCGCTACCAATCAACCCTGCCATGGACGAAGTGGAGGTTCAGGCAGTAATCGACGGTTGCAATTCATTTTAAAGCATCAAAACGGATAAGCCATGCACCCCAAGGTATCCATCCTGATTCCCGTATATAACGGCCGGCCATACCTCGAAGACTTGGCCGAATGTCTGCAACGGCAAACCCTGTCTGATTTTGAGGCGATTTTCATCGACGACCAATCGACAGACGGCAGTTTAGCACTGTTAAAACGCTACGCAGCCGCAGACAGCCGCTTCAAAATTATCGAAATGCCGTACAAAGGCGGCAATGCGGTTAAAGGTATCCGATACGGATTGCCCCATTGCTCGGGAAAATATTTTTTCTATATGAGCCAAGATGACCTGATAGAATCGGACACATTGGAAAAATTAACAGCGCTTGCCGATGCAAGTGGAGCCGATGCAGTAGTGCCGGATATGGAATGGTTTTTCGAGCAGGGCACAGGCAACCGGAAAATCACCCCGCCCGAACCCTACGGTTACCTGAAGACCATTAGCGGGGAAACGGCTTTCCGGCTGGCACTGCCTTGGAAAATCCACGGCTTTTATTTAAGGAAGACTGATTTGCTCAAGCAAGTGGGATATGACGACTCCTACCTAACAGGCGATGAAATCAATGCCAGAAAATACCTTTACTTCTGCAAAAAAGTGACTTTTTGCCCAACCACCTTCTACTACCGGCAAGACAATCCCGACGCCCTCACCAAGCAGTTTCGCCCCCAAACCATAGAAGATATTTACGGCTATATTGATTTATTGGTATTTATGCAGACGCAACAGATGGACAGAGTACTGATCCGGCAATGGCATCATTATGCGCTTCATTTGTTTTTACACTACCGAAATATGGCCGCCAGCCATTCCGACTCATTGAGCGCAGCAGACAAAAAACTGACGCAAAAAAAACTATATACCGCACGTAACCGACTGCTGGCCTTTTCTCTGCGCCATGCGTTTTACACAGGCGGCCTGAAACTCATCAGAAAATCCAAAATCTGCTGGCATCAGCAAACATAAAGAACAACAGGATAGATTTTGAATAAAAATAAATTATCCATCTGCTGCTTAGGCTATCAACACGCCGCATTTTTACAGGAATGTCTGGCCTCCATTGCCCAAATTCCCTATACCGACATAGAAGTGGTGGTGGTGGATGACGGCTCTCCGGATAACAGCGTAGAAGTACTAAGCAAACTGGCGCAGAGCTTCCCTTTCCCGCTAAAAATTATTGCCCAAGAAAATACAGGCAATATCGGAAAAAATTTTAATCAAGCCCTACTGCACACCACTGGCGAATTGGTGTCTTTTATTGCGTTAGACGATGTATTTCATCCCAAATCCATCGTTACGGCCATCGAATACATGAATGCCGACAGCCGGCTGGCCTTTATCGCCCCCGCCAAAGCCGTGGCCATCAGCCAGGAAGGTTGGATTTTGGATACATTGCCTCCCCTGCCCATCGAAAGCATGAAGCACCCGAACATAAACACCCTATTGGAATGCGAATACACCCAATTCGGTTCATTTTATATTCAGGGTTGCCTGTTTAGAAAATCTGTTATCGAAGCCGTCGGCGGATTTGATGAGGACATGACGGGCGATGACATTGTCTTGCGCACCAAATTATTCAGATACATACAAGCGCATCCTGAGTGGCAATACGGTTTTCTGCCGCTAAACAGCGTGTTTTACCGGCTGCACGATAACAATATCCACAAAAACGGTATCCGCCAAATACGCATCGTGACCGAATATTTAAGCCGCTACTGGCCTGACCGCCCCAACCCACCTATGCTCACAAATTGGGCGCTAGGTACATTAAACGAAGGCAATCCGGTCGAATGGCGCACCGCACTGCAACACATGAACAGCCGAGCCGCCGACTTACTGAACGACCAACAGATACGCAGAAAAATGAAGAAATTGGCATATCGACAAACCCGCTGGGCACAAGCATCGGATGATTTGCTCAAACGTTTTGTATTCAGAAAAGAAAAACCCTCTCCCAACGAAAGAAAAATCGTTTTATTCGGTTTCATCCGCTTTACCTACCGGAAATCAAAGTCACAAAGCCAAGCGGATAAGCCGCCCGTCCACTATTCAACCTTCTTCTGAACAAGGCTTGGAAACATGAAATTATTAATTACCGGCGGCGCCGGCTTTATCGGCTCCGCCCTGATCCGATACCTCATTCAGCACACCCAAGATGGCGTGGTCAATCTGGACAAGCTCACTTATGCCGGCAATCTGGAATCTCTGGCCGGCGTTTCAGGTAGCCCGCGCTATGTGTTTGAGCGGGCCGATATTGTTGATCGGGCGGCCTTGGATCGGATTTTTGCCCGACACCAGCCCGATGCCCTGATGCATTTGGCGGCGGAAAGCCATGTCGACCGCAGCATCGATGCGGCCGGCGAATTTATTCAAACCAATATCGTGGGCACGTTTACCCTGCTGGAAGCCGCGCGCGCCTATTGGCAAAGCCTGCCCGAGCCGCGCCGCCGCGCCTTCCGTTTCCACCATATTTCCACCGACGAGGTGTACGGTGATTTGCACGGCACAGACGGCTTATTCACCGAAACCACGGCCTACGCCCCTTCCAGCCCTTATTCCGCCAGCAAAGCCGCCAGCGACCATTTGGTGCGTGCCTGGCAGCGCACTTACGGCTTGCCGGTTATCATTAGCAACTGCTCCAATAACTACGGCCCCCACCACTTCCCGGAAAAGCTGATTCCGCTGATGATTTTGAATGCGCTGGCCGGCAAGCCGCTGCCGGTTTACGGCGACGGCAGCCAAATCCGCGATTGGCTGTTTGTGGAAGACCATGCCCGCGCGCTTTACACCGTGGTCACGCGCGGCCAAATCGGCGAAAGCTACAACATCGGCGGCCACAATGAAAAAACCAATCTCGAAGTGGTGCGCGCCATTTGCGCCCTATTGGAGGAGCTCGCCCCGGCCAAACCGGCCGGCGTGGCCCGCTACGAAGACCTGATTACCTTTGTGGCCGACCGCCCCGGCCACGATGTGCGCTACGCCATAGACGCCGGCAAAATCGGCCGCGAATTGAGCTGGCGGCCAGAGGAAACCTTTGAATCCGGCCTGCGCAAAACCGTGCAATGGTATTTGGACAACCCCGCCTGGTGGCAGCATGTGTTGGACGGCAGCTACCGCTTGGAGCGCTTGGGCACGCTATAAGCCGCCGCTTAAACACCCCATTGCAGCAGTTGGCCATCCCCAACCCGTCTGCTGCCTTGCCCATTTTCCCCACCGGCGGCACGCCGCCCTTTCCTGAAAGGAGTGAACACCATGTCTTTCCCCAGCCGATATGCCTTATGTTTGGCCGTTCTGCTCGGCGCAGCCGCCTGCGCCACACCTGCCGCGCCCCAACAGGCGCAGGCCGACGGCAGCAGCATCGAGCGCGCGGTGTTGATTCATGAAAACGACACCCGCCGCGGCATTGCCGCCGAAAACCGTTGGATTCAGGAAAACCTGCCCCGCTGCCGCAAAACCGGCCAAGCCTTTCGCCAGGAAAACGGCGGCATTTACGACCAAATCCGCTTAAGCTGCGCCGACGGCCAAACCCGTCATGTTTATTTCGACATCCGCCACTTTTTCGGCCGCATCGATGGCAAACTCATCGGCCAGCCAAACCCGTAAACCCCATCGTTCACCATGCTTTCAGGTAGCCTGAACCCCGTCTCTGTTTCAGGCTACCTGAAAGCGATTGATACCAAAGCTTCGGTTTGATGATTCCCGTATTTCGCACAATAGAGAAAACCCCTTATGAAAGGCATTATCCTCGCCGGCGGCTCCGGCACCCGGCTGTATCCGATTACCCGCGGCGTTTCCAAACAGCTGCTGCCGGTGTATGACAAGCCGATGATTTATTACCCCTTATCGGTGCTGATGCTGGCGGGTATCCGCGATATTTTGGTCATCACCACGCCCCAAGACAGCGCCGCCTTCCGCCGCCTGTTGGGCGACGGCAGCGATTTCGGCATTCGCTTGAGCTATGCCGAGCAGCCCAGCCCCGACGGCTTGGCACAAGCCTTTATCATCGGCGAGCCATTTATCGGCAGCGACCGCGTGTGCCTGGTATTGGGCGACAATATTTTCCACGGCCAATCGTTCACTCGCACCCTGCAACAAGCCGCCGAGCGCGAACACGGCGCCACCGTGTTTGCCTATCAGGTGAAAGACCCCGAACGCTTCGGCGTGGTGGCCTTCGATGAGCACTTCAAAGCCCTCTCCATCGAAGAAAAGCCCAAACAGCCCCAATCCGATTGGGCGGTTACCGGCCTGTATTTCTACGACAACCGGGTGGTGGAATGGGCCAAACAAGTGCAGCCTTCCGCACGCGGCGAATTGGAAATCACCACCCTAAACGATATGTATCTGCAAGACGGCTCGCTCAATGTGCAGCTGTTGGGGCGCGGCTTTGCCTGGCTGGACACCGGCACCCACGACAGCCTGCACGAAGCCGCTTCATTCGTGAAAACCATCGAACACGTGCAAAACCTTCAGGTAGCCTGTTTGGAGGAAATCGCTTGGCGCAACGGCTGGTTGTCGTCCGCCCAACTGGCCGATCTGGCCGAACCGATGGCGAAAAACGCATACGGCCGCTACCTGCTGCGCCTGCTGGACAAATAAGGACACGCCATGCGCATATTGATTACCGGCGCCAACGGCCAAGTCGGCCGCAGCCTGCAGGAACAATTGCAACAGCATCCTGCCGCGGATCTGCTGGCACTCACGCGGCAAACGCTGGACATCACCAAGCGCGACGCCGTGGCCGAAACCGTGCTCAGCTTCCGCCCCGATATTCTCATCAATGCCGCCGCCCATACCGCGGTGGACCAGGCAGAAAGCGAGCCGGAGCTGGCCGCCGCCGTCAACGAACACGGCGCCCGCCATTTGGCCGAAGCCGCCCACGCCGCAGGTACGGCCATGCTGCATTTGTCCACCGATTATGTGTTTGACGGCCAAAGCGGTGCGCCTTATCGGGAAACCCACCCCACCGCGCCGCAAAGCGTTTACGGCCGCACCAAGCTGGCCGGCGAAGCCGCCGTATCGGCTGCCTGCCCGCACAGCGTGATTGTGCGCACCGCCTGGGTGTTCGGCGAACACGGCCGCAATTTTGTCAAAACCATGCTGCGGCTGGGCAAAGAGCGCAGCACGCTGGGCATTGTGGCCGACCAATACGGCGCCCCCACCTATGCCGGCGACATCGCCGCCGCCCTGATCCGCATCGCCGGGCAGCTGGCCGCCGGGCAAACCGATGCCTACGGCCTCTACCACTTTTCAGGTAGCCCTTATGCCAGCTGGTACGAATTTGCCGCCGAGATTTTCGCCCAAGCCAAAAAGCAAGGCCTGCTGCCCCGCATGCCGGCGCTCCAGCCCATTGCCACGGCAGACTACCCCACGCCCGCCCGCAGGCCGGCCGATTCGCGCCTGCACACCGGCAAAATCCAAGCCGCCTTCGGCATTGCCCCCAGTGATTGGCGCGCGGCCTTGGCCGATTTACGTCCTTATTGCCAGCCCTAAAATCCGCTTGCTCCGCCATGAACATCATCGACACCGCCATTCCCGACATCAAAATCCTCGAGCCCAAAGTTTTCGGCGACGAGCGCGGTTTTTTTATGGAAACCTTTCGCGACGAATGGTTCCGCCAATATGTCTGCCCGCGCACTTTTGTGCAGGAAAACCATTCCAAATCCGCCCAAGGCGTACTGCGCGGCCTGCACTATCAAACCGAACACACCCAAGGCAAGCTGGTGCGCGTGATCCGCGGCGCGGTGTTTGATGTGGCGGTGGATCTGCGCCGCCGCTCGCCCACCTTCGGCCGTTGGGTGGGCGAAATCCTGTCGGCAGACAACAAGCGCCAATTGTGGGTGCCGGAAGGCTTTGCCCACGGCTTTTATGTGCTGGAAGCCGACACCGAATTCGTCTATAAATGCACCGACTACTACCACCCCCAATCCGAACACAGCCTGCTGTGGAACGACCCCGCCCTCGGCATACGCTGGCCGCTGGCCGCCCCGCCCGCCCTGTCTGCCAAAGACCTGGCGGGCAAACCGCTGGCCGAATCCGTGATTTTTGATTAGACTGCCGGACGCCGACGCACGCCGCCCCGGCTATCTGAAATTCAGGCTACCTGAAACCGCCTCCCCTGCCGCCATGCCGATTGCCCCCGATTTATTCGCCTCTCAAGCCACCCCGCTGCTGCGCCTGAACGAGCGGCCGTGGAAAATTTTTTACCGCGGCCTCGTGCCCAAGCCCTGGCGCAACCGCATCAACGGCTACGCCAGCCGGCAGCAGATGCACCACACCGCCGCATTGTGGCGGCCTTTTTTGCAGGCCTATTTCCAAAACGAACTGAGCCGCTTTAGCCTGGCGCCCAAGCAAAACCTAGGCACGGAAAAAATCATCTGGCAATACTGGGGGCAGGGCTTGGACGAGGCCGGCCTGCCCGAAGTGGTGCGCCTGTGTTTCCGCTCGGTCGAACGCCACCTCAACGGCTACCGCCTGATCCGCCTGAGCGACCGCAACTGGCAGGATTATTTGGATCTGCCCGATTTTGTGGCCGAAAAACGCCGCAACCCCGCCTTCAAGCCGGCTTTTTTCGCCGACTTGCTGCGGCTGGCCTTATTGGATACATACGGCGGCGTTTGGCTGGACGCCTCCGTTTTCATGACCGCCCCGCTGCCCAAAGAATGGGCCGAGTGGGATTTTTTTATGTTCCAGCGCACGCCCGATGCGGCCAATCAGGCTTTTTGGCATGCTTTTAACGCCGATGTGTTCGACTGGTCGCCCGACCACCCCGTGCAGGTGAATAACTGCATGATTGCCGCCCAACGCGGCAACCCGCTGATTCACGCCTGTCTCGACATCATGCTGAATTTCTGGCAAACCCAAAACCACATTCCGCATTATTTCTTTTTCCAAATCATGTTCGGCGAGCTCACCCGCCGCTATTTTCCCGATGCCGCCGGCGTGCGCATAGACGACACCCTGCCCCACCTCTTGCTGGCCGAAATCAACCGTCCCTACAACGCCGATACCTTCGCCGCCATCGCCGCCCAAACCCCGGTGCACAAACTCGACCGCCGTCTCAGCCTGCGGCCGGGCAGCTACGGCGCTTATTTGAAACAACTGACGGATAAGCGAATATGATCCCGGTCTACATCATCTCCCTCGCCGACGAGACCAAACGCCGCGAACACATGCACGGGCAATGCCGCCGCTTCGGATTGGCAGCGGTTTTTATCGATGCCGTCGATATGCGCCAGGCTTCCCAAGCCGATATTGAGCGCCTGTCGGCCAAGCCGATGCACCGCAAGCCGAAAAAACAGCGCTGGCTCTCGCGCGGCGAAGTGGGCTGCGCCCTCAGCCACCATCGGGTGTACGAAGCCGTTTGTGCCCAAGCCGAACCTTATGCCCTGGTCTTGGAAGACGATGCCGAATTCATCCGCAACCCGCTGCCGCTGTTGGACGAAGGCTACCTGAATGCCTTATCCGCCCAATATCCGTTTGACGTGCTGATTGTGGGCTATGTCAAAACCCTGCCGCAGCAACTGCCTTATTACTACCGCCGCCTGCCCGTCAAATACCGCGCCGCCATGGATGCCGACGGCGGAACCGTGCGCTTCGGTACCCCGTGGGCGCAATACGGCTGCGGTGCCGTGGCCTATATTGTCAGCTGCGCCGGTGCGGAAAAACTGCGCCGGGCCACACAAACCCCCTGCGTGCCCGCCGACGACTGGCTGTATTTCGAGCAACACCACGGCCTGCGTATTCTGCACAGCCGGCCGGCTTTTGTGCTGGAAGCGCTGGAAAAGCTCGACAGCACCATCCGCATCGAAAAAGCGGACTTTCTGCGCCCCAAAACCAGCAGCGTCATCATCCGCAGCCTCAAAGGCTACCTGAAACACTTCGCCATGAATTACCTCGGAATGAAAACATGAAACTGATTATTCTCGACCGCGACGGCGTGCTCAACCACGACCGCGACGACTTCGTGAAGTCGGCCGACGAATGGGTGCCCATCGAAGGCAGCATGGACGCGGTGGCCTTTCTCAAGCAGGCAGACTACACCGTGGTGGTGGCCACCAACCAGTCCGGCATCGGCCGCCACTATTTCACCATGCAGGATTTGAACGAAATGCATGAAAAACTGCACCGCCTCGCCCGCGAAGCCGGCGGCGGCATCGACGGCATCTGGTTCTGCCCCCACACCGACTCCGCCCGCTGCCACTGCCGCAAACCCAAGCCCGGCATGGTGGAAGACATTCTCGACCGCTTCAATATGTCTGCTGCAGGCGTGTATCTGGTGGGCGACAGCCTGCGCGATTTGCAGGCCGTCGCCGCCGTGGGCGGCCAGCCCGTGCTGGTGCTCACCGGCAAGGGCAAAAAAACCCTGGCCGCCGGCGGCCTGCCGGAAAACACGCAGGTATTCGACGACCTGCTTGCCTTTGCCAAACACCTGAACCAACCCGCTCCCCAACAGGACCCCCTATGCTTTGGATAAGAAATCTCGCCTATTGGCTGCTGGTGGCGCTGATCACCCCGCCGCTGTTTGTCGTCTTGATTCTGGCCGCCCCCTTTCCGCGCGGCATCCACACCGTGGCCACCCGCTGGGCGCTCACCCTAATGTGGCTGCTGGAACACGTGGTCGGCCTCAAATACACGGTGGAAGGCACGGAAAACATTCCGGCCGGCCCTGCCGTCATCTGCTGCAAGCACCAATCGGGCTGGGAAACCCTGGCCACACAGAAAATCTTTCCTGCCCAAGTGTTTGTAGCCAAACGCGAGCTGTTTCTGATTCCTTTCTTCGGTTGGGGGCTCAAGCTGGCCGGCACCATCGGCATCGACCGCAACAACCCCGCCAAAGCGAGCGCCCAAATCATCGAACAGGGCGGCAAACGCAAAGCCCAAGGTTTCTGGATCACCATTTTTCCCGAAGGCACCCGCATTCCGCCGGGCAAAAAAGGCCGCTATAAAAACGGCGCTGCCCGCATGGCCAAACTCTTGGAAATGGATTTGGTGCCGGTGGCGCTCAACAGCGGCGAATACTGGCCGAAAAACTCGTTTTGGAAATACCCCGGCGAAATCCGCGTCATCGTTTGTCCGCCCATCGCACACGACGGCGGCGACATCGACGCACTCACCCGCGCCTGCGAAGCCGCCGTCGAAAGCCGCATGCCCGAAATCACCGGACTGGGTCCCTGCTACCGCAAGGAGGCGGTATGAACGGCGACCACATCGGTGCCGCCGTGTTCGCGGCGGCGGCCATCGTTTTTCTCTGGCGTTACGAAGGCCCGTGGCTGGCCGAACACGCCCCGCGCTGGCGCCTGCTGCTGCTGATTGCCGGCACCGCCGCGATTGCCGCCAGCCTGTTTTATTACTTGGGCTGGATCGGCTGAACAACTTTTCAGGTAGCCCGCACACCCCGCCCGTCCATGTACCACCAACTGTCCGACGGCCGCCGCATCCGCCTTGAACTGCGCCGCAGCGCCAAGAAAAACATCATCCTGCGCCCGCATGGCGCAGACAGCCTGCGCCTGAGCGTCCCGCCCTGGCTGGGCGAAGCCGATTTGCGCCGCTGGCTGGCCGCCAACGAAGCCGCCCTGCGCCGCCTGCTCGCCCAAGCCCCCGCCGCCCAAGCCGAAGTGCCCGGCCATATCTGGCTGTACGGCCAAACCCGCACCCTCTCGCCTCACCCGCACGAGGGCATTCGCCTGGAAGCGGAACACATCAGGCTACCTGAAAGCCCCTGGCCGCAACAAAAAAACCGCTTGCGCCAATATCTGCAAAGCCAGGCAGCCGATTATCTGCTGCCGCGCCTGCACGCACATGCCGAGCGCCTGCAATTGCAGCCCGCCGCCGCCGCCCTCACTTCGGCCACCACCTTTTGGGGCATCTGCCGCCACCGCAGCGGCATCCGCCTCAACTGGCGGCTGGTGGGCGCGCCCGAATATGTGGCCGACTACGTGTGCGTCCACGAACTGTGCCACCTGCCGCATCCCAACCACAGCCCGGCCTTCTGGCAGCTGGTCCGCCGCCACACCCCGCACACCGATGCGGCCAAAGCCTGGCTGAAACAGCACGGCCGCGAACTGTTTGTTTTGGACTAATTGTTTGGGACTGGGCTTGCTTGACAAGCAGCCAACCTCCCCCGCCCGGACAACACCGCCGCCCTGATATTCACCGCTCAAAAAAACACACCGAAAGGAATCCGCCATGAGACTGCTCCACACCATGTTGCGCGTCGGCGATTTGCAGAAATCGCTGGCCTTTTATCAAGACGTGCTCGGCATGCGCCTGCTGCGCCAAAAAGACTATCCCGACGGCCGCTTCACCCTCGCCTTCGTCGGCTACGGTGACGAAGCCGACACCGCCGTGATCGAACTCACCCACAACTGGGATACCCCCGCCTACGATCTGGGCAACGGCTACGGCCACATCGCCCTTGAAGTGGAAGACGCCTACGCCGCCTGCGAAGCGGTGCGCGCCAAAGGCGGCAAAGTTACCCGCGAAGCCGGCCCGATGAAGCACGGCCACACCGTGATCGCCTTTGTGGAAGACCCCGACGGCTATAAAATCGAATTCATCCAAAAACACGGCCGGCAAGACTGAGCACCAACCCGCCGGAGGCTGCCTGAAACCCTTTCAGGTAGCCGCAATTCCTGCCGCTGGCTTATAATTGCCTCTTTTGTTTCCTCCCCCATCCCCATCAGACCCGCCGCCATGCAAGAACACTACCAACCCTCGCTGATCGAGCCCGCCGCCCAGAAAAAATGGGCAGAGCATCAAGTCTTTAACGCCGTAGAAGACCCCTCCCGCCCCAAGTTTTACTGCCTCTCCATGTTCCCCTACCCCAGCGGCAAGCTGCACATGGGCCATGTGCGCAACTACACCATCGGCGACGTGCGCAGTCGTTTCAAACGCCTCAACGGCTTCAACGTGATGCAGCCCATGGGATGGGACGCCTTCGGCATGCCGGCCGAAAACGCCGCCATGAAAAACGGCGTGGCGCCGGCCAAATGGACGTATGAAAACATCGGATACATGCGCGGCCAGCTCAAAAGCTTGGGCTTTGCCATCGACTGGAACCGCGAATTCGCCACCTGCACCCCCGAGTATTACCGCTGGGAGCAGCTGTTGTTTACCAAGCTGTTTGAAAAAGGCGTGATCTACCGCAAACTGGGCACCGTCAACTGGGACCCGGTCGATCAAACCGTGCTCGCCAACGAGCAGGTAATCGACGGGCGCGGCTGGCGTTCCGGCGCGCTGATCGAAAAACGCGAAATCCCGATGTATTACTTCCGCATCACCGATTACGCCGAACAGCTGCTGGCCGATTTGGACGATCTCGACTGGCCGGAGCAGGTGAAAACCATGCAGCGCAACTGGATTGGAAAATCGCGCGGCATGCAGGTGCGTTTTCAGGTAGCCGAGGACAGCAAAAAGGGCTTGGGCGGCGAATATGCCGAATACTTGCAGGTGTACACCACCCGCCCCGACACCTTGTTGGGCGCCACTTACGTTGCCGTTGCCGCCGAGCATCCACTGGCCACCGCTGCTGCGGCCGACAATCCCGAACTGCAAGCGTTTATCGCCGAATGCAAATCCGGCAGTATGGCCGAAGCCGATATGGCGACGATGGAGAAAAAAGGTGTGCCCACCGGCCGCTATGTGGTTAATCCGCTCAATGGCGACAAGCTGGAAGTGTGGATTGCCAATTATGTATTGTGGGGCTATGGCGACGGCGCGGTAATGGCCGTGCCCGCGCATGACGAGCGCGATTTCGAGTTCGCCGGCAAATACAAGCTGCCGATTAAGCAAGTGATTGCCGTGGGCGACAACGAATTTGACGCAACGCAATGGCAAGACTGGTATGCCGACAAAGAACACGGTACCCTGATCCACAGCGGAGAATTCGACGGTCTGGATTTTCAGGCAGCCTTCGATGCCATCGGCGCCAAACTGCAAAGCCTGAATGCCGGCGCACCGACAACCCAATACCGCTTGCGCGATTGGGGCATTTCCCGCCAGCGCTATTGGGGCTGTCCGATTCCGATTGTCCATTGCGACAGTTGCGGCGACGTGCCGGTGCCGGCCGAGCAGCTGCCGGTGGTGCTGCCCGAAAACGTGGTGCCCGACGGCAGCGGTTCGCCGCTGGCTAAAATGCCCGAGTTCTACGAAACCGCCTGTCCGCACTGCGGCCGCCCCGCCCGCCGCGAAACCGACACCATGGACACCTTTATGGAGTCGAGCTGGTACCAGTTCCGCTATATGTCGCCGCAGTTTGAAGGCGGTATGGTCGAGCCGGCGGCGGCGCAATACTGGCAGGCGGCCGACCAATACATCGGCGGCATCGAACACGCCATTTTGCACCTCTTGTACGCCCGCTTCTTCACCAAGCTGATGCACGAAGAAGGCATGGTGCCGGTGAAAGAACCATTCAAACAGCTGCTCACCCAGGGCATGGTGGTGTGCGGCACCTTCTACCGCGAACAGGCCAACGGCAGCAAAGACTGGTTCAACCCCGCCGATGTCGAACTCTCTTACGACGACAAAGGCCGCCCGGTGGCCGCCGTGCTGAAAGCCGACGGCCGGCCTGTCACCATCGGCGGCATTGAGAAAATGTCGAAATCGAAAAACAACGGCGTCGACCCGCAAACCCTAATCGACGCCTACGGCGCCGACACCGCGCGCCTGTTCATGATGTTCGCCTCGCCACCCGAACAGTCGCTGGAATGGAACGATGCCGGCGTGGAAGGCGCCCACCGCTTCCTGCGCCGCCTGTGGCGCACGGTGTACGAATTCCAAAAACAGGGTGCCCCCGTTACCGCCTTTTCAGGTAGCCAAGACAGCCTTTCCGCCGCCCTGAAAGACCTGCGCTTCAAGCTGCACAGCACCATCGCCAAAGTCAGTGACGACTACGACCGCCGCCAGCAGTTCAACACCGCCATCGCCGCCGTGATGGAACTGCTCAACCAATACGACAAAACCGACTGCAGCGGTGAAAACGGCCGCGCCGTGGCGCAGGAAGTATTGGAAAGCGTGGCGGTGCTGCTGTGGCCGATTGTGCCGCACATCTGCGAAACCCTGTGGGCGGTGCTGCGCGCCGAGGGCAAAGTGTGGGAACAGGGCTGGCCGAAAGCCGACCCTGCCGCGCTGGTGCAGACCGAAATCGAAATGATGGTGCAGGTCAACGGCAAACTGCGCGACAAGATTACCGTTGCCGCCGATGCCGATCAGGCCGCCGTCGAAGCCGCCGCCCTCGGCAGCGCCGGCGCCCGAAAGTTCACCGAGGGTAAAGTTCCGAAAAAAGTGATTGTGGTGCCCAAGCGCCTGGTGAATATTGTGGTATAAAGCCGCCCCGCCGCAGACTGCCTGACCGACGTCAGGCAGTTTGTTTTTACGGTAACGGTTTCAGGTAGCCCCTCCGGCTGACAGAAACCTGCTTACCCCACCCCATTATCCATAAGAAATTAATCACAAATGAACACCAAACCCCTGCTCTTCACCTCTCTTCTGGCCGCTTTATTGTCTGCCTGCGGCAGCAGCGACGGCAGCGGCCCTTCGGTCGGCCAGCTGCCCACCCCCCAAGCGGCACCGCAACAAGACGCTCAAGCCGAAGCCAAACCCCAAGCCGAAGCCAAACCCGAACCCCCGCCGCTGCCAACACCTCAAGAATTGGATCGGGCTGTCTTCAACCGTTTGGGCGTTAACACGCCCAAAGGCTTCGACACATCCGGCTTGGTCAAGCTGAATCTGCAGGCAGACGGCAAAAACATCGAATTGCAGATTTTCAACCCCGAAACCGGCAATAATTTCCTCGGCAAGCCGGAAATGCAGACCCTGCGCGGCCATGACGGCAGCCTGATCGGCTATTACGGCCATGCCCGCATCAACAAAATTATCCGCTCCCCTTATTACCCCGACGAAGTTACCGGCAGCGAACTGGTCTCGCTTTATGTACAGCAGGCCGACGACAGCCGCCTGAAACGTCCCGAAGGTATGGATCAAGTGCAGTACCGCGGCACCATGTATTACCACTACCACGACAACCAACCGCAAACCGCCGACGTGCTGGCCACCTACCGCGGCAGCGACAAAACCCTGGCCATGAAAATCGACGGCAGCGGCGATAACGGCGTGCGTACCTGGTATCTCGGCGGATTCGGCAACACCGTCCGCAGAGGCAGCAGCAATCTGTCCGTTCCGGTGAGCGACAACGGCAAGGTCAGCGGCACCTTATGGCTGGACAACACCGGCGGCCGAGACGCGCGTTTGAAACCTGACGGCCATTTTGACGGCGGTTTCTACGGCACCCAAGGCGAAGTATTGACCGGCAAAGCCTCCAACGAAGGCGGCGAGAAATGGGAAGGCGTGATCGGCGCCACCGCCGCCCAAGCCAAACCTTAACCCGGCTCCCGCACAACGGCCGCATCCGTCCGCGTGCCCGACAGCAGGCCGGCCGAAAGCAGCAGCACGCTTTTCAGGTAGCCTGTTGTTTACCGCCGCCTTCTGTTGCCGCCGGCATGATATGATGCCCGCCGTTTTCCAATACCTTGTCCCGCCATGACCGCCCAGCGCATCCGCACCCTCACCGACACCCTCAACCGCTACGCCCACGAGTATTACACCCTCGACGCGCCCAGCGTGCCCGATGCCGAATACGACCGCCTCTACCGCGAGCTGGAGGCGCTGGAGGCGGCACACCCCGAGCTGAGGCTACCTGAAAGCCCTACCCGGCGGGTGGGCGGCGCCGTGCTGGCCGGTTTCGACACCGTGGTGCATGCGGTGCCGATGCTGTCGCTCAACAATGCCTTTTCGCCGCAAGACGACAGCGGGGTGTTCGACCATACCGAGATGTGCGCTTTCGACGAGCGGGTGGGCAAAGACTTGGGGCTGGCGCAGGTGGTTTACTGCACCGAGCCCAAATTCGACGGCCTGGCGGTGAGCCTGCTCTACCGGCACGGCGTGCTGGTGCAGGCCGCCACCCGCGGCGATGGTGCCAGCGGCGAAGACGTCACCGACAATCTGAAAACCGTGCGCAATGTGCCGCTGCAGCTGCAAGGCAATGTTGTCCCCGAGTTGATCGAGGTGCGCGGCGAGGTATTGATGCTGAAGGCCGATTTCGCCGCCCTCAACCGGCGCCAGGAAGCGGCGGGGCAGAAAGCGTTTGCCAATCCGCGCAATGCCGCCGCCGGCAGCCTGCGCCAGCTCGATTCCAAAATCACCGCCCAACGCAAACTGCATTTTTTCGCCTACGGCATCGCCCGCCAAGAAGGCGGCATGATAGCGGACACCCACATCGACGAGCTGGCCTATTTGGGCGAACTGGGTTTCAGCCTGCCCGCAGGCCGCTTTGCCGTGTGCGACGGCATAGCAGAGGTGCTGGCTTTTTACGAGCGCCTGGCCGCCGAGCGCGCCAGCCTGCCCTATGAAATCGACGGCGTGGTGGTGAAGGTGAACAGCTTGGCGCAGCAACAGCAGCTGGGTTTCGTGTCGCGTGCGCCGCGTTGGGCGGTGGCGCACAAATTCCCCGCCGAAGAAGCGCTGACGGTGGTGGAGGCCATCGATGTGCAGGTGGGCCGCACCGGCGCACTCACGCCGGTGGCGCGTTTGCAGCCGGTGTTTGTCGGCGGCGTCACCGTCACCAACGCCACTTTGCACAATCAGGACGAAGTCAGCCGCAAAGACGTGCGCGTAGGCGACACCGTGGTGGTGCGCCGCGCCGGCGACGTGATCCCCGAAGTGGTGCGCATCCTGCCCGAGCGGCGGCCGATGGTGGCAACACCGGGCGCGGATTTGTTTTCAGGCAGCCTCTCGCCGCAATATCCGCCCTTCAGGCTACCTGAAAGCTGCCCGGTGTGCGGCAGCGCGGTGGTGCGCGAAGAAAACGAAGCGGTGGCGCGTTGCAGCGGCGGCATGCTGTGCGCGGCGCAGCGGGCACAGGGTCTGATCCACTTTGCCGCGCGCAAGGCGATGGACATCGACGGCCTGGGGCAAAAGCAGATCGAAGCCTTGGTGGCGCAGGACTTGGTGCACGGCTTTGCCGACCTCTACCGCCTCGACATCGCCACCCTGCAACAAATCAAAGACGGCGGTCAAGACGACAGCGGCAAGCCCAAACCGCAAAAATGGGCGCAGAATATCCTCGACGGCATCGCCGCCAGCCGCACCCCGCCGTTGGCACGGCTGCTGTTTGCACTGGGCATCCGCCATGTGGGCGAAAGCACCGCCAAGCAGCTGGCCGCCACCTTCGGCAAGCTGGCGTTGTTGCGGCAGGTGCCGCAGCCCTTGCTGGCGTGCCTGCCCGACATCGGCGGCGTGGTGGCGGCCTCGATTGCCGATTATTTCCGCCAACCCGCACAAAGTGCGTTGCTGGATGATTTGCTGGCCGCCGGAGTACAGCCGCAAGAAAGCGCCACCGGTACACGGCTGGCACAGTATTTCGCCCCCGAGCAATGGCTTGCCCGCCTGCCCGGCATCAAGCTGAGCGAAAAACGCGCCGCCGAGTTATGGATGCTGGCCGGCGGCAGCATCGACGGCCTGCTGCAAGACGAAGCCCTGCCGGCAGCTTGGCAGGACTGGCGCGCACAAACCGAACACGCCGCCCTGTTGTGCAGCATCGCCCGCTTTTTGGCTTTGTTACCCGCTGCCGAAGATAATGCGGCCGCTCCCAACGTTTCAGGCAGCCTGTCTGCGCCGTTGGCCGGCAAAACCGTGGTGCTCACCGGCACCCTGCCCAGCCTCAAGCGCGATGAAGCCGCCGTCTTGATTGAGGCCGCCGGCGGCAAGGTATCGGGCAGCGTGTCGAAAAAAACCGATTATGTGGTGGCCGGCGAAGCCGCCGGCAGCAAGCTCGACAAAGCCCGGGCGCTGGGCGTGGCCGTTCTCGACGAAGCCGGCTTGCTGACGTTGCTGAATGGAGACAAGCACGGCGGATAAACCGCCAAACACCATCTGCTGAGTGCCTGCCCCAATATACGCAAAGGCTACCTGAAATGTTTCAGGTAGCCTTTTGCTGCTTTGGGCGTAAAGATTACAAGGCTTTCCAACGCGCTTGCGATTCGCGGATCACTTCTTTGGCCTCTTCAACATCGCCCCACTTGGTTACTTGGGTGGTGCCGGGCTTTTTCAGGTCTTTGTAGTGGTTGAAGTGGAATTCGATTTGTTTGATCAGCTGCTGGGGCAAATCAGACAGGCTGTTGATCGCATTGCCGGTATGGCGGTCGTCCGCCGGCACCACCACCACTTTGTCGTCCACCTCGCCGTCGTCCACAAACTTCATCACGCCGATCACTCTGGCTTCCATATAGATGCCGGTGGGCAGCGGGGTGTCGGTGATGATTAAAGCATCCAGCTCATCGCCGTCTTCGTCTAAAGTTTGCGGGATAAACCCGTAGTTGGTGGGCTTGGCAAAAGCCAGGGGCTCGACCCGATCCAGTTTCATCACCGCGTTTTTGCGGTCCCATTCGATTTTATGGTTGGAGCCCTGCGGAATTTCAATCACCGCATTGATGATGCCGCCGTCTACATTGCCTGCGTCGAGAATTTTGTTGAAGTCTGCCATGATTGTTCCTTAACGTTGGAAATACAGGGCGGCCATTATACTGTAAAACCGTATGTCTTTTTGCCTGATAGCACCCCTAAACTTTTCAGGTAGCCTGTGGCAGGCTACCTGAACAGCCATCTATAGATGACGGCGGCTGCTATTTTTGATTGTCGGCAATGGCCTGCTGCAATTCGGGATTCGGCAGATAGCCGGCCATAACCTTGCCATTGGGGAACACCAGGGTCGGCGTACCGTTAAAGCCCAACTGCGTACCCAATTCCATGGTATCGGCAATCGGATTGCCGCAAGCCGGCACTTCTGCCGGCACCGTGCCTTTACGCATCCAGCCTGTCCACGCCGCCGTACGGTCCTGGTTACACCAAATGCGCTCGGATTTGGCTTTGGCCGCCGGATGCAAGGAAGGAATCGGCATCATGAAATTGTAAATCGTGATGTCGGTCATTTTCTCAAACTCGCGCTCCAAGCGCTTACAATACGGGCAATCCGGATCGGTGAACACCGCCACTTTCAAGCTGCCGTTGCCGCGCACTTCGGTAATCGCTTTATCCAGCGGCAAGGCGGCGTAATCGATGCGGTTCAAATCGCTGCGCCGCTGTTCGGAAAGATTGCTGCGCTCGGTCACATCAATCAAATCACCGGTAAACATATGGTTGCCGTCCGCACTCATGTACACCAGTTGGTTGCCGGACAAATACACCTCGTAAATGCCCGCTACCGGCGACTCGGCTACGTTCAGCACTTTAATGTCCTGTTCAGCATAAGTTTGCGTAATTTTATCGGTAATGGCTTTAACCGCATCTGCCGGCGCAGCAGCCGGTTGCGCGGATTTGGGCGCCGGCTGTGCGTTACAAGCGGCCAAAGGCAGCAGCGCGGCCAAAACCGCGGCACGAAGAAAAGCAGACTTCATCAACATTCCCCACAATAGTGTGCAAAAAGTAAGCATTATGCCTAAAAATAGGATAAGCGAACAGAAAAGAAATCTATGTCCATGCCAAATGCCTGAAACATTGGCACATCCGAAATTGGATATTCGTTCTGCACGGATGCAAACGCCCCCTGCTTGTTGTTTATTTTTCTGCATAAAGAAAGCCCCCGATTATTCGGGGGCTTTGGATGGGGGTTTGGCGGTGACCTACTTTCACACGGGCATCCGTA
>JAUMZB010000092.1 GCA_030528345.1 Eikenella sp.
ATAACCACCATAACCACCACATAACCACCAAAATCAGTAGTGGTGGTTATGCGGAAACGCCCGTCTGGTAAGGGTTTCAGCGATTCATAACCACCATAACCACCAAAAATGCGTTTTACTCGCGTATAGGGGGCTTTCAGGTAGCCTGCACCGCCGCCTTGGCCGCTTCCCGCGCTTTCAGCCAGTCGCTGTACCACTGCATCATTTCGCGCCGCTGTGGCAGGTATTCGGTGCGGTGGTAGGCGGCCCGCACTTTGTTTTGCTCCACATGGGCAAGCTGCCGTTCGATCACATCGGGCGGGAAGGCGTTTTCATTCAGCACATCGGTAGCCAAGCTGCGAAAGCCGTGCGGGGTGGCTATGCCGCTATAACCCATGCGCCCGATGGCATAGCTCAAGGTGTTTTCACTGTGCGGCTTGGCCGGGTCTTTGTAGTTTGGGAAAAGGTAGCGGCTGTGGCCGGTAATGGGGAGAAGCTGTGCCAACAGCTCAAGCGCCCAATCGGACAAGGGCACGATATGGGCGGCCCGCATCTTCATTTTGGCCGCCGGTATCTGCCATTCCCGCTTTTCCCAATCTATCTCTGCCCATTCGGCAAAACGGATATTGCCGGGGCGAACAAACACCAGCACGATCAGCAACAGGGCAAGGCGTGTTTCTTCCCGCATCGGCTCGGCCAACAGGCGGCGGTAAAACTCCGGCAGTTCTTTTTGCGGCAAGGCGGGCTGGTGTTTGGCCTTCTCCTTCACAATGGCACCGGCCAAGGCAAAGGCGGGATTGTCGGTGGCGCGGCCGGTTTGGATGGCCTAGTTGAAAACGGACTTGATGCGCTGCAAGACACGGGCGGCAGTTTCCGGCACGCCCCGCGCTTCGATTGCCCTGACTGCTTCCAGCAGCAGCGGCGCTTTGATGTCTGTAATAGGCAGGCGGCCCAGCATGGGGAAGGCATCGGTTTCCAGTGAATGCAGTACACGGGCGGCATGGGTGGGTGTCCACCGTGGCAGTTGGTGTTGATGCCATTCACGGGCGATTTTTTCAAAGCTGTTTACCGCAGCGGCCCGCCGCATCTGCTTGGCCTCTGCGGGGTCTTGGCCGTTGGCTAGCTGCTGCTTTGCCTTTTCACGCGCCGCCCTCGCTTCGGCAAGGCCGATAGCGGGATAGGTGCCGATTGATAAAGTTTTCTGCTTGCCGTCAAACCTGAAATTCAATTGCCAGTATTTGCCACCGTTTGGCTTGCATACCAGCGATAAGCCGCCGCCGTCTGATATTTTTTGAATCTTGCCGGTCGGCTTCAGGTTCTTTATTTGGCGGTCGTTTAACGGCATTTGTTGGTAAAAAATAAGGGGTGTTGGTAACAGCACGGAAATTTTACCAACAGAAAAAGGTAGATTCAACGATACGGCATGAGACGGTATTAGACAACAAAGCAGGTGGCTTTTTCTCTGAAACCCTTGCCTGTTATGGATTTGGTAGATTGCCTTAGACGGCGTTAGACAATAAAAAAACCGCTTTCGCGGTTGATGTGGTGCCCAGGGTCGGACTCGAACCGACACACCTTTCGGCGGGGGATTTTGAGTCCCCTGCGTCTACCAATTTCGCCACCTGGGCAGGTGAAGAAGGTGCGCATTATAGCGCTTTTCCCCGCCTTGTAAAGCAGTTTGCCTGCAGGCAGGTGCGCCCATGCTTAACATAATGTTTTTTATGAAAACAAAATCGCCGACATTCAGCCTCGGGTTGCAATGCTATAATCGCGCTTTCAATCAAGTAAGCCGGTGGGCAGGACAATGAAGTTTGGGGCATGGGGTCTGGCGGCCTCTTTATTATTGTTGGCCGCTTGTTCGGCAGAGCCGGCGGATGCGGTATCCGAGGCATCGGCACCGCTGGTCCGCTTTGAAGGCACCGATGTGCGCGCCGAAAACTTGGGTGGAGACTTTATGCTTACCGCGCATGACGGCCGCACCATACGCTTGAGCGATTATCGCGGCCAAGTAGTCGTTTTGGTGTTCGGCTTTACCCATTGTCCGGATGTCTGCCCCACCCACCTGCTGACTTACGCCCAAGCCCTCGCCAAACTGGCACCGGAAGAAGCGCAACAGGTGCAGCTGTTTTTCGTATCGGTAGACCCCGCACGGGACCGGCCGGAGTTGCTCGCCCAGTATGTGCCTGCTTTCCACCCCGATTTCATCGGCCTCACCACCGCCGACGGCAGTGAAGAAGCGGCTTTTGCGGTGATGAAGCAATTCCGCGTCAGCGCCGCCAGGCAGGCGCCGCGTGAAAACGGCTTTTATCTGGTGGACCACAGCACCGGTACTTTCCTGCTCGACCGCCAGGGTCGCGTGGCGGTGCTGGAGCCTTGGGGGAAAACCGCAGACCAGCTGGCACACGATTTGAAACGCTTGCTGGCCGAAGGCACCATCCAACCTTGATTCTGTTTTCAGGTAGCCCGATACAGGCTACCTGAAAACCCTGAACTTTCGATTGATTAACCTGTTATGACCGCCGCTTTGACCATCGCCTTATCCAAAGGCCGCATTTTCGACGATACCCTGCCGCTTTTGGCCGCCGCCGGCATTGTGCCGGCCGAAGACCCCGAGCAATCGCGCAAGCTGATTATCGACACCAACCATCCGCATATCCGCCTGGTGATTGTGCGCGCCAGCGATGTGCCCACTTATGTGCAATACGGTGCCGCCGATTTCGGCATTGCCGGCAAAGACGTGCTCACCGAGCACGGCGGCAGCGGCCTGTATCAGCCGCTGGATTTGCAGATTGCCAAATGCCGCATGATGGTGGCCGTACGCCAAGGCTTCGACTACGCCGCCGCCTCTACCCCCGGCAGCCGTCTGCGGGTGGCCACCAAATACCCCAATATCGCCCAAGAACACTTTGCCCGCAAAGGCGTGCA
>JAUMZB010000029.1 GCA_030528345.1 Eikenella sp.
GCGACTGGCGTACCAGCCGCCGCGTGCTGACGGCCAACTGCACATCCCGCAGCTAGGAGCGGTTACTGCTATATGCAGGGCATCCCTGCCGCTTTTCCGGCCTGCCTCGGGCTGATCCTTTGCAAAAGCTTTAGATGCGGATGTAATTCAAGGTACAGCAGCGTAGTGAGCGTGGGCGGTAGGGAGTCACCTGCACCATCACACGATAGGCAAGCGGGCAGCGTATAACGCAGAAATGCGCCGCAGATGGGGTTGCAAAGGTTCCGGGCTGCCTGCAAACAAATCGCCGCAGCCTCCAATCGGATGCTTGAATCCGGCACGGGACAAATGGGTGGCGAAAGCAATAGTTCCGGCAACCGCAACGGTTTTGCCGGATAGGCGTATCCGCCCTACGCTTGCTGACCCCATCTTTCCGGCCTTCCGCAAAAATTCAGGCAGTCTCTGCACATCTGCTGCACGCAGGTTGCCTGAAAAACTGTTTGCAAACGGATATTTTTGCCTGCGGCTTGTTTCTCCATACCCGTTCCCTATCCGACAAGAACCGACGATAAACACCATGCAAGCCATGACCATCAGCCGTTACGGCAAAACACCGCTCCAAATGAGCACCGTGTCCATGCCCGAAATCGGTGAGCAGGATGTTTTGGTGGCCATTCATGCCGCCAGCGTGAATCCGATTGATTTCAAAATCCGCGACGGCAAAGTCAAAGTCCTGCTGCATTACGATATGCCGCTGATTTTGGGCAACGATTTTGCCGGAACGGTGGTGAAAACCGGCAAAGCGGTGCAACGCTTCAAAGCAGGCGATGCGGTTTACGGCCGCCCCGCCAAATCGCGCATCGGTACCTTTGCCGAATACATCGCCGTGCATGAAGACGATATTGCCGCCAAGCCCGCCAATTTAAGCTTTGCCGAAGCCGCCTCGATTCCCTTGGTGGGTTTGACCGCCTATCAGGCGTTTTACGAAGCCTTGCGCTTGAAAGCGGGCGACAAAATCCTGATTCATGCCGGTGCGGGCGGTTTGGGCACTTTTGCCATACAGCTCGCCAAACACATCGGCGCGTATGTGGCCACCACCGCCAGCCCCGCCGGACATGATCTGGTGGCGCGCATGGGTGCAGACCGCATCATCAACTACCGCGAAGAAAATTTTGCCGATGTGCTGCACGGCTACGATGCGGTGCTCGACACGCTGGGCGGCGACGCACTCAAACAATCCTTCCGCATCCTCAAACCGGGCGGGCACATCGTCTCCGTTTCCGCCCTGCCTACCGCCCGCTTTGCCCGCGAATGGCGGCTGCCGGTGTGGAAACAATGGCTGTTTGCCGCCGCCACCCTGCCCTTGCAGCGTTTGGAAGCCAGCCACCGCGTCCGCTACGATTTTCTCTTTATGCGCGCCAGCGGAGCGCAATTGGCCGAAATCAGCCGGCTGATTGAGGCAGGCATAATCGTGCCCGTGATCGACCGCATCTTCCCCTTTGCCGAAACGCAAGCCGCATTGGATTATGCCGAAAGTGGACGGGCAAAAGGCAAAATCGTGGTTCAGTTGATGCCCGAACCTGCTCCCGGCCGACCTTGATTGAAATCGTTGAAGACGGTTTTGACGCGAACCGTTAACCGTTTTATCTGAGCGCGAAAACCCCCTGCTGCCGGCTGAATGAGCCGGCAGCAGGGGGTTTTGCAGCGGGAAGCGGATAAGGGCTAGGGCTTTTCAGGTAGCCTTTTCGGCCTTTCACCCCATCCTCAGCCCCACAACCAACCGCCCAGGACAAACAGCACAGCGGCAATCAGGGCGGATACCCAGGCGTAGCGCCATTGGGTGAGCGCGTGTTCCATCGGCGTGATTTCGCAGCTGCGGGCAGACAACACGGTGGCGTCGCCGAAGAAGCAGGCCTGGCTGCCGAAGCCGCCGGCGGAAATCAGCGCGCCGAGGGTGAGCGGCAGATTGGCGTCCAGCGCCATCGCCAAAGGCACGATGATGGGGAAGGCGATGGCGTAAATGCCCCAGAACGAGCCGGTGGTGAAGGTGAGCGCGGCCAGCAGCACAAAGGTGATTACCGGCAGCCATTGCGCATTGAGATAGGGTTTGACGTTTTCAATCAGCCACGGCGCCAGCCCCAGTTGTTCGTTGACGTCTTGCAGCACGAAGGCGGCGAAGATGATGGCCACCGGCGTTACCATGCTGAGCATGCCTTCCATAAAGTCGTTGAACAGCTGCGGCAGGCCGGCCAGCTGCAAAAAGCGGTACAGCGCGGCGGTAAACAGCACGGCGGCCATGGCGCCCAGCAGGGTGTCGCCGAACCACCAAGTACCCAACACCAGCACCACAATCGGCAGCAGGAAATACATGATGTGGCTGCGGCCGCCGTAGCTTTCTTCAACCGGCGCCTGCTCGGCCAGGCCTTGATCGCGGCGTTCGGCGGCCAGCGCCTCGGCCTGACGCATGGCGGCGCCGGGCTTGAGGATGTTGAAGGCCACCAGCGGCACCACCAAAATCGCCACCCAGGCGTAGAGCACATAGGGGATGACCTGCATATAGTAGGCCATGCCGCCGCCGGCTTCGGCCACTTGGTTGCTTTCCAACAGGCCGGCCAGATAAATGCCCCAAGTGGAAATCGGCACCAGCAGGCACACCGGTGCGGCGGTGGCGTCGGCCACATAGGAGAGCATGGCGCGCGACACGCCCAGGCGGTCGGTGAGCCGGCGCATGGTGGCGCCCACGGTGAGCGAGCTGAGGTAGTCGTCGATGAAAATCAGCAAACCCAGCAGCCAGGCGGCAATCAGGCTGTGGCTGCGGGTGCGCGCCACGCGGCCGATCAGGCGGCTGAAGGCTTCGGTGGCGCCCGATTTTTGCAACCACATAATCAGGCCGCCCATCAGCACGCACAAGAGCAAAATCCAGCCCATTACCGGCCCGGCCATCACCTTGAGGCTGCTGGCCATCAGGCTTTCAATCAGCACTTTGGGATTGGGGTTAATCAGCATCAAGCCCACCATGGCGCCGAAAAACAGCGGCTCCAGCGTGCGCCGGCTCACCAGCGCAAAACCGAGCACGCAGGCAATCGGCAGCAGGCTGAACACGCCGTAGGCGGTTTTGCCGTCGGCCAGGGTCACGCTGTAACCGTTGCCCAGCCACAGTGCCACGGCCACCAGCACCATGCTGATCAAGAGCACGCGGTTGTTGATTTCGGGGTGGGATTTGGGAATAAACCACATGGCATGCCTCCTTTCCGTTTTCAGGTAGCCTCAGCGGCCAGCGGGCAGCCGGGCTGTTGCCGGAAAAAATCACGCAAGGCGTCGATATGCGCCTGTTGGTGCGGCTGCAAATCCTGCCCGGCGGCGGCCAGATGCGCCGGCAGCGAAGGATCGCTGATGCCGGTGTCGCGCCCGCTCAGGGTTTCCACCACCGCCAAGCCCAAAAACGGCGTGGTGGCCGGGTTGTAGCCGCCCTCGTGGGTGAATACCAGCCGCCCGCCGCACAAACGCTCGGCGGCGTCCAACACCATTTGGGTGAGGGCGCGGTAGCTGTCGGCATGCAGCATCATGCGCCCCAGCGGGTCTTCGATGCTGGAATCGAAGCCGCAGGCCACCATAATCAAATCGGGGCGGAAGGCTTCCAGCGCCGGCAGCACGATTTGCTCAAACGCATACACATAAGCGCCGTGGCCGCAGCCGGGCATCAACGGCAGATTCATGTTTTTGCCCAAACCGGCGCCGGCGCCGACATCGGTGTGCGCGCCACGGTTTTGCGGAAACCAGTTGTCTTGGTGCAGCGAAATCGCCAGCACACGGCCCTCTTCCCAAAAACAGGACTCGGTGCCGTTGCCGTGGTGCACGTCCCAATCGATGATGGCCACGCGTTCGCAGCCCTTGTCCAGCGCCCAGGCGGCGGCCACTGCGGCATTGGAGAAAATGCAGAAACCGCCGCCGGCATCCGGCTCGGCATGGTGGCCGGGCGGGCGGATCAGCGCATAGGCATTGTTTGCCTCGCCCGCCAACACCGCTTTCACCGCGCTGATGGCGCCGCCGGCGGCTTTACGGGCGATGTCTATCGAAGCGGCACCGAAAGGCGATTCGGCATCGGCCAAACCGTTTTGGCCGCGGGCGGCTTCGGTTTTGGCCAGATAGCCGGCCGTGTGCACCCGCAGCAAATCGGCGTCGCCGGCGTTCTCCGGCGCCACCCTTTGTAATTGGTCTAGCAGGCCGGACACTTCCAGCAAATTGCGGATACGGCGCTTGGGTTCAGGCGATTCGTAGTGTTGCAAAGGCTGTACGGTGAGGCCGGGGCGGTAAAGGCCGGCGTAGGTGGACGTGTCGTGCCACATATACAGCTCGTGCCAGACAAATGCGGTTTGGCGCATGGCGTTTCTCCTGTGTGGTTTTGTTATGGACGGGCGCTGATGTCAGCCGCTTTATTTTTAAAGCAAAATCCCTTGCGGCAAGAGGATAGATTCGGACAGATTTGCGGTTTTTGCAGACAAAACCGGCCATTTAGGCGTTCAGGTAGCCTGTTGCGGTGCAGCAATATTAAAGAAGTAAGGAAGAAGGAGAAGCGGGAGAACGGCTCGGTCAATAAGCGGGCGGCAGAA
Source organism: Eikenella sp. (assembly GCA_030528345.1). Classification (GTDB taxonomy): domain Bacteria; phylum Pseudomonadota; class Gammaproteobacteria; order Burkholderiales; family Neisseriaceae; genus Eikenella. The sequence goes on from JAUMZB010000029.1 coordinate 4,590, forward strand.
AATAAAAAAGTGACAGGCTTGGCAAGCGGGCAACAGGCTACCTGAAACCGCACATTTATACAGTCTGAGCAGCCCTTCAGTACGGCATCCAAGCAGATCGGGTTCTTGAGTCCGGCACAGCCCTACCTTTTGCTACCGATCAATATTGTCGGATTCAAGAATTCGACCTACAAAACTGGTATCCGGCACAAGCGGCGCTGGAAATATTGAATTGATGCCGGATGTCTGCATCCGATCTAGCCGGCTACCTGAAAACCCTTCGCGCCGGTTGGCACAGACGCTAACGACCTTGCCAGGCGGCGGGGCTGCTGCCGGTCCAGCGTTTGAAGGCGTGTTTGAAGGCGGCGGGGTCGGTAAAGCCCAAGGCGTCGGCAATCTGTGCCAGATTGTGCTGGCGGTCGTGCAGCAGCGCCACCGCTTCGTGCAGGCGGATGTCGTCGAGCAGGGTTTGGAAGGCGGTGCCGCATTTGCCCAGGTGGCGGTGCAGGGTGCGCTCGGTCATGTGCAATTCGGCCGCCACCGCCGGCATGGCGCTGTAGCGCTTCAAATCGCCCGCCATCAGGGTGCGCACTTTCAGCACCAAGGGCTGCATCAAAAGGGCGCCGATTTGTTGTTCCAGTTCGCGGCATTGGCGCAGGGTTTGTGCAAACACGCTGCTTTGGGCATAGGGCAGCGGCAGCGACAACACCTCGGCATGAAAGCAGAGGGCGTCGGCCTCGCCGCCTTGGTCGCGGTATTGGATGGTAAAGGCGCTGCCGTCCACCACGCCCAAGGTGGCGATGATTTGGCGGTAGGCCTCGGCGCACAGGCGCAAGTGGAAACGAAACAGCTCGGGGCGGCCGCGGTAATGTTCGAAGCGCAGCTGCGCTTTGCCGCTGTCGGGGCAATGCAGCAGGCGAATGCCGAAATAACTGCCCAGCTGCAAAGGAAATTGCAAGGCGGTGGCCAGCGCCGTGCCCAAGTCGGCGCTGAGCAACATCAAATAGCCCAACAGACCGTAATAGGAAAAATGCAGATGCCGCCCCAAGCGGCTGCCCCATTCGGCATCGTCGCCGGCGGCCACACACTGCAAAAAGCAGTATTCTTCCAAATCGCGGCTGATGTAGTTGAGTTCGCGGTAGAGCGGGTTTTGCGCCTGATAAGCCGCCACCGCCGAGCGCAACTGCGCTGCCTGCGGACCCTCGCCCAACAGTTCGGCCAAGCCTTCCAAGGCACTGGCGCTGGTGGGCTGGCCCGAACCGTAGCCGGCGGGCAGATGGATTTGGCTGTCGGCCAGGCAGTGCCAATCGGACATGGGGCGCTCCTTATTGGGCGGATCAGGCGGCTGCGGGCTTTCAGGTAGCCTGCGGCGGCTCGGGGAGGGCGGCTTGGCCGGCGGCGGTTTCGCCGGCAGTGTGGCGTTCAAACCACCGGCGCACCACGGCGTCCACTTCTTCAATGCCTTGTTTTTTCAGGCTGGAAAACAACTGCACGCCCACCGCCTGCCGTTGGACAAAAGGTTTTAACGCTTTCTTGACCGCAGACAAGGTTTTGATTTGCTCATTCTTGGATAATTTGTCCGCTTTGGAGAGCAAAATATGCACCGGCCGGCCGGTGGGGGCGAAAAAGTCCAGCATGCGCACGTCCAAATCTTTCAAAGGGTGGCGCGCGTCCATAATCAGAATCAGGCCAATCAGCTGGCGGCGGGTTTGCAGATAGTCACCCAACAGCTTCACCCAATGGGCACGCACGGCCTCCGGCACTTGGGCATAGCCGTAGCCGGGCAAATCCACCATAAAGCCGCCGTTGGGCAGCTCGAAAAAATTGATGTGCTGGGTGCGGCCGGGGGTTTTGGACACGAAAGCCAGACGCGTGTGGTTGGTCAGCGTGTTGATGGCGCTGGATTTGCCCGCATTGCTGCGCCCCACAAAGGCGATTTCCGCCGGCGTGGCGGGCAGGTCTTTTAAATGATTGACGGTGGTATGGAATTTTGCGTTTTGAAAAAGCGTCATGGCTGGAACAATTTGTGAAATTTGGTATAGAATACCACGTTTATGCAAATATCGGTTTAAATCGGGCTGGCCCGGTTGATTAGAGTATTGGGGGCGAAATCCAAAAACAACGCCCTGATTTTAGGAGCATTTTAATGAAACGTACTACCTTGTTGGGCTTGGCGCTGGCCGCTTCGGGTTTCGCTCTGGCCGCTCCGCAGGCCGCCGACATCGCCAAAGGCAAAGAAATCGCCGAAACCGTGTGTGCCGCCTGCCACGGCGCCGACGGCAACACCTCGATTGCCATGTATCCCCGTTTGGCGGCGCAACACCCCGCCTACACCGTGCAGCAAACCCTGGCCATCAAAGACGGCAGCCGCAACACCGGCGCCGCCGTCACCATGCGCCCGCTGGTGGAAAACCTGAGCGAGCAGGATATTGCCAATGTGGCCGCCTACTTCGCCACCCAGCTGCCCAAATCCGGCGAAGCCAACCCCAAAGAAAACCCCGAGTTGGGCGCCCGCATTTACCGCGGCGGCTTGGCTCACAAAGGCCTGCCGGCCTGTATGTCCTGCCACGGCCCCAGCGGCGCCGGCATTCCGGGCAATGCCAAAGCGCAGGACGGCACCGTGGCCTACCCGCGCCTAGCCGGCCAACACACTTCTTATGTGGTGGATCAGCTCAACGCCTACCAAAGCGGCCGCCGCACCAATGCCATTATGGTGGACATCGCCAAGCGCATGACGCCGGAGGAAATGCAGGCCGTCGGCAACTTTATCCAAGGTTTGCACTAAGCCTCATATCAAACCGCCGTATCCGGCCATCTGGATACGGCGGTTTTGTTTTCTATTCGGCACTATGCCACCAAGCCATGCGATACAGGCTACCTGAAAAGCTTTCAGGTAGCCTATTGTCATTTAAATATAGCCGCTTAACGACGGCTGCCGGCTTCCACGCCGATGCCGATTTGGCCGTAGGCTTCGCTGCGGCTGCCACCGTCTGCGCCCACGCTGCCGCGCACACCGATGTGGCTGTTGCCGCCGCCGATGCCCACGCCAACGCCCACGCCGGCCGAGCAGGCGTTTAATCCCAACACAGTAGCGGCCAAAACCGCATAAATTGAAATACGTTTGTTCATGGCTTACTCCTTTGCAGACTGTTTGTGGTGGTTCATCACCCGCACATAATGCGCGGCCGAATACGGCAGAAAAGCGCGTTCTTCCTCGGTGAGCGGACGCACCTGCTTCACCGGCGAACCCACATACAAATAACCGCTTGCCAAGCGTTTGCGCGCCGGCACCAGGCTGCCGGCGCCAATAATCACATCGTCCTCCACCACCGCATCGTCGAGCACAATGCTGCCCATGCCCACCAACACGCGGTCGCCGATGGTGCAACCGTGCAGGGTCACGCGGTGGCCGATGGTGCTGTCTTCCCCTATGCTCAGGGGCGAACCTGCCGGCTTGGCTTCGGTTTTGTGGCTCACATGCAGCATGGCGTGATCCTGCACATTGCTGTTGCGGCCGACGCGTATGCTGTTCACATCGCCGCGCAACACGGCGAACGGCCACACGGAAACGTTTTCGCCCAACACCACATCGCCCGCCACCACCGACATGGGATCGATGTAGCAAGAAGCGTGGATTTGCGGGGCGGTATCGAGATAAGGGCTGATAGGAGACATGGCAAAACCTTTATCAAAAGAGGAAAACGGCGGCCAGTATATCGGCAAAGGCTACCTGAAAGCCAGCACGCCCACACGCGGCTTTACGGGCAAGCCGCCCCTGTGCCGGATTCAAGAATCCGGCCGCTCCAGTAAACCGTAGGTCGGGCACACCTGCCCGACGTTTCCATGGGCGGAAACATGCCCCCGCCGGCAGATGCCGTAGCTTGGGTTAGGCCTCAGGCCGTAACCCAACAACCTTTAATACAGTCAAGCTTAACCATGTTGGGTTTACGCTTCGCTTCAACCCAACCTACGATTGCTAGCTGAAAAACACGCAATCGGTTTTTCAGCTAGCCTGAGACCTTTGCCAAACCCCCAGATGTGGATGCCCTTCCAGGCGTAGCAGCACAGCGAGTGTGAACGCCGGGAATCCCTGTGGATCAGATACAAGGCTAAGCGAGCGGGCAGTACCCATAGGGCATAAACGCACAACGCAGAAATGCGCCGCAGATGGGGGTTTGGCAAAGGTCACAGCCTGTTGGCACGGCAGGACGCGGGGCATATTGCCAAGGCGGCCAAGTGGCAACAAAGCCTAATCCAAGCGCTCCACTGCGCGGGTTTGTTCCCAAGCGGCCAGGCAGGCATCGTATTCGGCGGCGGGCACGGCCAGCAGCAGCCGGCAGTCGAGCTGCAAATCCTGCGCCAGCACTTCGGCCTGATGCTGTTTGGCAATGCGCAACACCTCGCTCAAATGCGGATAGCCGCAGCGCAGGCGCACTGTGCGGTGCACGGCTTTTTCCACCGTATCGGCAGCAGCCAGCGCTTGGGCGGCGGCGGTTTTGTAGGCGTGGATCAGGCCGGGCACGCCCAAGAGCGTGCCGCCGAAATAGCGCACCACCACCACCAAGGTGTCGGTGAGGCCGGCGGAATCGATCTGCCCCAAAATCGGCCGCCCCGCGCTGCCGGCCGGCTCGCCGTCGTCGTTGGCGCGAAAGCGGTTGCCGTCGGTGCCCAGGCGGTAGGCATAGCACCAATGGCGGGCTTTGTGATGCGCCTGGCGCAAGGCTTCCACACGGGTTTTCACGGTGTCGGCATCGGCGGCCGGATAGGCGTAGGCAATAAAGCGGCTGCCTTTGTCTTTAAACTCGGCTTCGGCAGGCGCGGCTAAGGTGCGGTAGTGGGTGGTCATGGCGGATAAGGGTTTCAGGTAGCCTGGGGCGTGTCGTCACAAAGCATTGCGGCGGTATTTTCGCTGCGCAAGTCTGCTGCATCAGTCAAATATCAACAGACCCTACAATCAGCCGCAAATGGCGGCCAGCAAGGCGTCCACATGTTCGGCTTGGGTGTCGAAACTGCACATCAGGCGCACCGTGCCGTGTTGGTCCCAATCGTAAAAATCGAAATGCCCGCGGGCGCGGGCCACGGCTTCGGGCGGCAGCTTGGCAAATACGGCATTGGCTTCCACGGCATACAAAATGTCTGCCCCGCCGTATTGCCGCAAGCCTTCTGCCAGCCGCTGCGCCATGCGGTTGGCGTGTTCCGCGTTTTGCCGCCACAAACCGTCTTCCAAAAGGGCGATAAACTGGGCGGAAATAAAGCGCATTTTGGAAGCCAGCTGCAAATTGATTTTGCGCAGATAAGCCAGACCGGCCACGGCTTCGGGGCGGCACACCACCAGGCATTCGCCAAACATCAGGCCGTTTTTGGTGCCGCCGAAGGAGAGCAGGTCCACGCCGGCCTCGGTGCTCAGGGTTTTGAGATCGCAGCCGAGGAAGGCGGCGGCATTGGCCAGGCGGGCGCCGTCCATAAACAGCGCCATGCCGTGGGCGTGGGCATAATCGGCAATGGCGCGGATTTCTTCTATGCGGTAGCAGGTGCCGCATTCGGTGCTTTGGCTCAGATACACGGCCAAGGGCTGGGCGCGGTGTTCGTTGCCCCAGCCGTGGGCTTGCTGCGCCACCAGCTCGGGCGTCAGTTTGCCGTCGGGCGTGGGCACCGTCCACAGCTTAAGGCCGCCCACGGCCTGCGGGGCGGCGTTTTCGTCTTGGTGGATATGGGCGCTCTCGGCGCACACCACCGCGCCCCAGCGCGGCAGCAGGGCTTGTAGGCCGAGCACATTGGCGCCGGTGCCGTTGAACACCGGCCAAGCTTGGGCCTGTTCGCCGAAATGCCGGCGGATTAAGGCTTGCAGGCGGCCGGTGTAGGGGTCGCTGCCGTAGGCGGACACATGGCCGCCGTTGGCCGCCGCCAGTGCGGCCATGATTTGCGGGTGGACGCCGGCATAATTGTCGGAAGCGAAGGAAAGGCTGTGGCTGTCGTGTAGGGAAGCAAACATGTTTCAGGTAGCCCAAAAAATTCAGCAGGCGCGCATTGTACCGCCCGAGGGGCGGGCAAAACCACCGCCGCCTGCACTTCCCGGCCGCCCCGTCTTGCCGCCTGACGGCGGAAGGGGCGGCCGGCGGCGGTGATGAATCCGCTATTTTCTTGATCCGACGCAAGGTTTTTCTGCCTTATTCGGGCTATCTTGTGTGGCCGTGTCTGCGGCCGCTGCGGCGGGCACGCCGGAGTCAGAGGAGAAAAGCCGTGTGGATCCGTCTCGATACCGCCCGTCTGCCGCCGGAGGGCAGAGCCCAAGCCTGGCAGGACGGCATCATCCAAGCTTATTACGCGCTGAGTGTAGACATCGCCGATGTCCGCCGTTTCAGCGGCTACCTGAGCCGGCTGGCCGCCGACGGGGTGGAGCTGTCGTATCTGCAAAACACGCCGGTGCGCTATGTGCGCGGCAGTGTGCCCGAGCAAACCGATGAGGATGCGTTTTTACTGGCGCTGCCGCTGAACGGCCCGATTTGCTATACCTGCGAAGGACATGCCTCCGAAGTGCGTCCCGGCCGTTTTCTGCTGCAACACAGCCGGTTGCCCTACACCTTTGCCTGCCCGCAGCCGGTGCACATGTGGGTGGTGAAAATCGACGGCGCGCGCCTGCGCGGCCTGTGCCGCCGGCCGGAAGCCTTGTGTCGGGAAGCGCAGCCGGTGCACACGGCCCAGGCCGAATTTCTCGCCGCCTATCTGCCCTTGGCTTTCCGACAATTGAAAGCCTATCGGGCAGATGCGGCGCAAAGCGCTTTGATTGTGCGCCATTTGCTGGAGTTGGTGGCGCTGCTGCTCAACGAATCGGCAGCCGCCTTGGCGGCGTCAGACAACACCGTGCTGCGGGCGCACTTGCTGCGCATCCAGCAATATGTGCGCGAGCATTTGTCGCAAACCGACCTCACGGCCGCTCAAGCCGCGGCGGCCTGCCGCATTTCCCCCCGCTATCTGCATCTGGTGTTCCGCCACCACGGCCTGCGCTTTTCCGCCTGGCTGAAAGAGCAGCGCCTGCAACAGGCTTACGCCCTGCTCGGCAGCGGCAACTACCCGTTTTCGCTGGACTTTCTCGCCCACCGCTGCGGCTTCGGCAGCACGGCTTATTTCAAAACGCAGTTCCGCCAGCGCTTCCAAATCCGGCCGCAAGACTTGGCCGGCCGCTGATGCGCCGGCCAATAAAGGCAACAGGCTGCCTGAAACGCTTTCAGGCAGCCTGTTGTCCTTTTAGAACAATAATTTGCGAAACCAGAAAAACTTAATCGTAACGCACCGACCACGCCACTTGGCCGCCGGCGCGCATCGGCACCAAACGGGCGTCGCCCATGGGCACGCTTTCCGGCACGCTTTGCGCCTGCTTCACCAAGGTGATGCGGCCGCGGTTTTCCGGCAGGCCGTAGAAGCGGGCGCCGTTTTGCGAGGCGAAGGCTTCCAATTTATGCAAAGCGCCGGCCTGCTCGAACACTTCGGCATACAGCTCGATGGCGGTGGCGGCGCTGAACATGCCGGCGCAGCCGCAGGCGTTTTCTTTGGCGTGTTGCGGGTGGGGGGCGGAATCGGTGCCGAGGAAAAACTTGTGTGCCTGTTCGCCGGTAACGGCGGCCACCAAGGCTTGGCGGTGGCTTTCGCGTTTGAGCACGGGCAGGCAGTAGTGGTGCGGGCGCACGCCGCCCACCAAGAGGTCGTTGCGGTTGAGCATCAGGTGTTGCGGGGTGACGCTGGCGGCAATATTGTCGCCCGCCCCGCACACCAGCCGCGCCGCTTCGGCGGTGGTGATGTGCTCGAACACCACTTTCAAATCGGGCACTTCGGCCAGCACCGGCTGCAGAATGCGTTCGATAAACACGGCTTCGCGGTCGAAAATATCCACCTCGGCATCGGTCACTTCGCCGTGCACCAAAAAGCGCAAATCCTGGGCGGCGATTTCGCGCAGTACCGGCAAGAGTTTGAACAGATCGGTGACGCCGGAATCGGAATTGGTGGTGGCGCCGGCGGGATAAAGTTTGAAGGCCACAATGCCGGCCGCTTTGGCTTCGCGCACGGTTTCGGGCGTGGTGTTGTCGGTGAGATACAGCGTCATCAAGGGCTCGAAAGTGCTGCCTGCGGGCAGGGCGTCGAGAATGCGCTGTTTGTAGGCCAGAGCGTCGGCCACCTGCGCCACCGGCGGCTTGAGGTTGGGCATGATGACGGCGCGCGCCATCTGGCGGGCGGTGTAGGGCAGCACGGCGCGCAGCGCTTCGCCGTCGCGCAGGTGCAGGTGCATGTCGTCGGGTTGGATCAACTCTAGGGTTTGCATGGGGTTCTTTCGGTGTTTCGGTTTGGGTTTCAGGTAGCCTAGGGTCTGTTGGCAGCGTAGCAGTGTGGCATGATGACGGTATTTTTAGTGTAAATTTCCGCCTTTATTTGTGCCGCAGCACCAGGGTAAACACGCCCTTGTCGGCGGTGGAGGACAACAATTGGTGGCCGGTTTGGCGGCAGAAGGCGGCAAAATCGTCGGGTGCGCCGGCATCGGTGGCCAATACAGTAATCACTTGGCCGCTTTGCATGGCGGCCAGCGCTTTTTTGGTGCGCAAAATCGGCAGCGGGCATTTGAGGCCGCTTAAATCCAGGGTTTGGTCGGTCATGGTGTGGGGTTCCAATTATAAGGGGAGGCAGCTACCTGAAAAGCGTTCAGGTAGCCTGAGACCTTTGCAAAACCCCATCTGCGGCGCATTTCTGCGTTGTGCGTTTATGCCCTATGGGTACTGCTCGCCCGCTTGCCTACCTTTATGGTATGTCTGCGATCGCTGCGCTGCTACGCCTGGAAGGGCATCCACATCTGAGGGTTTGGCAAAGGTCTCAGCCTGCCGGTGTTTTATTGATACAGCTTATGCAACACTTTGCTTACGGCGCTTCGGCCAACACGCGAATGGCCACCGTGCCGCCGTTTTGCCGAAACGCAGCGCTCAAATAGCCGCCGTTGAGCAGCGATTCGATTTTCAGGGTGGCTTGGTGGCGGCCTTGCCGGCGCAGCGTGACCAAATCGCCCTCGCCCGCCTGTTGTGCGGTGCGGCGGCTGTAATTGCCCGGGGGCAGTTGGCGCGGCACGGCGGCGGCATAATCGGCATTGCCCACACCGTATTGCGGGTGGGCACGCCAGGCGCGGTAGGCTTGCGCCAAGCTGCCGCGGTAGCGGCATTCGGCGGCAAACGCCACATTGGCCGGCGCCTCGCTGCCCGCTTTGGCCGCTTCGGTGGTGTCGGTGCAGCTCAAGCGGCCGTCGGCCCATGCGGGCAAAGCCAGGCCCAGCAAAAGGGGCAGCAGGCAGGTTTTGCGCTTCAGATTCATGGCATCGCTCCTGATGAATGGCGGGCATGCTAGCCCGCAGCGGTGGCTAATGTAACCGCAAACCGCCCCCGCGACAAGGTGCGGACGCCCGTTCAAAGGCTCTGAAACCCGGCACGGCTTCCGCTATAATCGCGCCTCAGATTTTTCCGCTTTTTACCGAAGGATACCGCATGAAACTTCTCCTTATCGGCAGCGGCGGCCGCGAGCACGCCCTGGCTTGGAAACTGGCGCAGTCGCCCAAGGTGGACACCGTCTTCGTCGCCCCCGGCAATGCCGGCACCGCGCAAGAGCCGAAGCTGGTTAATCTGGCGCTCAGCGGTCATGCCGAGCTGATCGATTTCTGCCGCCGCGAGCACATTGCCTTTACCGTGGTCGGCCCCGAAGCGCCGCTGGCCGCCGGCATGGTGGACGATTTCCGCGCCGCCGGCCTGCCCATTTTCGGCCCCACCCGCGCCGCCGCCCAATTGGAAAGCTCCAAAGACTTCGCCAAAGCCTTTATGGCGCGCCACGGCATTCCCACCGCCGGCTACCAAACCTTTGAGCAAGCCGAAGCCGCCCACGCTTATGTGGCGGCCAAAGGCGCGCCCATCGTGATCAAGGCCGACGGCCTGGCCGCCGGCAAAGGCGTGGTGGTGGCGATGAGCGAGGAGGAAGCCCATGCCGCCATCGACGATATGCTGTTGGGCAACAAAATGGGCGCCGCCGGTGCGCGGGTGGTGATTGAAGACTTTTTGCAGGGCGAAGAAGCCAGCTTCATCGTGATGGTGGACGGCGAAAACGTGCTGCCGATGGCCACCAGCCAAGACCACAAACGCCTGCTTGAGGGCGATAAAGGCCCCAACACCGGCGGCATGGGCGCCTACAGCCCGGCGCCGGTGGTGACGCCGGCGGTGCACCGGCGCGTGATGGACGAAATCATTCTGCCCACGGTGCGCGGCATGCAGGCCGAGGGCACGCCGTTTACCGGCTTTCTCTACGCCGGCCTGATGATAGACGAGGCCGGCGCGCCTTATACCATCGAATTCAACTGCCGCTTCGGCGACCCCGAAACCCAGCCCATCATGAGCCGTTTGGACAGCGATTTGGCCGATCTGGTGGCCGCCGCCCTGGGCGGCAAACTCGACACCGTCAGCGCCCAATGGAATCCGCAAACCGCCGTCGGCGTGGTGCTGGCGGCCGCCGGCTACCCCGACAGCCCGCAAAAAGGCGAGGTGATACACGGTTTGGCGCAAGCGGCCGAGGCCGGCGGCAAAGTGTTCCACGCCGGCACCGCCGACAAGGGCGACGGCCAAATCGTCACCAGCGGCGGCCGCGTGTTGTGCGTGGTCGGCTTGGGCGATGATGTGGCCGCGGCCAAAGCCCGGGCCTACCGGGCGCTGACACCAATCCGCTTTGACGGCATGCAATACCGGCCAGACATTGCCGACAAGGCCATCCGACGCGGTTAAAGCCTGCTAAAGACAAGCCGGCGGCCGAATCGTTTCCGGATTCGGCCGCCGGCTGATATTGGGTACGCGCGCGGTAGGGTTTCAGGTAGCCTGCGCATCTATCCCCACAGCGCCCACACCACCAGCGGTGGCGTCAATACCGCAAACCAGGCGTCGCCCGTGCGTTGGCGGCGGTATTGTTGCATACCGAGAAACAGGCCGAGGTAGCACAGCCACCACAGCGCCAGCGCGCGTATGCCGACTTCCAGCCACGACCATTGCCGAGCGTGCATCACGACTTGCCAGAGGCAATAGCCGAGCAATGGCCATTGCAGCAGCCAGCAACAGATAAAGGGCAGGTGTTTTTTCATGGAATCACCTGAGTTTGGGATAAGAGAGCAATCATCTTTGAATGATTTCTCGAAATTTCCCATGAAATGACAAACCATTACCCTGCCCCGTAAGCGGGGGAGGGTGGGAGTGTTGAAAACGAAGTTTTTATTCCATAGCCGTAAAAAATGCTGCGTATTTTACACCCCCATCCTAACCTTCCCCCGCAAGCGGGAGAAGGGATCGATTGGAGAACAACGATATATCTGTGTATATATCTATATTTCTTGATCCGGAACTGAGGTTGGAGCAGGATTTTTTGACGGCGCGGCCTGCTCAATAACAATCCCAGTGGAGCCATGCCTTGTCGAAGCGGCGTGCCGCCAAATCCTCGCGGGCGATGAAGAATTGGCCGATGCCGCTGTCGCCCCACATCACGCTGCCGTATTCGCCGTCCACATCCTGGCTGTCGAGCTGGAAGAGGAGCACGTCGTCCCGCCCTTCGCGCGGGTCTTGTTGCGTAAAGTAGGGATAGCCCATGAGGTGGCTTTCGTTTTGCAGGGCGATGTCGACAAACTCGCGTTTCACCTCCTCGTCCAGCGCGAGGCCGCTTGCCCAGTCGTAGAAGCCCTGCCCGAAAATGGCGGCAAATTCCTCATGTTCGGCAAAGGGATAATGCTCCGCCAAGGTGGCGCTCAGCGCATATTCGCCCGCCACCGGATGGTACCATTCGGGCGTGGCGGCGTTGTCCCAATCCATGGAATCCGCGCTGATTTCGCGGGCAATGGCTTGCGCGGCCGGATTGACTTTCCCCTGCTGCGCCAGATGCAAATAGCTGCGACCACTGCTGATCTGCACCAGCAGCGCGGCCTTGCTTTGCGGCGGATGGGCAACAAGTTGTGCGCGCTCTTCCGCCCAGATCTGCGCGAGTTCGGCATCCTCTTCTGCCGCCACAAAGGCATCGTTTTCTTTCAGGTAGCCTGTCAAAAGCGCTGCTACTTCCGCTGCTTCATCTTCTTCTGCCAAGCCAAGGGCTTGTTCAAACGCGGAAAACTGTTTGAGCAATTCGCCCACCGACGCCAGCGGATGCGCGTCTTCATCCAGTTCATACACCTGATCAAAATTGCGTACCGCATCCAGCGCCGTGGCCGGGGCTTCCCCTTCAGCCACAAAGCCTTGCGCGGCAAAACGGGCGGCAAGCCTGTCCATGCGCTCGCCGAGCATTTGTTGCTCCCGCGCCATGATCTGCTGCTGGCGCGCGAAATCAGTCTGGGCAAAGGTTTCGCGCATATGGTGCATCAGGGTTTCAATATGCCCTTCCAGCACCTGATCGAGATCGGCGGCGCTCATCACCCGCGCGGCCTGCGCTTCGGCGACGATGGCATCCATATTGGCGCGCAACGCGGGTAAGGCTTCGCGCCACAGTGCGCTGAGCTTGTCATCGCCATAAAATTCAATGAGTTCAGCCTGCATTTGCCAATCGACTTCCAGCACCGCGCGCGGGTCATGCTGCCAGTATTGGCGCCAGCGCAAATCGCCGGTGGTGAGCATTTGCCGGGTCAGCACCTGATGCATGTGCACGCTGTGTTCCATCTCTTCCTCGTCCATTTCGCTTTCGGCCATTTGCCAGTAGATGCTGGCCGGTTTATCGGCCAAGGTCTGCATGGCATAGGCCACGGTTTGCGGCAGCGCTTCTTCAAGGGCATGGGTAATGGCGTACCAATCGCCGGGAATGCCGTCTTCTTCATTGATGCTGCGCACGATGTCGGCAAGCGCGGGCAGCGCCGCCTTTTCCTGTTGCCACAGGCGCGTCAATTCGGCGTCATTGCTTTTGGCCACCGCTGCTTCATGGCGCGCCAACCATTCGGCAAGCATCTGTTCCGCTTCGCTTTGCCAACGCGCCTGAAAGGCAAGCTGTTCTTCGGAAAGCGCTTCGGATTCGGGTTCGGGAAAGGCGTATTCCGGGAACCGCTCGCGCTGCTGATGAGCCGTCAGCGAGGGCGCGCGGGTATCGGCAAAGTAGACGGTGCGCTGGTCGCGCGCTTCGTCCATGCCGTAATTCCAGTGGAAGGGATTGATGTAAAAAGCCAAAATTCCCTGCTGCGGCAAGGCGGGATGCGGCGGCAATTCCGCGAGATTGAATTGCGCGAGCAACGCCAGCGGCTGGCCGTCGGCGTTTTCGGGATAGGGTTGGTTCTGCGGCCAATAACCGAAGCCACCGACGCGCGAGGCGGTGAGCGGCAAATCGTCGGCGGCGTGGGTCAATTGCAGAGACAGCACCGGACGCGCGTGCTGCGCGAGTGTGGCGATGATGTCGGCGGGCAGGAAGCGTTGCAGGTGGTTGAGCATGGTTTTCTCCTGTGCTGATTGGCTCTGGGCCGCTATGTTTTTGTCGGCAACACGATGAGGTGGTTCGGGCGGAAACCATTATGCCATTGATGCCGATGGCGGATAGGGTGTTTTTACCGGCCGCATTCTGCCGTGCCGAAGGTTTATGGTTGCGGCGGTTTCCGGTGGTCAAAGCGGAACGGCTGCGCAGAAAATGTGGTGCCGTTTTCTGTGCAGCCGTTTTGCCGAAGCCTCAGGACTTGTTTTTGCGCGGCACGGGCGAAATGGGTTTTCAGGTAGCCTCAAACTTTAAGGCGCATCCGCCTGCTGTTCGGGGGCGGCGCAGATAAAGGCGGGGTGTCGGGCGGCGTTTGCATCGATGCGGCAGATACGGGGATAGGCCGACAAGTCGATTTCGAAACGGCGGGCGTTATACACTTGCGGAATCAGGCAGCAGTCGGCCAATGTGGGCGTGTCGCCGAAGCAGTAGGCGCCGCTGTCGCTGAGCGAGGCTTCCAGCGCGGTAAAGCCGCTGTGTATCCAATGTGCGTACCAAGCCTGTTTTTTGGCTTCGTCCCAGCCCTCGTTTTGCGCCAGATATTGCAGCACGCGCAGATTGTTCAGCGGGTGGATGTCGCAGGCGATGTGTTGGGCAAAGGCGCGTACGCGGGCGCGTTGCAGCGGGTCGGCCGGCAGCAGGGGCGGCTCGGGATGGGTTTCTTCCAGGTATTCGATGATGGCCAGCGACTGTGCCAACACCGCGCCGCCTGCCATCTGCCAGGCCGGCACCAGCCGTTGCGGATTGAGGGCGGCATAAGCCGGCAGCCGCTGCTCGCCGCCCTGATTGAGCAGGTGCACGGGCGCGCTGCGGTAGGGCAGGTTTTTCAGCGCCAGGGCAATCCGCACGCGGTAGGCGGCGGAGCTGCGGAAATAAGTGTAGAGCGTATCCATGTTCAGGTAGCCTCCGGTTGATGCGGGCAAAGCGCCGCCATTTCAGCAGAAATACACTTATCGGTAAAACAGTTTTTTGGCCTGCATTCATGGGGAAGGTTGATAAATGGCCGCGGCGGCCTTATGCTGGCCGCCCGTTTTGCCGGAGCCTGCCATGCACATCACCCTGCGCCAGCTGCGTGCCTTTATCGCCGTTACCCAAACCGGCAGCTTCACCCAAGCCGCCGAATCGCTGCACCTCACCCAGTCCGCCCTCAGCGGGCTGATTAAAGAGTTGGAAAACCACCTCGACGTGCGCCTGTTCGACCGCACCACCCGCCAGCTTTCCCTCTCCGTCATGGGTGAGCAAATCTACCCGATGGCCAGCCGCATCGTGCACGATGTGGACGCCATGCTCACCGAAATCGGCTACCTGAAAGACCTGCACCGGGGCGCGGTAAAAATTGCCGTTTCGCAACAGTTGGCCTCTTCGCTGATGCCTGCGGTGATGGCCGGCTTTGCCGCCGGACACGGCGACATCAGGGTGGGGCTGGAAGACTGCCCGGTGGAGCGGGTACTCGACAGCGTGCGCACCGGCGAAGTGGATTTCGGCATCGGGCCTCAGCGCGCAAACAGCAGCGACATCCAAGCCGAGCGCCTGTTTTCGCTGCCGTTTTATCTGGTATTGCCGGCCGGACACCCGCTGGCCGGGCTTACGGCCGTGCCTTGGCAGGCCTTGGCCGGCGAAACCCTGATTACCCTCAACGGCCCGTTTTCCGATTTGCTGGCCGCCGAATTGGGCGGCAATCTCGGCTCCGTTATCAGCGCTGCGGCGCACCGCGTCAATCTGCTTTCCACCGCCGTCAGCATGGTGCACGCCGGCCTCGGCCTCACGCTGTGCCTGCCGTTTGCCGCCAACCGCATCCGCCAATACGGCTTGCAGATGCGGCCGATGTGCGCGCCCGTGCTCACCCGCTCGTTCTGCCTTTACCGCCGCAAAAACCGTGCCCTCTCGCCGGCCGCCGAACGTTTCCACGACTTTCTCTGCCGCAGTCTGCGCCGGCAGACTGCGGAATGGTCGGCCGGCGGCGAACCGGCCAAACCTTCTGATGACACGCCGAATCAAAAAAAGGCCGTCGATAGGGTTTCAGGTAGCCTTGAGGCTACCTGAAAACGCAAAACCGCTGCCGTTTGCCGATGCGGCTTGTTAATGATCCGGCAGAAAACCGCCGCTTTGGTGCGCCCACAATTTGGCATACAGGCCGTTTTTCGCCAGCAGCTCGCTGTGGCTGCCTTCCTCCACAATCCGCCCGTGGTCGAGCACGATCAGCCGGTCCATGGCGGCGATGGTGGAGAGGCGGTGGGCGATGGCGATGACGGTTTTGTCGGCCATCATCTTGTCCAAGCTGTCCTGTATCGCCGCTTCCACTTCCGAATCCAGCGCGCTGGTGGCTTCGTCCAGCAGCAGAATCGGCGCATCTTTCAGCATCACGCGGGCAATCGCAATGCGCTGGCGCTGGCCGCCCGAAAGCTTGACTCCGCGCTCGCCCACATGGGCGTCGTAGCCGCTGCGCCCTTTGGCGTCGCGCAGCTGCGGAATAAATCCGGCCGCTTCCGCCCGTTCGGCCGCCCGGATCATTTCCGCCTCGCCGGCCTGCGGGCGGCCGTAAACAATATTGTCGCGCACCGAACGGTGCAGCAGGCTGGTGTCTTGGGTGACCAAGCCGATTTGCGCGCGCAGGCTTTCCTGGGTGACGCGGTTGATGTTTTGCCCGTCGATGCAAATCTGCCCGCTTTGCGGCTCGTAAAAGCGCAGCAGCAGGTTGATGAGGGTGGATTTGCCTGCGCCGCTGCGGCCGATCAGCCCCACTTTCTCGCCGGGTTTGATGCGCAGATTGAAACCTTCCAGTAGCGGCTTGCCCGCTTCATAAGCGAAATCCAGATCTTGAAAACAAATCTCGCCGCGCGACACCTGCAAAGGCAAGGCCTGCGGATGGTCGAGAATGGTTTGCGGCTTGGATAGGGTGTGCATGCCGTCGTTTACCGTGCCGATGTTTTCAAACAGGCGGGCCGATTCCCACATAATCCATTGCGACAGGCCGTTGACCCGCAAAGCCATGGTGGTGGCCACCGCAATCGCGCCGGCGCTCACCTGGCCGTGGTGCCACAGCCACAGCCCCAAGGCGGCGGTGCCTAAAATCAGAGATACGTTCACCGCATAGCTGCTCACCGACAGCAGGGTGGCCAGCCGCATCTGTGCGTGCACGGTGTGCATGAATGCCTGCATCGATTCTTTGGCATAGGCCGCTTCGCGTGCGCCGTGGGAAAACAGCTTCACCGTGGCGATGTTGGCATAGGCGTCGGTGATGCGGCCGGTCATCAGCGAGCGCGCATCGGCCTGCCGCCGGGCGGTTTTCGACAGGCGAGGAATCAGGAGGCGCATCACGCCGGCAAAGGCCGCCGCCCACAGCAGAAACGGCAGCAGCAGCCAGCCGTCGAGCGCAAACAGGATCACGCCGGAGCTGAGGAAATACACCGTTACATACACCACCATGTCCGACAGCGTCATCACCGTATCGCGCACCGCCAGCGCGGTTTGCATCACCTTGGCCGACACCCGGCCGGAAAACTCGTTTTGGTAAAAGCCCAGGCTCTGGCCGAGCATCAGGCGGTGGAAATTCCAGCGCAGGCGCATCGGAAACACGCCCTGCAGGGTTTGCAGCTGTACGCCGGAAGCCAACAGCCGCCAGCAAACGCTGAACACCAGCACCGCCGCCATGCCGATGAGCAGGCCGCCTTTTTCCCGCCACAAGTCGGCCGGCGGATATTGGTTGACCCAATCCACCAGCACGCCCATAAACTGAAACAGCAAGGCTTCGGTAATGCCGATACCGGCCGAGAGCAGCGCGAGCGCCAGCAGCCAGCCGCGCAAGCCGGCCAAATTGCTCCAGATAAAGCGCCACAGGCCTTGCTCCGGCGTGGCGGGGGCAGCATCGGGATAAGGGTCGATGCGGTTTTCAAACCAACTGAACAGACGTTTCAACATATTGGCATTTCTTGTGTTTAAAGGGTTTTCAGGTAGCCTGCGGCATCCGGCGGCAGGCTACCTGAAAGATCGGCGTATTGATGCAAGTGTACCGCACGGTTGGACAGCCAATCGGGATTTTCTGCTGCCAAAGCCTGCCTGTCTGCGCGCACGGCCTTCTGCGCTATAATGGCGCGCCTGCCGATTGTCTCTTGTGTTTTGCTTTTTGTCGATTCTGCCATGCCGCTGCGTAACCGATGGCTTTCCGCCCGCGTCTTGTCCACTTTGCCGCTGTTTGTCAGCGTCAGCGTGGCGGCGTGGGCGGTGTGGTATTGGCAGCAGCCGCAGCTGACTATGCCGCTGGTGTTGGGCATCATCGCCGGCGGTCTGGTGGATTTGGACAACCGCCTCACCGGCCGCATCAAAAACGTGGTCATTACCGTGGCCGCGTTTACCGTGTCGTCTTTGGCGGTGCAGTTTACCTTAGGCCATCCTTGGCTGTTTGGTGCGGTGATGACGGGGCTGACCTTTGTGTTCATTCTTGCCGGTGCCGTCGGCCTGCGCTACCGCACCATCGCTTTCGGCACGCTGGTGGTGGCGCTCTACACCGTGCTGACCCACCACGAACACGCGGTGTGGTATGCGAACCCGCTGCTGATTCTGTGCGGCACCCTGCTCTACAGCACCGCCACGTTACTGCTGCACCTGCTGTTTCCGCACCGTCCGGTGCAGAACAGCATGGCCTCGGCCTATGCCGCGCTGGCCGCGTATCTGGATGCCAAATCGGTGTTTTTCGACCCCGACGAAACGGAAACGCTGGAGCGGCAGCAGGTTGTGCTGGCCATGCAAAACGCCAAGGTGGTGGCCGCGTTCAACCAAGTGCGCAGCGCTCTGTTTTACCGCCTGCGCGGGCAGCACCGCCATCCGCGCACCACACGCATGCTGCATTATTATTTCGCCGCCCAAGACATTCACGAACGCATCAGTTCCAGCCATGTGGAGTACCACAGCTTTGTGGAGAATCTGCGCCACAGCGACCTGATTTTCCGCATCCAGCGGCTGCTCGAATGGCAGGCGCAAACCTGCCGCGATGTGGCGCACAGCCTGCGCCGCGAAGGGCCGCTGCCCGACACCCAAAGGCTGGAGCGCGTGATGGCCGGCGTGCGGCAGTCGCTGCGCCTGCATATGGAACGCCATCCCGACAGCCGCAGCGAGCACGGCCTGCACCGACTGTTGGACAATCTGCAAAGTGTGAACTACCAGCTTACCCATTTGGGCAATGCCGATGTGGATGCCGAATACGGCGACAACAGCGAGCGCAACCGCATTGCCGGCGAAGACGTTCGCGGCTGGCGGTCGGTGGGGCGCACCGTGGCGGCACATCTGAGTTTCGAGTCGCCGGTATTCCGCCATGCCGTGCGCCTGGCCATAGTGGTGTCGGTGTGCATTGCGTTGATCGAAAGCCTGCATCTGCCCTTGGGCTATTGGATTCTGCTGACGGCGGTGTTTGTGTGCCAGCCCAACTATTCGGCCACCAAGTCCTGCCTCAAACAGCGGGTGCTCGGCACCGTGGCCGGCGTTTTGGCCGGCTCCTTGCTGCCCTATTTCACGCCTTCGCTGGAGACCCGGCTGGCGGTAGTGGTGCTCTCGAGCACGCTGTTTTTCTTTTTCCGTACCAACAAACACAGCTACTCCACCTTTTTCATCACCATACAGGCCGTGGTGAGCTTCAGCATTGCCGGGTTGGATGTGGGCGAAGCCCTGCCGCTGCGCCTGCTCGACACCGTGATCGGCGCCGGCATTTCCTGGTTGGCGGTGTCTTTTCTGTGGCCCGACTGGCATTATCTCGGCTTGGAGCGCACCGGCGCGCAGGCGTTGCACAGCAGCGCGGGCTACCTGAACGGCATTCTCGACCAACTGCGCCACGGCGTTGCCGACGACGTGGCCTACCGCAGCGTCCGCCGCCGTGCCCACGAGCATGCTGCCCAATTGAGCAGCACCTTGTCGGATATGTCGGGCGAACCCGACAAATACGGTGCCCGGCTGCAAAACGGCTTCATTCTGCTGAAAACCAACTACGCCCTCATCGGCTATATTTCCGCCCTCGGCGCCTACCGCAGCCAAATGCCGGCCGACAGCCGCGACGAAACCTATCTGCCCGATTTTTTCCGCGCCGCCGCCCAAACCGCCGCCCTGCTGCGCTGCCTGCCCGAATTGTCGCCCGAAGACTTTGCCGGGCAGGCCGAAACGCTGCGCCGGCATCTGGCTGCCCTGCGGCCGGACGGGGGCGGACGGCAAAACTGCATTCTCTGGCAGCAGCTTGACCGTATCGCCCGCCTGCTGCCCGCCGTCCATCGGGCATTGCACGATGCGGCCCGGGCCCAGCCGCCACAAAATCCTTTACCCCGTCCCGATAGCATGCTTTAATCCTGTTACGAAACAGGGGTGCCGTACCTGCGGCTGAGAAAAACCCTTAGAGCCTATGCCCGCTCTTACACCCGATCAAGATAATGCTTGCGTGGGGAGTTTTGCGAAAGATTCTTTCAGGTAGCCCGATGGCTTCAGGCTACCTGAAACCCGCACCAGGCTCCTGTTTCCGTCCCCCATCAACAGGAGCGTTTTTATGGCCACCAAAACCACCGGCAAGGAAGCCCGCCAACTCGAGCAGTTGTCCCGCGACTTGGGCATCCAGTTTGCCTATCCCAATTCCACCAAAATCTATCTGCAAGGCAGCCGCGACGACATCCGCGTGCCGCTGCGCGAAATCGCCCAAGACGATACCGTTACCGACAAAGGCCGCGAGCCGAACCCGCCGATTCCGGTGTACGACACCAGCGGCGCATACGGCGACCCGAATGCGTCCATCGACCTGAAACAGGGCTTGCCGCATATCCGCAGCGCATGGCTGGACGAACGCGGCGACACCGAAATCCTGCCCGGTCTGTCGAGCGAATACGGCCGCGAACGCGCCCACGACCCGAAAACCGCCCACCTGCGCTTCAACCAAATCACCCGGCCGCGCCGCGCCAAAGCGGGCAAAAACGTCACCCAAATGCACTATGCGCGGCAAGGCGTCATCACGCCGGAGATGGAATTTGTCGCCATCCGCGAACGCATGAAAATGGAAGCAATCTGGCGCGATCCGCGTTACGCCAAAATCATCAAACAACACCCCGGCGAACATTTCGGCGCGAACCTGCCCACCCACCCCGACCAAATCACGCCCGAGTTCGTGCGCAGCGAAATCGCCGCCGGCCGCGCCATTATTCCTGCCAACATCAACCACCCCGAGTTGGAGCCCATGATTATCGGCCGCAATTTCCGCGTGAAAATCAACGGTAATTTGGGCAATTCGGCGGTGACTTCCTCACTCACCGAAGAAGTGGAAAAAATGGTGTGGTCGTTGCGCTGGGGCGCCGACACGATTATGGATTTGTCCACCGGCGCGCACATTCACGAAACGCGCGAATGGATCATCCGCAACGCGCCCGTACCCATCGGCACCGTGCCGATTTATCAGGCTTTGGAAAAAACCGGCGGCATCGCCGAAGACCTGACGTGGGATTTGTTCCGCGACACCTTGATCGAGCAGGCCGAACAAGGCGTGGACTACTTCACCATCCACGCCGGCGTGCTGCTGCGCTATGTGCCGCTCACCGCCGAGCGCATTACCGGCATTGTGTCGCGCGGCGGTTCGATTATGGCGAAATGGTGTTTGGCGCACCATCAGGAAAACTTCCTCTACACCCATTTCGACGAAATCTGCGAAATCATGAAGGCTTACGACGTGTCGTTCAGCCTCGGCGACGGCCTGCGCCCCGGCTGTATTGCCGATTCCAACGATGCCGCACAGTTCGGCGAACTGCACACACTGGGCGAACTGACCGCCAAAGCGTGGAAACACGACGTGCAAGTGATGATCGAAGGCCCCGGCCATGTGCCGCTGCAACGCGTGAAACAAAACATGACCGAAGAACTGCAACACTGCTTTGAAGCGCCGTTCTACACCTTAGGCCCCTTGGTTACGGATATTGCTCCCGGCTACGACCACATCACTTCGGGCATCGGTGCGGCCAATATCGGCTGGTACGGCACGGCCATGCTGTGTTACGTAACCCCGAAAGAACATTTGGGACTGCCCGACAAAGAAGACGTGCGCACCGGCATCATCACCTACAAACTGGCCGCCCACGCCGCCGACTTGGCCAAAGGCTGGCCGGGCGCACAGTTGCGCGACAATGCCTTGTCCAAAGCCCGCTTTGAATTCCGCTGGCGCGACCAGTTCCGCCTCGGCCTCGACCCCGAACGCGCCGAAAGCTACCACGACCAAACCCTGCCGGCGGAAGGCGCGAAAATCGCCCACTTCTGCTCGATGTGCGGCCCCAAATTCTGCTCGATGAAAATCACGCAGGAAGTGCGCGACTACGCCGCCGCGCAAAAAGGCATGGAAGAAAAAGCGATTGAGTTTATGAAGAAAGGTGCTGAGATTTACAGCTAAAGCGGCTGTGGATTATCAAACAGGCTACCTGAAAACTGTAGCCGCGCGGGTTTCTGCGCGGCTACAGTTTTCAGGTAGCCTGTTGGCGTTTTGTTTGCCCTTGTTTGGCAGCGGGTAGGTAGAACGCTATTTTTCTTGTTGCGCAATGATTTCGATAAACAGTTTTCGGAAGAGCGTTCGCATGGCCTCGGGCAGCTGCATAAATAGCACGTCAATCGGTGCGTTTTCCCAGTCGGGCTGCGCTTGCTTTTCCAACTCCTCCGCCAGTAAGAAGATTTGCGATATCGGGCAGCCGAAGGCTTGAGCCAAATATTGCAGCAAGGCAGGGCTATACCCTTGGTTGCCGTTTTCGAGGTTGGAGATATTGCTTTTCGAGGTGTGGGAGAAGTCGGCAAGTTGCTGTTGCGTCCAGCCTTTTTTCTTGCGCAGAAAGCGGATTGCGTTGCTGATGTCCATGGTGGATATGGTATTCAGCTGTTGGCAGTTATTGGACTGTATTGCAATCTAAATTGATTAAATAAAGTTGTTATGCAATACTTATCTTGTGTGGCTGTATTTTACACAGTTAAAAATTTGCAAAACTAAATTAGTTGGAGGCCAATTATGCGTTCTGTTTTGGGTGCGGCTACTGCTTGTATATTACTGGCAGCTTGTTCGGGCGAATCGTACGAGCGTTATGTCGGTTTGTGGAAATTGGAAGATGGGAAGAAGCCCGAGGTATTGGAAATCAGCAAGGAGGACGACAAAACCTATCTGTATAGTCCCAGACTTTAAGGGTTCAATTTTCTCCCCCGAATGGAAGGAAGCA
>JAUMZB010000093.1 GCA_030528345.1 Eikenella sp.
TGATGCTGCAGATCGGCGGCTCCGACCAATGGGGCAACATCACTTGGGGCACCGATCTCACCCGCCGTCTGCACCAGCAAAACGTATTCGGCCTCACCCTGCCGCTGGTCACCAAGGCTGACGGCACCAAGTTCGGCAAAACCGAAGGTGGCGCGGTGTGGTTGGATGCCAAGAAAACCTCGCCCTATCAGTTTTACCAATTTTGGCTCAAAGTGGCCGATGCCGATGTCTATAAATTCCTCAAGTATTTCACCTTCCTCAGTATTGAGGAAATCGATGCCATCGAAGCCCAAGACCGCGTCAGCGGCAGCAAGCCCGAAGCGCAGCGGATTTTGGCCGAGGAAATGACGCGCCTGATTCACGGCGAAGCCGCCTTGGAAGCGGCGCAACGCATTACCGAGAGCCTGTTTTCCGGCGACGAAAGCGGCCTCACCGAAAACGATTATGCCCAACTGGCCTTGGACGGCCTGCCGGCTTTCCAGGTTTCAGGTAGCCTGAATGTGGTGGAAGCGCTGGTATTGAGCGGTTTGGCCAAGTCCAACAAAGAAGCGCGCGAGTTTGTGAAAAACAAAGCGGTCTTGCTCAACGGCGAAACAGCGGCGGCCAACAATCCTGATCACGCCGCCGAGTGCCCCGACGACGCCTGCATGATTACCGAAGCACACAAGCGCTTCGGCCGTTACACCATTGTGAAGCGCGGCAAGCGCAACCATGCCCTGCTGGTGTGGCGGTAAATGCCGCCGGCGGGCACGGGCTGTCGTCAAACCCGCCCGATGCGGCCGCCGGCCGGTTCAGGTCGCCTGAAATACAGGCGAAAAGGCGGCGTATTGGCGGGCAGGCGAATAAATGCTTGCCTTACCGTCATAAATTGCCCTAAAATTCGCGGTTTTCTTATTGACCGATTTTTTCCGAAGGAATAGTCATGGTAGTGATTCGTTTGGCTCGCGGCGGTTCCAAGCACCGTCCTTTCTACAACATCGTGGTAACCGATTCCCGCAGCCGTCGCGACGGCCGTTTTATTGAGCGCGTGGGTTTTTACAACCCCGTTGCCAATGAAAAACAAGAGCGCGTACGCCTGAACGCCGAGCGCCTGAACCACTGGGTCGGCCAAGGCGCGCAATTGAGCGATGCCGTTGCCAAGCTGGTGAAAGAACAGAAAGCGGCCGCTTAATTTTCAGGTAGCCCTCAATGAGCAGTGCCGATAATCAATGGGTAGCCATGGGCTATGTCAAAGGTGCATTCGGGGTGAAAGGCTGGTTGAAAGCCGCCGTCAGCACCGAATACACCGACAGCCTGCTGGATTACCCGGTTTGGCGTTTGCGCAAAGACGGCGATGTCCGCAGCCATACCCTGGAGGCAGGCAGAGCGGTCGGCGACGAATTGCAGGTGAAGCTGCAGGAAATCGACGACCGGGATGCCGCCCAATTGTTGCGCGGCTACACCATCGAGGTGGGTCGCCACCAATTCGCTCCGGCGGAAGAGGGCGAATATTACTGGACCGATTTGGTCGGCATGACGGTGCGCAACCGTGATGACGAGCTGCTCGGTTCGGTGAGCAATTTAATGGAAACCGGCGCGCATGACGTGCTGGTGGTGGACGGCGCTTACGGCCGCAAGCTGATTCCGTTTGTGTCCCACTACATCGATACGGTGGATGCCGAAGCCCGCTGTATTGTGGCGGACTGGGGCACGGATTACTGATGCACATCCAAGCCATCACCCTGTTCCCGGAAATGTTCCGCAGCATTACCGATTACGGCGTGACCGGGCGCGCACTCAAGCAGGGCTTGTGGCGGTTTGACTGCATCAACCCGCGCCGGTTTGCCGACAACAAGCTCGGCTATATCGACGACCGGCCTTTCGGCGGCGGTCCCGGCATGATCATGATGGCCGAGCCGCTGGATGCCGCCATACGGGCGGCTCAGGCGAAACAAGCCGGCAAAGTGGTGTATCTGAGCCCGCAGGGCGAGCCCTTGACCCACCGTAAGGTGCGGCAGTTGGCCGCTTCAGGCAGCCTGATTTTGCTGTGCGGCCGCTACGAAGGCGTAGACGAACGCTTGTTGCAGCAGTCGGTGGACGAAGAAATCTGCATCGGCGATTTTGTGGTGTCCGGCGGCGAACTGCCGGCCATGATGCTGATAGATGCCGTGTTGCGTTTGGTGCCGGGCGTGTTGGGCGACATGGCTTCTGCGGAACAGGATTCGTTTGCCGACGGCTTGCTGGATTGTCCGCACTATACCCGTCCGGTTGAGTTTCAAGGCATGGGGGTGCCGGCTGTTTTGCGCAGCGGCAACCACGGCCTGATTGCCGCGTGGCGTTTGGAACAAGCGCTGCGTCGCACTTTGGCGCGACGGCCGGATTTGCTGGCCGCGCGTGATTTAACCCCAGAGGAATCTAGGCTCCTGCATAAAATCCGGCAGGAGGAACGAGATATCCCATCATAAATGAAGGAAACATCATGAATTTGATCCAACAACTCGAGCAAGAAGAAATTGCCCGCCTGAACAAAACGATTCCCGAGTTCGCACCCGGCGATACCGTGGTGGTGTCCGTGCGCGTGACCGAGGGCAGCCGCACCCGCTTGCAGGCTTACGAAGGCGTGGTGATTGCCCGCCGCAACCGCGGTCTGAACAGCAGCTTCATCGTGCGCAAAATTTCCAGCGGCGAAGGTGTGGAGCGTACTTTCCAACTGTACTCGCCCAACGTGGAAAAAATCGAAGTGAAACGCCGCGGCGACGTGCGTCGCGCCAAGCTGTACTACCTGCGCGGCCTGACCGGCAAAGCCGCCCGCATCAAAGAAAAACTGCCCAGCCGCAAAAAAGACTAAGCAGTG
>JAUMZB010000030.1 GCA_030528345.1 Eikenella sp.
CTGATTCAGGTTTCCGAACAGGGCGCGCAGAAATTGGGCAAAATCGCCAGCGTATTGGCGCACGGCGAAAGATTGACCGCACATGCCCGAGCCGCAGAATTGCGCCTGCGGGACAAATAAGGCCCAACCGAAACAGACGACGCTTATCAGGCAGCCGCGGATTTGCCATCCCGACGGCTGCTTTTTCATGTGGATAGAGGGGCAAGGTCTCGGGCGGGGGCAGAAGCCTCATGCACTTACCCGAATCATTTTGCAGGCATTTGAAATTTGGCCGATGTCCTGCTTTGATGGAAGCCAAGACCGATCCGGCATGATATCCGCCGGGAAAATAAAGCCCTTGTGCGGGCAAGCGGCAGAGCGCGGAACGGCGGCCGACAAGCGCCTGCTCATCCGGTTCGGGCGGCGGATTGGCGCTGCCCGAAAATCGCGCTGCCGATGCGCACATGGGTGGCGCCGCAGGCCACGGCGCAGTCGAGATCGGCCGACATCCCCATCGACAACACGTCCGCCGCCAAGCCCCGTTGCCGCAACACGGCCAGCAGCCCGGCCATGCGGGAAAACTGCTGTTGCAATTCCTCCGCCCCGCTGCCTGTGCGGGCCACGCACATCAGGCCGCGCAACTGCAGGCGGGGCAGGGAGGCTACCTGAACGGCCAGTTCCGCCACCATATGTTCTTCCGGAGCAATGCCATGTTTGCCGGCCTCCCCGCCGATGTTCACCTCAATCAATACCTGCAAGGGCGGCAGATGCGCCGGCCGTTGTTCGCTGAGGCGGCGGGCGATTTTTTCACGGTCCACCGTGTGCACCCAAGCCGCATGTTCGGCCGCAATCCGGCTTTTGTTCGACTGGATGTGGCCGATGATGTGCCACTGCAGATCGGGCAGGTCGGAGAGCGCCTGCACCTTGCCTTCAAATTCCTGCAGATAGTTTTCGCCGAAGTGGCGTTGGCCGGCCGCATACAGGGCACGGATATCGGCGGCGGGAAAGGTTTTGCTTACCGCCACCAGCTCGGGCGGCGGACGGCGGTTGGCGGCGGCGGTTTCGGCCAAACGGCGGCGTACCGCCGCGAGGCGCTCGGAAAGCGTATCCATGGCTTTGTCTTTCGCGTAAATCGGCTGTAAACGACACCTTACTGAAAAAATTTCCGGAAAACAAACTTTTTCCTTTATCAAACCGAGCCGATGTATTTACAATAAACGAGCATACGAAATACTACATATTTTTACCATCATGATTTTCATCGAAAAGGGAGCTTGAGCAAGATGCAGATTACCGACCTGCTGGCTTTCAGCGTAAAAAACAAAGCCTCGGATTTACACCTTTCCGCCGGCCTGCCGCCCATGATCCGCGTGCACGGCGACGTGCGCCGCATCAACCTGCCGGAAATGAATGCCGAAGAGGTGGGCAATATGATTGCTTCCATCATGAACGACCACCAGCGCAAGAACTACCAGCAGAACTTGGAAACCGACTTCTCCTTCGAGCTGCCCAATGTTTCCCGCTTCCGTGTGAACGCCTTCAACACCGAGCGCGGCCCGGCCGCCGTTTTCCGGACCATTCCCAGCCGCGTGCTCACACTGGAAGAGCTGAACGCGCCTTCCGTCTTCAAAAAGATTTCCGACACCCCGCGCGGCCTGGTGCTGGTAACCGGCCCCACCGGCTCGGGCAAATCCACCACGCTGGCGGCGATGATCGATTACGTCAACAGCAATCAGGCCAGCCACATCCTCACCATCGAAGACCCGATCGAGTTTGTGCACGTCAGCAAAAAATCGCTGGTCAACCAGCGCGAACTACACCAGCACACCCACAGCTTCGCCAACGCCCTGCGCTCCGCCCTGCGTGAAGACCCGGACATCATTCTGGTGGGCGAGATGCGCGACCCGGAAACCATCGGCCTGGCACTGACCGCCGCCGAAACCGGCCACTTGGTGTTCGGTACCCTGCACACCACCGGCGCGGCCAAAACCGTCGACCGTATCATCGACGTTTTTCCGGCCGGCGAAAAAGAGATGGTGCGCTCCATGCTGTCCGAATCGCTGCGGGCGGTGATTTCGCAAACCCTGCTCAAAACCCGCGACGGCAAAGGCCGGGTGGCCGCCCACGAAATTCTGATTTCCACCCCGGCGGTGCGCAACCTGATCCGCGAAAACAAAATCGCCCAAATCGGCTCCACTCTGCAAACCGGCCAATCGCACGGCATGCAGACGCTGGATCAGGCGTTGCAGGCCTTGGTCAAACGCGGTGCCATCAGTTTGGAAACCGCCCGCAGCAAGGCGCAAAACCCCGACCAACTCGTCTAATCCGCCAATCAAACAAGGGAAAATATCATGTCGAACGAACAACAAAACGAACGGGATGTGGCCAGCTTGCTGTCGGATATGGTCAGCCGTTATCAGGGCGATGTGCCGCCCGAACCGCAGCCGGTTGCCTCCAGCGGCGTGCCCTTCGACTTTCATGACGATGACGGCATCACCTTCGAAGTTGTCGAAACGCCGGCATGGGAGGCATCTGCGGCAGGCAGCCATGCCGTTCCGGACATTCCGCCGCTGCCTGAGGCCGCCGCCGCTTTGACGGTGCCGGACTTGCCGGTAATCGAGACGCAGGCTCCTGCTGTGCCCGAGCCGGTTGCACCCGCACCGGCAGTACATATGATGACGTCCGATCCGGTTACCGTGGTGTTGGACGAGAGTACCGAACCGCCGCTGCCTGCCAAAGCCGCCGAACCCGTTGCAGCCGCTGTGGCGCCGGCGGCCGCTGCGGTGGCGGCAGCGGCCGGCGTACAGCAAAAAGCCGCGGCCACACCGGCCAAATCGCAGGCCGCCGCGCCTAAAGCCGTTCCCAAAGTGGAGGGTTTGCTGCGCGAGCGCGCCCGGCTGCATCCGCTGTTGGAAAAAATGGCCGAGGAATCTTTAAAACGCAATGCTTCGGATATTTTTATCAGCAGCAATTTCCCGCCCTCTTTCAAAATCGACGGCACCCTGATTCCGGTGCCGCTCAAGCCGCTGACCGAAGACGAAGCGGCCCAGATTGTGTATTCCACGTTTAACGACGAGCAGAAAGAGGCGTTCCCGAAAGAGCTGGAGCTGAACTATTCTTTGCAGTCGAAAAGCGGCATCCGTTTCCGTGTCAACGCTTATCACGAGCAGGGCCGTATCGGCCTCGTGATGCGCCGCATCACCACCGATATTTTGACCATCGACGATCTGCAGCTGCCGCAATCGCTGAAAACGCTGGCCATGCGCAAACGCGGCCTGATTATTTTGGCCGGTGCCACCGGTTCGGGCAAATCCACTTCCCAAGCTGCCATGCTGGACTGGCGCAATAAGCATTCCGCCGGCCACATTGTGACCATCGAAGACCCGATCGAGTACATCCACAGCCCCATTAAAAGCATCATCACCCAGCGCGAAGTCGGCCTCGACACCCACAGTTGGGGCGCGGCGGTGCAGAGCGCCATGCGCCAGGCACCCGACGTGGTGGTGGTGGGCGAGGTGCGCAACGAGATGTCGATGGAATATGCCCTGCAGTTGGCGCAAACCGGCCACCTGTGTTTCTTCACCATCCACGCCACCAACGCCAGCCAAACCGTCGAGCGGATCATGAACCTCTATCCCGAAGAGCGTCATCCGCAGATTCTGATGGACTTGGCATTGAACTTGGTGGGCATTATCGGCCAGCGTTTGGTGCTGAAAAAAGGCGGCAAAGGCCGTACCGCGATTGTGGATCTGCTGATCAACACCCCCGCTATGCAGGATCACATTTTCAAAAACCAGCTCTTGGAAGCGCGCGACCTGATGGAGCGTGCGGAAGACGACGGCATGCAAACCTTCGACCAAGACCTGTTCCGCCTGTATGTGAACGGCGAAATCGACTATGACGAAGCCTTGCGCCAAGCCGAATCCGCCAACGATTTGCGCCTGCGCATCAAACTGTATGAAGAAGGCCAGGCCAGCGAACACATCTTCGAGCGGGTGGGCGATTTGAACCTGATGTAAAACAGGCGTCGGCCCATTCGGCCGCCGCAGGCTACCTGAAACCGTTTTCCGGCTTTCAGGTAGCCTGTTTCGGTTTTGATGCCGGCTTGTTTTATTTGCTTTGGCCGCGAAAGGCTACCTGAAAGCATTCCCCCAACCCCAAGTGATTTATGGACAAAGAATACCGAAAAGGCCTGGTTTACGCCCTGATCTGCTATCTGATTTGGGGGCTGTTTCCCATTTATTGGATGCCCCTGCTGCAACAGCCCATCGGTGCCGACCAGCTTTTGGCGCAACGCATCGTCTGGGCCACGCTGCTGGCCGTGTTGGCGGTGTTTTTTCTGCGCAAAGGGCGCGAGCTACGTGCGGCCTGCGCGCAGCCGAAAACCTTGGCCGCCTTTGCCGCCTGCGCCCTGGTTCTCGGTTTCAATTGGCTGCTGTATCTGTATGCGATTACCCGCCATCAGGTGTTGCAGGCCAGTTTGGGCTATTTTATTTGCCCGCTGATCAGCGTGTTGCTCGGCCGCCTGTTTTTGGGCGAAACCCTCGGGCGCAGCCAGCAGCTGGCCATTGCCTGCGCCGCCATCGGCGTGTTGTGGCTGGCCACCTTGGGCGGTCAGATGCCGTGGTTGGCGCTGGGCATGGCGGTGAGCTTCGGTTTTTACGGTCTGATCCGCAAACTCGCCCTCTTGCCGGCGCTCACCGGTTTTGCGCTGGAAAGCCTGATACTGTTTCCCTTTGCCCTGCTGTATTTGTTTTGGCAGCAGCAACAGGGCAGCTTGGTGTTCAGCCAACTGCCGGCGCTGCCGCTGGCCGTGGTGGTGGGCAGCGGGGTGATGACCATGGCACCGCTGCTGCTGTTTGCCGCCGGCGCGCGCCGTATCCGCTTGTCCACGCTGGGCATGGTGCAGTATATTTCGCCCACTTTACAGTTTGTCGTCGGGCTGGCATTGTTTGGCGAAGCCTTTGATCTGCACCGCTTTGCCGGTTATTTGTGGGTGTGGGCGGGCGTGGGTCTGTTTATTTGGGGCAGCCGTCCGCAACGCGCCCTCCGCAACGGTGCGGCGGCATAAGAACCTGTCGCAATCTGCGTTGCGGCGGTATTTTGGCTTCGCCGGCCGGTCAACATCCCGCATCTGCTGCGTTGCGCCCAGAGGGTGGAAATGCTTGCAAGATGTTCAATTGTTTGCGTATTTCCGCTTTCCGCCCGGCATCCGCAGTTTTGGCCTCGAAAAACCGCTGCGTAAGAAGATGATGAATAAGTGATAAGATGCGGCGGTCGCCTTTCAGGTGGCCTGCCCGGCAAACCTAACAGGCTACCTGAAAAGCATTCGGGCAGCCTGTTCGATATCGGAAACGGATGGATGAAAGTCATGATTTTGGCGGCCGGCCGCGGCGAGCGGATGCGCCCGCTCACCGACACCCTGCCCAAACCCATGCTGCCTTGCGGCCGCGAGCCTTTGATTGGCTGGCATCTGCGCCGCTTGGCGGATGCGGGTTTGTGCGATATTGTGATCAACCATGCCTGGCTCGGCCATGAAATCGAGGCCGGTTTGGGCGACGGCAGCCGTTACGGCGTGCGCATTGCTTATTCGCCGGAAGGCGGGCAGGGCTTGGAAACCGCCGGCGGCATCGCCACCGCCTTGCCCTTGTTGGGCGATGCGCCGTTTTTGGTGATCAACGGCGATGTGTTGACCGATTTGGATTTCCGCGCCATGCGTGCCAAGGCCGCCTTGCCCGCCGGCTGTCTGGCTTATTTGTGGCTGGTGCCCAATCCTGCGCACAATCCGCAGGGCGACTTTTTTCTGCACGCCGACGGCCGTGTCGGCAGCGAGGCCGATGCGGATGCCGAAGCGCTGACTTTCAGCGGTGCCGGCATTTACCATCCGGCCCTGTTTGCGGCAACGCCGCCGCGGCAGGCGGCCAAGTTGGCGCCCTTACTGCGCGAGGCCATGCGGCAGGGGCAGGTGCGCGGCGAACGGCACGGCGGCTTGTGGCTGGATGTCGGCACCCCCGACCGTTTGCAGCAGGCGGCGGCCATCACGGCGGCTTGGTAGTCTTTGCCGCTTTGCCGGCTGCCTGAACACCACGAAGGAGGAGTTTTGATGAGCATTTATTTTCTGGGCGCCGGCAATATGGCCGCCGCCATCATTGCCGGTTTGTGCCGCAGCGGCGGCTTCGATATTTGCGCGGTGGACCACAATAGCGCCAAGTTGGCCGGTTTGGCCGCCCGCTACGGCATCCGCACCGATGCGGCGCTGCCGGCTTTGAGCAGCGAAGACGTGCTGGTGTTGGCGGTGAAGCCGCAAGACATGCAGTCGGCGGTGGCCGGGCTGGCGGTGGGCGGTGCTTTGGTGCTGTCGGTGGCGGCCGGTTTGAACTGCAACACCTTGAGCACCTGGCTGGGCGGCACCCGCCGCTTGGTGCGGGTGATGCCGAACACGCCGGCGCAGGTGGGGCAGGGCGTGGCCGGCCTGTTTGCCGATGAAGATGCGTCGGTGGAAGACTGCGATTTGGCCGAAAGCATTATGGCGGCCAGCGGGCGGACGGTTTGGCTGCCCGACGAAGACGGCCTGCACCGCATTACCGGTATCAGCGGCAGCGGCCCGGCTTATGTGTTTTATTTGATGAATGCCTTGGCTCAAGCCGCTCAGGAGCAAGGGTTTTCGGCTGAGGAAGCACGCAGCCTGAGTTTGGCTACGTTTAAGGGTGCGGTGGCTTTGGCCGAGGAGAGCGGCGAGGAGTTGGCCGTTTTGCAGCAGAAGGTCACTTCCAAAGGCGGCACCACTTATGAAGCCCTGGCTGCTTTCGAGCGGCTTCAGGTAGCCGCGGCGATTCAGGCCGGCGTGGAAGCCTGTGTGGCGCGTTCCGAAGAATTGGGGCGGCAGTTGGCCGCCAAGGAGTGCTTGTGAGAGCGTTTCTGAGTGTGCTGCTGCTGTGGGCGGCCGATGCTTTGGCCATGGTGCTGTTGGCCCGCTGCCTGTTGCAGTACGGCCGCCTGCATTTTCTGCATCCTTTGGCGCAGTTTTGCAGCCGCAGCACCGATTGGCTGGTGAAGCCGCTGCGCAAAATCCTGCCGCCGCTGGGCCGTTGGGATACGGCCTGCCTGTTTGGCGCGTGGCTGGTGTATCTGGCCGCTTACGGGCTGATTGCGTTGTCGGCACTGCCCGAAGTGCCGTTCAGTTCCCGCCTGCTGGCGGCCCATCTGCTGTTCAGCGTGCTGGCTTGGAGTAAAGCCGCAGCTTATGTGCTGTTGGGCGGCTTGGTGTGGCGCATGGTGTTGTCGCTGGCCAACCCGTATTCGCCGCTGATGGCGGTACTGCAGCAGATTTATGCGCCGCTGTGCCGCCCGTTTGCCTTTCTGCGCGTCGGTCGGTGGGATTTCTCCGCCAGCGTGCTGGTGTTGGTGCTGTGGTGGTGGGTGGTGTGGTGGCTGCCGCAGATGATGATGCGGCTGAATTTATTGCTCTTGCAATAATCGCCGCGTCTGCTATATTCGCGTTTTCCCAAAATAAGCCGAGCCCCCTTTGCGACAGGAGAGAAAACCAATGGCGAAACTGACCGAACAGGACATCCTCAACTGGAACGGCCCGGAAGCCGACTACATGAATGCCGACCAGCTTGCCTTTTTCCGTGATCTGCTGGTGCAGCTGCAAGAGGAGCTGATTCAGAAGGCAGCCGACACCACCGGCCACCTGCAAGACCACGAAGCGGCTCCTGATCCGGCCGACCGTGCCACCCAGGAAGAGGAGTATGCGCTGGAGCTGCGCACCCGCGACCGCGAGCGCAAGCTGTTGAACAAAATCCAAGCTTCCCTGCGCCAGATCGATGAGGGCGATTACGGTTTCTGCCAAGACACCGGCGAGCCCATCGGTCTCAAGCGCTTGTTGGCCCGGCCGACGGCCACGCTGTCGGTGGAAGCGCAAGAGCGGCGCGAGCAGATGAAAAAACAGTTTGCCGATTGATGGGTTTCCGTTCCGGCCTGTTTGCAAACCGCAGACAGGCCGGAATGCTTTGTATGCCGTGGCGTTACGGCGGTTTCAGGTAGCCATTTTGGTCGGCTCGGTAAGCCAATGGGGTTTTATTTTTATACAAATCAACAAACAAAAAATAAATTGCCCGCCGGGGTTTGACAGGATTTTAAAAAACCGTATAATTAGCAGCTTCAAACAGGGCGGCGAATTAGCTCAGTCGGTTAGAGCAGAGGAATCATAATCCTTGTGTCCGGGGTTCGAGTCCCTGATTCGCCACCACTTTTCGGGGGTATAGCTCAGTTGGTAGAGCGCTTGCATGGCATGCAAGAGGTCAGCGGTTCGATCCCGCTTACCTCCACCAGATAAAACAAAGAACCAGCTGCTTTTACGGCTGGTTCTTTTTATTTTTCTCGAATTACCGCTATTCACGGCGGCGCACGGCGTGTGTTTGCACCCATTCCCATTCATCGGATCATTTATGCGGGGGAGAGTCATGTCCGAACAACTGATTTTGGTTTTAAATTGCGGCAGTTCTTCCGTGAAGGGCGCTGTGTTGGACAACGATAACGGCGAAGTGTTGCTGAGCTGTTTGGCTGAGAAAATCCACTTGCCGGATGCGGCCGTCACGTTCAAGGCAGACGGCGGCAAGCGCAGCGTCAGCCTGGCCGGCGACCCCACGCACACCGGTGCGGTGGCCGCCCTGATGGGCGAATTGAAGCAGCGCGGCTTGGACGGCCGCATTGCCGCGGTGGGGCACCGGGTGGTGCACGGCGGCGAGCGTTTCAAAGCCTCCTGCCTGATCGACGACGAAGTGATTGCCGGCATTGAGGCCTGCGTCACACTGGCACCGTTGCACAATCCCGCCCATTTGTTGGGCATCCGTGCCGCGCAAAGCATTTTCAACCGTGTGCCGCATGTGGCGGTGTTCGATACCGCCTTCCATCAAAGCATGCCGGAGCATGCCTATACCTATGCCATTCCGCGCGCCTTGTACCGCGATTACGGTTTGCGCCGTTACGGTGCGCACGGCACCAGCTACCGCTTTGTGGCGGCTGAAGCCGCCCGCCTGCTCGGCCGTAGCGAACAGGGTCTGCGCCTAGTGATCGCCCATTTGGGCAACGGCGCCTCGATTGCCGCCGTGCGCGACGGCCACTCCTGCGATACCAGCATGGGTCTGACTCCGTTGGAAGGTTTGGTAATGGGCACGCGCAGCGGCGACATCGATCCTTCCGTATTTCTGTTTTTATGCGAAAACGCCGGTATGGACATCACTGCAGTTACCGATTTGCTGAACAAAAAAAGCGGCCTGCTCGGTATTTCCGAATTGTCGAACGACTGCCGCACGCTGGAAGAAGAAGCGGCCAAAGGGCATGAAGGCGCCAAACTGGCTTTGGAGATTTTTGCCTACCGCCTGGCCAAATACGTGGCCGGCATGAGCGTGGCGGCCGGCGGCTTGGATGCCTTGGTGTTCACCGGCGGCATCGGCGAAAACTCCGAGCTGATCCGTGCCAAAGTCATCGGCTATTTGGGTTTTATGGGGCTGACGGCGGATGCAGAGGCGAATTTGGCGGCCCGTTTCGGCAAAGGCGGCATCATCAGCCGAAGCGGCTGTATGCCGCTGGCAATGGTGGTGCCGACCAACGAAGAGTTGATGATTGCACAGGACACCGCGCAGTTGGCGGGCATCACGGTTTGACGGCGCGCCCATAAGCGCCTCATGAAAAGGAAACAGGCTACCTGAAAGCTTCAGGTAGCCTGTTTGTACGGGGGCAGGGCTCACACCGTTTGCGAATAGCGGGCGCTGGTGGCGCGGTGGCGCAGGTGGTGGTCGAACACCATGGCGATGTTGCGGATAAGGAAACGGCCTTTGGCGCTCACGCGCAGACCTTCTCCGTCCAATTCCAGCAAACCTTTTGCCGCCATCTCGGCCAATTCGGGCATTTCGGCGGCGAAGTAGTCGGCAAACGGCCGGCCGCATTCGGCGGTGTAGTCGGCAAATTCGAGGCCGAAGCGGCACATCAGGTCTTGGATGAGACGGCGGCGCAGCAGGTCGTCATCGTTTAACACATAACCGCGCATGATTGGCAGGCGGCCGGCATCGAGGGCGGCATAGTAGGCATCCAGTTCGCGCTCGTTCTGGCTGTAGACGCGGCCGATTTTGCCGATGGCGGAAACACCGAGAGCCACCAGATCACAATCGGCATGGGTGGAATAGCCTTGGAAGTTGCGTTGCAGGCGGCCTTCGCGCAGTGCTGCGGCCAATTCGTCGTCCGGTTTGGCGAAATGGTCCATGCCGATGAAGACGTAGCCGGCTTGGTCGAGCCGCTGCACAATCGCTTGCAGCATGTCGAGCTTGGTGCTGCTGTCGGGCACGGCGCCGGTGTCGATGCGGCGCTGCGGTTTGAAGAGGTGGGGCAGGTGGGCGTAGTGGTAGACCGCCAGGCGGTCGGGGTCGAGTGCCAACACTTTGTCCAGCGTCTGCCGCATGGAGGCGGGACTTTGGTGCGGCAGGCCGTAGATGAGGTCGACGCTGACGGAGCGGAATCCCGCTTCGCGGGCGGCTTCGATGACGGTGCGGGTTTCCGCTTCGCTCTGGATGCGGTTGACCGCCTGCTGCACCTGCGGGTCGAAGTCCTGAATGCCCACGCTCATGCGGTTGAAGCCGAGCCGGCCGAGAAACAAAACGGTTTCGCGGCTCACTTTGCGCGGGTCGATTTCAATCGAGTATTCGCCTTCGGGCAGCAGGGTGAAGTGTTCGCGGATGAGCCCGAACACGAAGGCGAGCTGGCTTT
Organism: Eikenella sp.; assembly: GCA_030528345.1. Classification (GTDB taxonomy): domain Bacteria; phylum Pseudomonadota; class Gammaproteobacteria; order Burkholderiales; family Neisseriaceae; genus Eikenella. The sequence goes on from JAUMZB010000030.1 coordinate 10,744, forward strand.
GGCTGAGGAAAGTGGGGGTGCCGCCGCCGAAGTGCAGCTGGGCCAGCGGCGGTTTGCCGGTCCAGTTTTGCGCCTGCAGGGCAAATTCTTGTTTCAGGTAGCCTAAATAGCGGTCGGCGCGGGCGGTGTCTTTGGTGATGACTTTGTTGCAGCCGCAGTAATAGCAGATGGTGTTGCAAAACGGAATGTGGATGTAGAGCGAGAGCGGGCCGCCACCGCGCTGCCGCAGGGCTTGGCGGTAATCCTGTTCGCTAAACCCCGTATGGAAGCGGTCTGCGGTGGGGTAGGAAGTGTAGCGGGGGCCGCTGGCGGGCAGGGCGGCGATCAGCCCGCGGTCGAAAATAAAGGTTTGGCTGGTGTTGCTGTGTTTCATGATGTCGGGTTGCGAAGGGTTTGTGTGTCTGCACGGGCGGGCACGGCGGCACGGCCGGTGCATAAATGGAATCAATGGTAGGATTTGCGTTTAAAAATGGTTAGAATAGGCAAAATTCCCAACCGGGTGCATGCTGCACAAAAAGTGCTTACTATAAACGGCCGGGCGGCGGGGGCATTGATATCGGTCAAGCCTTCTGCATCCGGTGGAACGGATTTACATAAGGCCGCGCGCGCACGATGACTTATACCAAAAATGTTTGCTCCAAATGTTCGCTCAAGGAACTCTGCCTGCCGGTGGGGTTGATGGCGGAGGAAATGCGCCAGTTGGATTCTGTGCTGCGCCAAAGCCGCCGTCTGAAAAAAGGCGAATACCTGTTCCGCAGCGGCGACGAGTTTCATTCGCTGTATGCGGTGCGCACCGGGTTTATGAAAACCACCATCGCCAGTTTTGACGGGCGCGACCAGGTAACCGGTTTTTTTATGTCCGGCGAGCTGGTGGGCTTGGACGGCATTTGTAACAAACAGCACACCTGCGATGCGATGGCCTTGGAGGACAGCGAAGTATGCGAGCTGCCTTTCGAGCGGATGGAGGAATTGGGCTTGGCCGTGCCTTCGCTGCAATCGCATTTTTACCGCCTGATCAGCCGGGAAATCCTGCGCGACCAAGGTGTGATGATGCTGTTGGGCAATATGCGCGCCGAAGAGCGGCTGGCGGCGTTTTTGCTGAATTTGTCGCAACGGCTGCAGCAGCGCGGTTTTGCCGCCAACGACTTTATTTTGCGCATGTCGCGCGAGGAAATCGGCAGTTATTTGGGGCTGAAACTGGAAACGGTGAGCCGCACTTTGTCGCGTTTCAATCAGGAAGGCTGGATTTCGGTGGAGCACAAGCACATCTGCCTGTTGGAGCCGGAGAGTTTGCGCAAACTGGTGGGCGGCTGCAAGCAGCAGAAAGAAACGGAAGCGGAGTCAATCCGGCCGCCGAACAGGCATTGAAGCAAACGTCTTTTCCATTGGCAGGCTACCTGAACGCCGGTTTCAGGTAGCCTGAATTGATGGCGGCGACAAGAAATAAAGACAAGTGCCGGAGGCTTGGATGGGGTTGCTTAAATGGGAAATGCCAATGGTTATCAAATGCAAGTTGATGTTTTCCGTAAATTTTTTGCTTTTTTTGAAGTAAAGCTGTGTAAATATTTAGGCGGATGGCGACCATTGTTATTTTTAATTGAAAACCAGTATCAGATTAAGTCTTTATATTTTATAAAGATTTTATTTTAAGCTGCTTGAGCAAGGTGATTGTTTTATAAAAGAATTATTCGCATTAAAAATCCGAGATGAGAATTTTATCAATAAGCTGCGTATAATGCGCAGCCATCGCAGCGGGCCGTTGCAGACGCCGCAGCCTGCCATCCCCCCTACATCATCCAAGGAGCAAAAACCATGCAAGGCAATAAAGCAGTAATCGATTACATGAACGAAATGTTGGCCGGCGAACTGGCCGCCCGCGACCAATACTTCATCCATTCCCGTATGTACGCCGAATGGGGTTACACCAAGCTGTTTGACCGCATCGGCCACGAAATGGAAGACGAAACCCTGCACGCGGAAAACTTCATCCGCCGCATTCTGATGTTGGGCGGCACCCCTGTGTGCGTACCCGGCGCCATTCGCGTGGGCAAAGACGTGGCCGAAATGTTGCAGTTCGATTTGGAAACCGAATACGAAGTGCGCGAAAACCTGAAAAAAGGCATCAAGCTGTGCGAAGAGCAGCAAGACTATGTGACCCGCGAGATGCTGGTGAACCAACTGAAAGACACCGAGGAAGACCACGCGCACTGGCTGGAGCAGCAGCTGCGCCTGATCAAGTTGGTGGGCGAGCAAAACTACCTGCAAAGCCAGCTGTAAGCAATTATTTGAAGGAGTACTGCCATGAAAGGCGACCGCGACGTTATCCGCCAGCTCAACCGCAACCTCGGCCTGCTGCTGGTGACCATCAACCAATATTTCCTGCACGCCCGCATTCTGAAAAACTGGGGCTTTGAAGAGCTGGGCGGCTATTTTTACAAGCAGTCGATCACCGAAATGAAGGCGGCGGACGATCTGATCGAGCGCATTCTGCTGCTGGAAGGCTTGCCCAACCTGCAAGACTTGGGCAAGCTGCTGATCGGTGAGAATGTGGAAGAGATCATCCGCTGCGATCTGCAAAAAGAGCAGGAAAAGCATACTGCGCTGGTGGAAGCCATTGCCGAGTGCGAAGCCAAGCAGGACTATGTTTCCCGCCAGCTGTTGGAAGCGCAAAAACACGAAAACGAAGAGCGCATCGACTGGTTGGAAACCCAGCAGGAGTTGATTGCTTCCGTGGGCTTGGCCAATTATCTGCAAACCGGGGCGCAAGAGGACTAAAACCACAACCACTGCCAAAACCTCCGATTCCGGCATCAGGCTACCTGAACCTGTTTCAGGTAGCCTTTCTACTGCCCGCCGTTTCTTCCTCCCGCTCCGCTTGCTGGACGCCCTGACGCTGTTTAAAATCGCCGCCTTCCATCCTTCCCGCACGAAACGATGAGCGAGCCCGAACACTTGTCGTCCGCCCGCAAATGGCGGCTGGCCTTGCGTTATTCTTATCCGATTGCCTTGGGCTACGTCCCCGCCGCCATTGCTTTCGGCGTATTGATGAGTGCGGCCGGGTTGCCGGCATGGCTGTCGGCGGCTTCCAGCCTGATTGTGTATTCCGGTGCAGCGCAATATGCCTCGGTGGCCATGTTTGCCGGCGGGGCCGGTGTGCTGGCGATGACGCTCAATACCTTCATCATCAATCTGCGGCATGTGTTTTACGCCATGCCGCTGTTAGACGATTTGCCCGAACGAAAATGGGTGCGCTGGTACAGCCTGTTTGCGCTGACCGACGAAAGCTTTTCGGTGCTGACCACCCTTCCGCCGCCGCTGCGCCGGCCGTTGATGGGGCGGATTGTGTTTTGCAATCAGATGTATTGGGTGCTCGGCACCCTGGCCGGTGTCGGCATAGGCGGCGGTTTGAACGAATGGATTCCGAACCTGGACTTTGCCCTGAACGGTCTGTTTGTGATTTTGGCCTACGAGCAATACTGCAGCCGCCGCGAATGGTGGCCCTGCCTGTTGGCGGCCGCCGCTTTTTGGGCGGCGGGCGCACTCACGCAGCAATACCTGCTGCTGTTGGCCGTGGCGTTGAGTGTGGTGTTTATCGTGTGCCGTTCGGCAATGTGGACGGGGAGGGCCGGCAAATGACGGAGCAGGCCTGGCAATGGTGGTTGACGGTTTTGCTGATGGGCGGCGTGACGTTTGCCTTGCGCGCCGCTCCTTTGATGTTGCCGAAAAGCTGCTTGAAAGCCAAATTACTGCAAGACGTGAATGCCGCCCTGCCTTTGGTGGTGCTGGTGTTGCTGATTTTGAGCGGCCTGAGCCGGCCCGACGGCGGGCAGGGCGGGCTGCGCTTGGCGGCCGAACTGGCCGCTTTGCTGGCCGTGCTCGGCATACACGCTTGGCGGCGCAATATGCTGCTCAGTCTGGCCACCGGCATCGGCGTGCTCAACGGCATTTTGTGGTGGGCCGGCCTGCTTTAAGCGGCGGCCGGCAAAAACGCCAACAGCCCGTAGCAGGCCGATGGCGCTTGGCGTCAGGAGCATAAAGAGGCTACCTGAACGCTGCCGGCGGTTTATTCTTCGCCCTCATCGTGTACGGCGCGGGCTTGCTGCCGCCGGCCCAGTTGCCACAACACGCCGCCCACAATAATCAGGCCGATTTTGATGCCCCAAGCCGGGCCTTCGCCCCATTGGTAAATCCATACCAATAATTTGGGCACATAGCCGAAGAAGTTCAAAATGATGGCGAATACGCCCAAATACACCAAAGCTTTTCCGAAACTCTGCATGACAATCCTCCTGGTAATGAACACAAAGCCGCCTTGCCGCTTTGCCCGGCAGCCGAATCCGAGCCGTATTCTACACCCCGTACCGCACCGCAGAAACCTTGCCCGCCGATTGTTTCCGGCGGCGGCGGCGGGTACAATCGCCTGCCCGCGCGGTTGCGGGAGTTTTGCGATAAGGGGCGTATGATGAACGTGGCGATTGTCGATTACGGTATGGGCAACCTGCATTCTGTGTATAAATCGGTGGAAGCGGCCCGTCACTTGGCCGGCGTCGATGCCGAAATCCGGCTAACCGACTGCCCCGATGCGGTGGCGGCGGCCGACAAAATCGTGTTCCCCGGCCAAGGCGCCATGCCCGACTGCATGGCCGCGCTGCAAAACAGCGGTTTGGGCGAGGCTTTGCAGGATGCGCTGAAAAACAAGCCTTTTTTCGGCATTTGCGTGGGCGCGCAGCTGCTGTTCGAGCACAGCGAAGAGGGCGATACCGCCGGCCTGGCTTGGTTTGCCGGCGAGGTAAAACGCTTTGCGCCCGACTTGCGCGATGCGGCCGGCGAACGCCTGAAAGTGCCGCACATGGGCTGGAACACGGTGCGCCAAAGCCGTCCGCATCCGCTGTTCCGCGGCTTGGCCGACGAGACCCGCTTTTATTTTGTGCACAGCTATTATTTCTCGCCCGCCGATACGGCGCTGGTATTGGGCGAAAGCGATTATCCCGACCCTTTCGCCTGCATCGTCGGCCGCGACAATGTGTTCGCCACCCAGTTCCACACCGAAAAAAGCCACGACGGCGGCCTTTTGCTGTTGCGCAATTTTCTGAATTGGGACGGCCAGGCCTAAAAGCCGGTCTGTGCCACGCCTTCTGAATCCTTCAGAAGCAACAGCCGATGCGTTTTGAAATGTAAGAATTTGTCGGTTTCTAATAAATTCAGTAAAATAGCCGCCTTCAGGTAGCCTGTTTCCTTTATCTACCCACGGAATATTCCCATGCAGCTGATCCCCGCCATCGATTTGAAAAACGGCCAATGCGTGCGCCTGCGCCAAGGCCTGATGGAAGACGCCACCGTTTTTTCCGACCGTCCGGCCGAAATGGCGGCGCATTGGCTCAAACAGGGTGCGCGCCGTCTGCATTTGGTGGATTTGGACGGTGCTTTTGCCGGCGAACCGAAAAACTTTCCCGCCATCAGTGAAATTCTGGAAGCCGTCGGCAGCCACATCCCCGTGCAGTTGGGCGGCGGCATCCGCGATCTGGCCACCATCGAGCGCTACCTGAAACTCGGCCTGCACGATGTGATCATCGGTACGGCGGCGGTGAAAAACCCCGGCTTCGTGCGCGAAGCCTGCCGCGAGTTTGCCGGCCGCATCATCGTGGGTCTCGATGCCAAAGACGGCAGGGTGGCGATCGACGGCTGGGCCACGGTCACCGAGCATCATGTGATCGATTTGAGCCGCCGTTTTGAAGACGACGGCGTCAACGCCATCATCTACACCGACATCGGCCGCGACGGCATGATGAGCGGCGTCAATATCGAAGCCACGGTGAAGCTGGCCGAAGCGGTGCGCATTCCGGTGATTGCTTCCGGCGGGCTGACCGATTTGGACGACATCCGCGCCCTGTGTGCGGTGGCGGACAAAGGCGTGGCCGGCGCCATCACCGGACGGGCGATTTACGAAGGCAGCATAGACTTTGCCGAGGCGCAGCGTCTGGCAGACAGCCTCATCCGATAATCCGATTGTTTGTTTGTCTTTTTACAAGGGAGCGTATCATGTTGGCGGCATTTGTATTGGGTTTTTGGTGTATCTGGTTGGGCGACCGCGAGCCCAAGGTTTTGTTTGAAGGATTGTTTTTTGCCGTCCTCGCCATCGTCATCAACGGTTTTATGAAATGGCAGGTGCCGAACCCCGACACCGTGTGGATGGTGCACTGGGGCGTGGTGGCGGCTTGGGCGGCGCTGATGCTGTTTTTGTCCGACACCTTCGGCGGCAACCTCGGCCTGCGCCTGGTGATTGCCCTGGTGGCCGGAGGCGGCTATTTCTGGCTGGAGCAAAACGGCTGCGGCATGGCGGCCGGCTGGCTGGGCGAAAGCGCGCAGCAGTGCATTTCCGGCACCCCCGCGCCGCAGCCCAATTCCTAAAACATATAAGTCGAAACAGGCTACCTGAAACCTTCAAAAGGGGGTTCAGGTAGCCCGCGTGTTTTATTCCGGCATGTAAAGAAGCATGAATTCCGGCATTTTTACTGAAGGAGCCCGAGATGGCATTGGCCAAACGCATTATTCCCTGTTTGGACGTGGACAACGGTCGCGTGGTCAAAGGCGTCAACTTCGTCGGCCTGCGCGATGCGGGCAATCCGGTGGACGTGGCCAAGCGCTACAACGACGAGGGCGCCGACGAGCTGACCTTCCTCGACATCACCGCCTCTTCCGACAACCGCGACACCATTTTGCACGTGATTGAAGCCGTGGCCTCGCAAGTGTTTATTCCGCTCACCGTGGGCGGCGGCGTGCGTTCGGTGGCCGATGTGCGCCGACTGTTGAATGCCGGTGCCGACAAAGCCAGCATCAACACCGCCGCCGTCACCCACCCCGATCTGGTCAATGAAGCCAGCGGTTTTTTCGGCTCGCAGGCGATTGTGGTGGCGATTGACGCCAAAGCGGTCAATTCCGAAAACACGCGCTGGGAAGTGTTTACCCACGGCGGGCGCAAAGCCACGGGCATCGATGCGGTGGAATGGGCGAAAAATATGCAGGCGCGCGGGGCGGGCGAAATCCTGCTCACCAGCATGGATCGGGACGGCACCAAAATCGGTTTCAACCTGCCGCTCACCCGCGCTGTCAGCGAGGCGGTGGATATTCCGGTGATTGCCTCCGGCGGCGTGGGCAATGTGCAGCATCTGATTGACGGCGTAAAGAAAGGCAAGGCCGATGCGGTGTTGGCGGCCAGTATTTTCCATTTCGGCGAAATCAGCATCCGCGAGGCCAAACTGGCGATGCAGGCGGCGGGCATCGAAGTGCGCTTGTAAAAGCGCTCGTTACCCGGACAAAAAGGCGGATGGCGGCATCTGCCTTTTGGGTGGGCGTTTTATCGGGCGCAGCGCTGGTTTTTGCCGGTGCTTTCAGGTAGCCTTCGTGTTTGGTTTGATCAGGCTACCTGAAAGGATTCGTGATGCTGCTGCCGGCCGTGCGCCAATTTCTCGATGTGGTGAACCACCAGCTCTTGCCCGCCGCACAAGCGCGGGGTTTCCGGCCCAATGTGATCAATGTCCGCGAGGCTTTGGCCGGGCTGACCTTGCGCTATGTCAGCCGGGCGCAGGAAGTGGCTGCGGTGTGGGACGACACCGTGCCTTCGCCTGCGGCTTATGCCGTACCGGTGCGGATTTACCATCCGGCGCCCGAACAGGCGCTGCCGGTTTTGGTGTATTTTCACGGCGGCGGCGGCGTGGCGGGCAGCGTGAGCGTGTACGACCAGATTCTGCGCCGGCTGGCGGTGCAGACCAGGCATGTGGTGGTGGCGCCGGAATACCGTCTGGCACCGGAAAACCCGTATCCTGCGGCTCAGGAAGATGCGCTGACGGTATTGCGCGGCATCCGTGCTTTGCTGACTGAGCGCGGCATCCGCTTTGCCGGGCGCATCAGTGTGGGCGGCGACAGTGCCGGCGGTTCGATTTGCGCCAATCTGTTTTGCTGCACCGATGCGGCCGAGATGCGGATTGCCGGGCAGGTATTGGTGTATCCGAGCGTGGATTTCACCATGGGTCAGCCTTCGGTGGCCGAATTTGCCGAGGGTTATCTGCTCACGGCCGAGCGGATGCGCTGGTATTTCGACCGCTATTTCCCCGACGGCGCAGACCGTCACGCCGCTTCTCCGCTGCATCGGGCGGTGCTCAACCCGATTCCGCCCACGCTGGTGCTCACCGCCGAAGCCGACCCGCTGCGTGATGAAGGCCGCGCGTATGCGGCCAAGTTGCAGGCCGCAGGCGTGCCGTGCCGGCAGGTGGAGATGGCGGGGGTGATTCATGCCTTTCTGAATCTGGAAGATTTGAACCCCGGGGTGTGCGCACAGGCTTATGAGGAGATGGCGGCGTTTTTGCATGCTTTGCCGGAATAGGGCGTTTGCCCGTTGTGCGGCTGTGTTTGCAGCCGGCCGGGGTTTTAGGGTTTGTCCAAAGTCTCCATTGCGGGGCGCGTGGAGTCAAAATCCCCGCCTGCGCCTTCCTCCCGGCATGCGTGGTTTACCGCCCCAAACCACTTCACAAGAAGACTTTGGGCAGGCTCTTGGGGCGTGCCCCTGGAAGCGCCGCAGCAGTATGATGGGACGAGAAAAAAGCAGCCGTTTGCAGGCTGCTTTTTGTGAGTGTGGTGCCGGCGGCAGGATTCGAACTCGCGACCCCCTGATTACAAGTCAGGTGCTCTACCAACTGAGCTACACCGGCATAGAAGGAGCGGATTATGCCGCCGGGCGCGGTATTTGGCAAGTGTTGCGGAGGTGTTCGGTTAAAAAACAATGTTTTTTCTGTGAAAGTTTTGCAGCCGCCGGGCGGACGGGCGTTTGGGAGCAGGGGCGGGCGGCAAAGGCAGGGTGCCGCAGCAGTATGGAGCAGGGCGCTCAAAAAGCATTCAGGTAGCCTGCCGAGCCCGGCAGGCTACCTGAAAGGAATCATGGCGCTTTAACCGGTCAGCTGTTTGGTGATCAGATGCTTCACCGGCGGCAGGTTGTTGCTCAGGCGCAGCACGGCGCTGCGCAGCAGTTTGGCCGGCGGTGCTTCGTTGGTAAACAGCTTCACCATAAAGTTGGTGCCGTGGTAGAGCGCGCGGGTGTGCAGCATGTGGCGGGCTTCGTAACGCTCCAGCAGGCTGTCGTTGGCGATGCCGCGGCCGGCGGCCGCGGCCTGTACAATCAGTTCGGCCAGCAGGTCGGCGCTGGCGATGCCGAGGTTGAAGCCGTGGGCGGTAACCGGGTGCATGCCGACGGCAGCGTCGCCGATGAGGGCGGTGCGGCGGGCGACGAAGCGGCGGGCGTGTACGCCGATCAGGGGGTAGGTGTGGCGGCTGCCGGCGGGCGACATGCTGCCGAGTTTGCCGTGCAGCTGTTTTTCCAGATCGGCGGCAAGCTCTTCGGGCGAACGGTCGAGCACTTCATGCACGCGGCGGTTGTCGATGGTGATGACGCAGTTGGTCATGTATTCGCCCAAAGGCAGCAGGGCGATGGTGCGCCCGTAGTGGAAGCATTCGTAGGCGGTGTTTTCGTTGGAAATCGTGTGGGCGAAACGGGCGACGATGACGGTGCGGCCGAAGTCGTGCAGGTCGGCGGAAATGCCGGCCTGGCGGCGGGTTTGCGACATGCGGCTGTCGGCGGCCACCATCAGGCGGGCGGAAACGGTGTCGCCGTTGGCCAGGGTAACGGTCACGCCGTCGTTGCCGTTGAGGGCTTCTTTCACGCCGCTGTCGGCGAGAAAGCGGACATTGGGAAAGGACTTGGCCGATTCGTAGGCGGCGCGGCGGATGTTGTGGTTGGAAATCAGAAAGCCGAGCTGGCCTTTGCCGTCGGTGGGGGCGGGGAAATCCAAGGTGTAGGGCGAGCCGCCGTTGAGCACTTTGGCGGCTTTGAGCGGGTAGATTTCGTCTTCGGCAATCCGTTCCCACATGCTGAGTTTTTCCATCACGGCGCGGGAGGGGTGGGTGAGTGCGATTTCGCGGCCGTCGTAGGGCGGGTTGGCCAGGATTGTCTCGCTGCTCTGTTCCACCAGCAGGATGTCCAACCCGCTGGGGGCGGCTGCGGCGGCGAAACTGAGGCCGGCAGGGCCGGCGCCGATAACGACGATGTCACAAGTGTGCTGCATGGGGAGGCTCCGTGTGAAGGGAAACGGTGGGCGGGCGCGGGATCAATCGCAATCAACAGCCCGGCGGCTTTCCATTATACTTGAGGCTACCTGAAAACCCGAAACGGAATTCTTGCAGATGCGGCAGTCTTTTCAAGATGTTTTAAAACAGTTGGGCAAACAGGCCGAGCAGGCGCGTGCAGCCGAGGCGGAACGTTTGGCCGAGGAAAGAAAAGCGCGGGCGGAGGAGGTGGATTTTGCTGCCGCCGTGGGCGCAGTGGTGCCGCTGAAAAGCAGCAACCGCGCCGTTTTGCCGCGCGATACTTCGCCAATCAGGCGGAGGGCGCCGGAAGAAGAGGCGCTGGAAGAGGCGGATTATTTTTATGTGGGCGACCAAAGCCGGGACGAGCCGCCGCGCGTGTTCGGCAAAAACGGCCGCGGCGGAGACGACATCCGCCGTTTGCTCGGCGGGTATTGGCCGGTGGTGGCCAAGCTGGATCTGCACGGCTACCGGCAGGAATCGGCTCAGCAGGTGCTGAACGAATTTGTGGCCTATGTGCAAAAACGCGGGGTGTGTGCCGAAATCGTGCACGGCAGCGGCTTGGGCTCGCGCGGTTTCACGCCGGTGCTCAAAACGCTGGTACGCCGCTGGCTGATGGAACATCCCGAAGTATTGGCCTACGCCGAGCCGCATCGGCACAACGACGGCGCCGTGCGCATTTTGTTGCGCAAAAGCCGGCGCGCCGGCTGAGCTTGCCGCTTGTTTATTCACAAAGCTGCCGAACGTGTCGGTGCCGCAACAATCCTGCCGCATCCGCCCCGCTGCGGGGCAAATTTGCCCACAAGCCGCGCAAATTGAATTAAAGTGCGCAACCTGAATGTATTCGTATAGTGTTTTTATGATGTCGCGTTTTACCCCGAATCTGATTCCCGTTTTATTGTCTGCCCTGATGGTTGCCCAGCCCGGCGTGGCTTCGGCCCGCGATGTCCAGGCCGAGCGCGAACATTGGGCGCAACATGCCCGCAGCAGCGACGCCGCCTTGGCCGAGTCTGTGCGCGGTCTGCAAAGCCTGTATGCCGAAAGTCAGGATCCGCGCGTGCGCGCCGACCTGATTGCGCTTTTGCTGCGCCAAGGCAGACAGGCCGATGCGCTGGCGGTTTGCCGCCAGTGTGCGCCGGCACAGCTGAGTGCCGATGAGCTGGAAAATCTGGCCAAAGCCGCCCGCGACCAAAAACAGTTTGCACTCTCTGCCGACTATTACAGCCAATTGCAACAGGCGGCGCCGCAGCTGAAAATCGGCTTTCTCGGCGCCGCACTGACGGCCGTGGATGCCGGCCAATACAGCGCGGCGAAGCAGCATATCGATACCTACCGCGGCCGTTTCGGCGAAGATGCGGATATCCGCCAAGCCGCCGATTACTTGGCCCAACGCAGCCAAAGCCTGACCGATCAGCTGCTGGGTCTGCAATCCCAATTAGACGCCCATCCCGAGCGCGAAGACTTGGTGTTGCCGCTGTACCGCACCGCCGCCCAGCTGCGCGCCTACCCACAGCAACAGCGGTTGATCGAGCGTTATCCGCATTTATTCAACGCCCAAGACCGTTTGTGGCTGCAAAAAGACCAGGCGGCCAGTCTGCTGCGCAGCAGCACCGAATCGGGCAATGTGCAAAACCTGCAAACCGCTTACGACAAACTGAGCCAAGTGGTGAACGAAGCGCCTAAAGGCGGCGATCTTTATTTGGCCGCGTTGCGCGACCGCATGACTGCGGCGATTGCGCTCGACAACAGCAAACAGGCTTTGGAAGATTACCGTACCCTGCAGCCCTACGGAGAGCAGCCGGAATATGTGAAGGAGCAATATGCCCAGGCTTTGATGATGTCGGGCAGCCCGCGCGGCGCCTATCAAACCTATTCCGAACTGGCGCAACGGCAGCAGACCCAAAGCGGCAGCATTTCGCCCGCCATGCGCGAGCACCTGGTGGCGGCGCAAGCCGATCTGGGCTATTACACCCGCGCCCAACAGGAATTGGCACGCTGGAACCCGCAGCGTTACACCAACGACTTCACCCACACCCGCCGCATCGAAAACCCGTATTACGACAAACAGTATTTCTGGAACGTCCGCCTTGAAGCGTGGAACGGCAATCTCGACCGCGCCATCGAGCTGATGGATGCCTGGTTGGCGGAAAAACCGAATGATCCTTGGGGCATGATGCTGCGCGGCGATTTGGCGCAATGGAACGGCCGCAACGATGAAGCGCTGGTGTGGTTCCGTCAGGCCAAAGAACAGTTGTCGCCCGACAGCCAAGCCGGCGTCGACAGCAAAATCGGCATGCTGCTGATCGACAGCGGCAATTGGCGCGCCGCTGCCGAAATGGCGCGCGGCATAGACCGTCAAGACCCGCGTTACCGTGGTTTTTGGGAGCATTACGACCATGCCCGCGCCGCCCAACTGAGCGTTGCCGCCCAAACCAGCAAAACCACCTCGCCGGCCGATGGCACCGAATGGCTGCAAAGTGCCACTTTATACAGCCCGCGCAGCGAAGGCGGCCATCGCGCTTATGTGACCCAACAGAGCAATTATGTGCCCAACCACGGTGACGAAATGCGCACCGGCCGGGTGGGCGTGGGCGGCGAAATCCATCTGCATCCGCTTACCCTGAATGTGGAGGCCGGCCACGGCACCCATTTGAACGATAAGCCGTATGCCCGCGTCGGCGCTAACTATCGCGCCAACGAGCGCCTCAGTCTGCAGGCTTCTGCTGCGGTCAACAGCGCCAATACGCCGGTGAAGGCCGTCAATCAAAACGTGTATGCCAACGAATACGCCGTCGGTGCCAATTACGCCCATTCGGCCGATACCCGTGCCGGCGGGGGCGCCAGCGTGATGACGTTTGACGACGACAACGTGCGGCAAAACTACTACGCTTGGCTGTCGCACAGCTTGTGGCAGCACAACCGCTGGCGTTTGGCCGGCAGCGCTTGGGCGGATCATGCGCGTAACCGCGACATTCCCGAGGCCCACTATTACAACCCGCGCCACAGCAGCACCGTCAGCGGTTCGCTGAACCTGTCTTACGGCATGCCGCTGGCCTACCGCGTCCACCTCACCCAGCAGCTCACCGGCAGCCTGGGCCGCTTCTGGCAGTCGGGCGAAGCGGCGCAGAACACTTGGCTGCTGAAATACGGTCACGACTGGCGCGTGGGCAACATGTTCGGCGTGGGCTACGAATTCGGCCGTAAACAGGCCATTTACGACGGCAAACCCGAATTTCAAAACTTCGGCAATTTCAATTTGAACTGGAAGTTGCAGTAAATATGGCCGTGCCAGCGGGATGGCGGCCGATCAAACCGTGCGGCAGTGGATTCTGCCGCACGGTTTGGCTTTTCAGGTAGCCTCAGGCCGCCAATAGCCTTTTTCCAGAAAAGAAACAGCGCGGTTGCCGGCCACGATGAAATGGTCGAGCAGGGGAATCTCCACCAAAGCCAGCGCCGCATGCAGGCGTCGGGTAAAGGCGATGTCTGCCGCCGACGGCTCGGATGAGCCGCCCGGGTGGTTGTGGGCGAAAATCAGAGCCGCCGCATGGTGCTGCAGTGCCAAGCGCACGATCTCTCGGATGTAAACCGTGTTTTCGGCCACCGTGCCGCGCGACAGTTCTTCAAACGCAATCAGGCGGTTTTGCTGGTTGAGCAGCAGGGCGGCGGCGATTTCCACCCGTTCGCCGGCCAATTGCAGCACCAGATAATCGGCCACCGCCTCGGGCGAAGTAAAAGCCGGCGTCTGCCGCATCTCTTCCGCCAGCAGGCGGCGGCCGATTTCGCGCACCACGGCAAACTGGCAGAACGAAGCCTCGCCCATGCCTTTGTGGCGGGTGAGTTCCGCAGCCGGCGTATTCATCAGGCGGTTAAGCGAACCGAATTCGTGCAGCAGGCTGCGCGCCAAATCCACCGCGCTCATGCCTTGCGTGCCCACGCGCAGCAGAATGGCCAACAGTTCGGCATCGCTCAGCGCTGCCGCACCTTTTGCCAGCAGTTTCTCGCGCGGCCGTTCGCCTTCCGGCCATTGTTTGATGCTCATATGCGCCTCCTCGGATATTGGGAGCGTATAAGGGGTAAACGGTTTTCAGGTAGCCTGAAACGGCGGGGTCAAAGACAGTGCCGTTTTATGGGCGGCACCGTGCCCATATGGAATAGAGCAATTCGTCTTTTTTAACAGATAGTTTGATTTAGCGCAGAAAAACGGCCGGTATTTTGGTGCCTTTTACATAAAAATGTTGGAAAAATCACGCAGGCACGGCTACAATCGCCCTCCCTTTCTAAAAATCCAAATTATTATAAAAACGGAGTCTTCACACTATGACAGCTAAAGGACAAATGTTACAAGATCCTTTTTTGAACGCACTGCGCAAAGAGCATGTTCCGGTATCCATCTATCTGGTCAACGGCATCAAGCTGCAAGGCCAAGTGGAATCTTTCGATCAATACGTGGTATTGCTGCGCAATACTTCGGTGACCCAAATGGTGTACAAACACGCCATCTCCACCATCGTACCGGCGCGCGCCGTGAGCCTGCAGCAGGCCGAACCCAAGCCCGCCGCCGAGCCGCCCGCCGCCCAGTAAGCTTTGATTTGTTGGCGCACTGCCCGTTTGCCGCGGCAGTGCGTTTCGTATTGGGAAAACGAAAACATGAACATGCAAACCGTCGCCGTCATCGGCGCCATGCAGCCGGAAATCGAACGCCTGAAAAACAGCCTGGAAAGCCCGGTTGCCGAAACCTTCGGCGCATTCGCCGTATACAGCGGCCGTTACGGCGGTAAACAGGTGGCGCTGGCTTTGAGCGGCATCGGCAAAGTGAATGCGGCGGCGGCCGCCACCGTGTTGGTGCAGCGCTACCGGCCAGACTGCGTGATCAACACCGGCAGCGCCGGCGGTTTGGGGCAGGGCTTGGCGGTGGGCGATGTGGTGATCGGTACCGAAACCGCGCATCACGATATGGACGTGACCGCATTCGGCTATGCCTACGGCCAGGTGCCGCAGCTGCCGGCGCGCTTTGCTTCCGATGCCGCTTTGTGCGCGGCGGCAGAAACCGCGGCGGCCGCCTTTGCCGGGGCGCGCGTACACCGCGGGCTGATTGTGAGCGGCGACCAGTTTGTCCACAGCAGCGAGGCCGTGGCCGCCATCCGCAACCGTTTTGCCGGCGTGCAGGCAGTGGAAATGGAAGCGGCGGCGATTGCGCAAAGCTGCCACCAGTTCGGCGTGCCCTTTGTGGTGATCCGCGCGGTGTCCGACTTGGCGGACGAGCAGGCCGACACCAGTTTTGAGGCGTTTCTGGCAACCGCTTCCGTGCATTCGGCGCAGATGGTGCAGCGTTTGATTGAGGCTTTATAGGTGTATAGTCCCGCCATTATCTGGCATGGATTTATTCTAAAGCGTTCAGGC
>JAUMZB010000094.1 GCA_030528345.1 Eikenella sp.
CGTAGCGCGTTAAAACATCGGCTTCTTTCAGCAAAATGGCCGGCAGGAACATTTCAGCCAAACCTGCGGCCATGCCTTTGGCCGCAGCCAACGGTTCGCCCAAGCCGCCCAGCCAGGCAAACGGCAGCAGCAGCCAGCCCAGGATGTCGAACACGGGCGTGTGTTTTTCAAGCAGTAATCCGGCCAGACCGATTGCGATGATCGAAGGCAGGATGGCAGAAGCCATTTTAATTCCGGCGGTAAAATGTTCAATTAAAACTCCGGCCGGATTATCCGCTTTGGCAGATGCGGCGATACCTGCTTCCCAAGCTGCGGCAAAACGGCGGGATACAGACATCTTTGTTTCGGCAGCAGCCGTATTGCCGTTATCCATGCGGCTGATGGGCGGAATGCGGGCGGTAACTGCGGTAACGGTAAAGGTAATTGCAAAACAGCTCCAAAAATAAAAGCCCCAGGCTCCCATCAGATTCAGCGTTTTGGCTACCACGACCATAAAGGCGGCGGAAACGGTGGAAAAACCGGTGGCAATGATGGCGGCTTCGCGCGCGGTATAACGGCCTTTGCGGTACATTTGGTCGGTCAACAGCAGCCCGACAGAATAGCTGCCGACAAAGGAGGCCACGGCATCCACTGCCGAATAGCCCGGTGTTTTCCATATGCGGCGCATCAGCGGCTCCAGCAGCACGCCGATGAATTCCATCAGCCCGAATCCGACCAAACACGCCAACACCAGCGCGCCGATGGGAATAATCATGGCCAAAGGCAGGCTGAGTTTTTCGTAAAGAAACGGCAGCATGTCTTTGCCGGCAAATGCTTCCGGTGCGTGGCCCGACACATACAGCAGGGCGAGCAGCAGCCCGGCGGCTTTGAATGCACTCAGCACTTTATCGCTTAAGCTGTTGCGCCAAGTACCGCGCCATATCGGTAACAACGCGCCGTAAGCCATCATGCAGAGCAGGACAATTTCGGCCGGCATGCGCCAATTTTTCACCAAATAAGAGGCTGCATGATCGAACAGAATGGTGCGTTTGCCGCCCAATTCCACCGGTATGAAAAACATCGATATGCCCAAAGTGCCGAATACCAGCATTTGTGCGGCGGCACGGCTGCGGGACAGATTGGGTTTCGTCATGGCGTTCTCCCTTCGGATGCCGTCTGAAACATCATGAGCGATGTGCAGACACCATATATCGCTACGGTTAAGCCGCTTAAACTTTCATCAGCAACACCGTCATACACGATTCAGATCCGTGTATGACGGGCATACTGTTTTTAATTTGACCGGTTATCCGGTAATCATCGGCAGGTTCAGGCCTTGTTCTTTGGCGCAATCAACCGCGATTTGATAACCGGCATCGGCATGGCGCATCACGCCGGTGGCCGGGTCGTTGGTCAGTACGCGGGCAATTCGTGCCGCCGCTTCGTCGGTGCCGTCGCACACGATCACGACGCCGGAGTGCTGGGAGAAGCCCATACCTACGCCGCCTCCGTGGTGCAGGCTCACCCAAGTCGCACCGCCGGCGGTATTCAGCAACGCATTGAGCAAAGGCCAGTCGGATACGGCATCCGAGCCGTCCTGCATGGCTTCGGTTTCTCGGTTGGGGCTGGCGACCGAGCCCGAATCCAAATGGTCGCGGCCGATGACCACGGGGGCGGACAATTCTCCCGAACGCACCATTTCGTTAAAGGCCAAACCCAATTTCGCCCGCAAGCCCAAGCCTACCCAGCAAATCCGTGCGGGCAAACCTTGGAAGCTGATGCGTTCGCGCGCCATGTCCAGCCAACGGTGCAGGTGTTCGTCATCGGGGATCAGTTCTTTGACTTTGGCATCGGTTTTGTAAATGTCTTCGGGATCGCCCGATAAGGCCGCCCAACGGAAGGGGCCGATGCCGCGGCAGAAGAGGGGGCGGATATATGCAGGGACGAATCCCGGAAAATCAAAGGCATTTTCCACGCCTTCTTCCAAAGCCATCTGGCGGATGTTGTTGCCGTAGTCAAACGTCGGTACGCCCGCTTTTTGGAAGTCCAGCATGGCGCGGACATGTTTTGCCATCGATTGTTTGGCGGCTTTGATCGTGCCTTCGGGATCGCGTTTGGCGGCTTCGCGGTATCCGGCCCACGTCATGCCTTGCGGAAGGTAGCCGTTTAAAGGATCGTGCGCGCTGGTTTGGTCGGTAACCATGTCGGGACGCACGCCGCGGCGCACCAGTTCCGGCAATACGTCGGCGGCATTGGCGCACAGTCCGACGGATACGGCGCGGCCTTCGGCGGTGTAGCGCTTGATGCGGTTCAGCGCGTCGTCCAAATTGTCTGCCTGTTCGTCCAGATAACGGGTGCGCAGGCGGAAATCGATGCCGGACTGCTGGCATTCGATGTTGAGCGAACATGCGCCTGCCAGCGATGCCGCCAAGGGTTGCGCTCCGCCCATGCCGCCCAATCCGGCGGTAAGGATCCAGCGGCCTTTCAAATCGCCGCCGTAATGTTGCCGTCCCGCTTCGACAAAGGTTTCGTAAGTACCTTGTACGATGCCTTGCGAGCCGATATAAATCCAGCTTCCCGCGGTCATTTGGCCGTACATGGCCAAGCCTTTTGCGTCCAATTCGTTGAAATGCTGCCAGTTTGCCCAGTGCGGCA
>JAUMZB010000095.1 GCA_030528345.1 Eikenella sp.
AAGAAGCGCAAACCATTGCCGACGATTTGGGCGTAAAAATGAGCGAAGTGCTGGAGATGGAACAGCGCATGACCGGCAAAGACGTGGCACTGTTGGCCGACAACAGCGACGATGAGGACAGCTACGCTCCCATCGACTGGCTGGCCGATACCCACAACGAGCCCACCCAGCAAATCGCCCAAAAAGCCCACCACCTGCTGCAAACCGAAGGTTTGCAAAATGCGCTGGCCCAATTGGACGACCGCAGCCGCCGCATTGTCGAAAGCCGCTGGTTGCAGGACGACGGCGGGCTCACCCTGCATGAACTGGCTGCCGAATACGGCGTCTCCGCCGAACGCATCCGCCAAATCGAAGTAAAAGCCATGCAAAAACTGCGCGGCTTCCTTACTGCGGAAGAATAAGCCGGCCGCGCCATAAAAATCCCCTCAATATTGCCAGAACATTGAGGGGATTTTTATGCTGGAAAGCAGCTTTCAGGTAGCCTGACGAAGGCTTAGCCGGCTTACGGATAAGTTACATCCACACGCCTCCAAACATAACTTCCGCTTCAAATACTCACAAGCCAAACACTTTCAGACGCCCTTCCAACGGCTCGAATGTTTTCTTGCCGGCGGGCACCCCAATGCCGCCGAACACCATTTGCGCACGCAATGTCCAGTTTTCGGGAACCGACCATTCTCGGGCGACAGCCCCGTCAATCAAGGGATTGTAATGTTGCAGGTTGGCACCGATGCCGGCAGCGGCCAGCGTGGTCCAAACCGCGTATTGGTGCATGGCATCGGCGTGTTCCGCCCAAACGGGAAAATTGTCGGCATAAGCAGGGAAACGCGCCTGCAAACCTTTAACCACGTCTTGGTCTTCAAAAAACAGCACCGAACCGGCCGCCGCTTTAAACCCATCCAATTTCTGCCGGGTGGGCGCAAATTTTTCGGCGGGTACGATGGCGCGCAAAGCGTCTTCGGCAAATTGCCACAGCTTTTCGTGTTCCGCCCCGAACAGCACCACCACGCGGGTAGATTGCGAATTGAACGGCGAAGGCGTATGCAGCACGGCATGCCGGATGATGTCGGCCACTTCGGCAGCCGGCAGCGGCAGATTTTTGTTTAAAGCGTAAACCGAACGGCGGGTTTGCGCGGCTTGTTGGAGTGCGAGGTAAGTCATGATGGTTTCCTTTAGTGAATAAAATGGAGAAGTCAAAGACCCAAGAAGGGTCGATCAGACTGCAGGCCGGCTGAAAGCCTCGCAACCGCTTTTCAAGTAGCCTGCAAACATTAATGATGGTGTGTTGGCGCATCAGATTCCGGCAAACGGCATAATACATCTTCTTCATGGCCGTGTGCCGCACCCTCAATTTGAATGCTGCTGTGACGGATGTTGAGCGCATGCAGCTTTCGTTCGATTGACTGTTGCAGCTCGGTAATCTGTGCCACGTTCAGCGACTCGTCCACCACCAGATGACAGGATAAAGCATGCAGACCGCTGGCGATGCTCCAAATATGTACATCGTGCACCGAACGCACACGGCTGTCCGACTGCAGCAGTGCCAACACAGCATCCAGATCTGCCTCTGGGTTGGCTTCCATCAACACCTGCCAAGCCTGACGGGCTGTTGACCATCCCCCGCGCACAATCAGCACCGCCACCATCAAACTGGTGGCCGGGTCGACCCACAGCCAGCCGAAAGCCATCATCAGCACTGCAGCCCCAATCGCCGACAACGAGCCGAACAAATCACCCAACACATGCAGATAGGCGGCCTTCATATTCAGGTTATGTCTAACATCGCCGCCGCGGTGCATATACCAAGCCACGAATATATTCACCACCAAACCCACGGCAGCAATCAGCAGCATCTCCAGCGATGCCACCTGCTGCGGTGCCAACAGCCGCGAGACCGCCTCGTAAGCGATATAAACGGCAAGCGCCAACAAAGTCAGGCCATTGAACAGGGCGGCCAGAATTTCCAGCCGCTTGAAGCCGAAAGTATGCCGCGGCGTACTGCCCTTTCGCCCCCAAGCCACAGCCAATAGTGCTAACAGCAAGGAAGCGGCATCTCCGAGCATGTGACCGGCATCCGACAGCAAAGCCAGGCTGTTCGACCACAAACCGCCGATGAATTCGACGATCATGAATCCGGCAATCAGACCGAAACTGACTGCCAGCGTGCGCAGATTGTTGCTGTGGGGGTGGCTGTGATCGTGAGTTTGACGGTCATAACGGCCGGCAGACATGATGTGGCTCCTGAAACCTCACTTATTCGGCCTATGGTGCCGCAGCTCCGGGCGCACCGTCAATAAAAAGCCGCCGGCAGCGGGAACGGGCTGCCGGCGGCTGAATGTGTTTTCAGGTAGCCTGGTTCAGGCCGCCGACTCGACCGAACCGCTGTTTTGGTAGAGGGTAAACAAAGGCACGTCGGCTGCGCGGATGTTGCCGCCGCCGGGCAGGTCGGTAAATTCCAAAATGGCGGCCGCCTCCACCACCTGCCCGCCGAGCTTGCGGATTAGGTTGACCCCGGCCAGCATGGTGCCGCCCGTAGCCACCAGATCGTCTACCAGCAGCACGCGGTCGTTGCGGTGGATGGCATCGGTGTGGATTTCCACCGTGGCTTCGCCATACTCCAGCGCATAGCT